>NZ_JBUEDD010000011.1:0-254748 GCF_054955055.1 Paenibacillus sp. J5 | reverse complement strand
CTGTTCATACATTACTAGCTGTCACATTATGACCTTGCTCCTTCGTAGTAGAGAGTAAGCACCAACAAAACAAGATGGAGGAAGGGAAGATCAGACATGAAGCATAAAATAAAATTATTAGTCGTCGCCGGGCTGCTGTTGGCCGTTTCCTCGGCCTTAGGAGCACCGCAGTTCTCATCTCTGAAGAACAGCAAGGGAGAGATTGTATATCAGGAGAAGTCTAATAAGGAAATCCACCCTAGAAAGTCTTCGGAGGATGAGCTGAAGCAACTGAAGATTGTTAATTATGTGTGGGATCATGAGATTAAAAGCGGGGAAGCTGCTGTTATCTATGTGGCGAAGAATAATCCGGAGCAACAACTGCATATTCGGGCCAACAATGAGACGTTGACGAAAATTGATGAGGTGCGGAATAAGCTTAAGTCTTCTGGCGTATCTGTGCCGAGCAAGTTGCCGGGAAATTTCAAGTTCAGCCATGCGGAGATACTCATGAGCAATACGGCTTACGATAAGCCCTATACAGATAAGGAAAAAATAGAGCTGGCTCAGAAGCTACAGAAGCAGGCGGCTGCTGCCAAGAAGGAATATGCAGTCATGCCGATTAAAACTACGGATCGGCTAATGAATGCTCGCATGTTCTACAAGCTAGGGAAAAAAGAGTTGGTCCTAGATGTGTACAATGCAGGCAAAGGGATTGTGACATCTTACGTAGAGGAGAATAATGCGGTGTCTAAAACCGTCATCTCCATCAATATGGCCGAGGTTCTGGTCACTAGTGATAAGGAAGCGGGAACCGCTGATCTCACATGGGTGGTAGAGCAGCCCAAGACCGGTGAGAAGCTGCAATACAAGTTGTCTTCATGGAGTAATGTGAAGGATGCGAAGGATAGAGTCAGCGATAAGGAACTGAAAAGTATAGCTAAGGAACTAATTAAGAAGTGATAGCGGCAAAATGTCACATTCGAGGAGGGTCGGTTCGTAGTAAAGGTATAAGGAGGGAGACAAATTGACGGATACAGAATGGCAGCAGGTGATTGCTAGCGTATTGCAAGGAGATCGTGAGGCCTTTAGCCAAGTGGTGCGGGGCTATCAGAAACCGATCTACTATTACTGCTATCATATGCTGCAACATGCTGCGGAGGCTGAAGACTGTGCGCAGGAGACGTTTCTGAAGCTCTACCGCAGCTTGGAGAGGTATAACAACCGCCAGTCAGCAGAGGCTTGGTTGTACAAGATTGCTTATCATCAGTGCATTGACTTGCTGCGCAAACGAAAGCTTGCAAGGTATCTCCCATTCTTTTATCAAAGGGACAAGGATCATCGGCATGTGGATCAACAGATCGATGCCACCTACTTTGATGAGGAGGTGCACAGAGCGATGAGCAAACTTACTGGTGAAGAGAGGAACCTGTTGATTTTGCGTTGTGTGGAGGATATGAGCTATGACAAAATGGCAGTCATCTTGCAGACAAGGCCTGCCACACTGCGCAAACGGTATGAGCGAACCGCAGCAAAATTTCGCAGCTATTTTCGTGAGGTGAAAGGGGAGACCAGCTATGACCATCGAGCAAAGGGATCAGGAGCTGAAGCGGCTCTTGCAAAGAAAGCAGCCACCTGAACCAGAGTTGACCGCAGTTGTAATGCAACAAATATCCCATCAACAGATCGAGAAAGGAAGATTCTATATGAAGCATAAAGTTAAACTATTAGTCATGGCTGGCATGCTGCTGGCCGTATCATCTGCCTTTGGCTCCACAGCATTCTTATATCTGAAGGATCGGACAGGCGATGTCGTACATGAAGAGGGGACTTTTAAGCAACATTCGATGACGGAGGATGAGCTTGCGGATCTACCACGTCGGAGCAGGACGAATCAGATCTGGGATACGATGGGGGACGGGGAAGCAGCTTTCATCTATGTTGTCCCGGATAATCCCCATCATTTATTTGAACTGAAGCTTACTCCCCATACATTCACAGATGAAAAGGAGCTCTTCGCCAAGCTGAATCGTCCTCAGTTGGAGCTGCCTGGTGAACTAGCGAGCGGTTATACATTTAAGAGTGGCACTATTATTTTTGAGCCGTCGAGGAGAGAGGGGAATCTGTCGGAAAAGGAGAGACAGGAGGTCGTACAGGAATTGCAGGAGATAGCGAGGCAATCCGGCCAGGATTACGCTGTGCTGCCGGTAGCGTTCAACAAGGAGTTCTGGGCTTTTACGATGGATTACGTAAAGGGTGAGGAAGAAGTATCGTTACGGGTAACGAATCTGTTCCAGCATGGGAGTAAGGGGTACGCGGAGGAACATATTCAAATGGAGAAAACGATGTTGGAGGAGAACGGGAAGGAAGCGATTATGACCCGTGATGAGGGTGGGCAGAGCGTAGAACTGACGTGGATCGTGGAGAATCAGGAGGAGAGTGGACATCATTATTTATATTCACTCCGAGCTCACGGAAACTCGGCTGAGGAGAAACTGAAACAAATCTGGCGACAGATCGTTCAGTAGAAGCGTGGTTATGCTATCCTCCATCCGCGATGATGTTGGTTTGTCGGCCGGAGGCCAGGCCCATAAACAAGCAGCGGAGGAGGATTGTTGAAAACAGAATGAAAGCTTGCGGCTCAATCCTTGACAGCCCCTAACCCCTCTGATAATATTGCAATAATATCTGGACCTGCGGTCCAATTTTCATCATATTGCATTTCAAGGAGGAACACCGTTGTGTGGCAAAACAAATTCGTCAAGGAAGGCTTAACGTTTGACGATGTATTACTGATCCCTCGCAAATCCGAGGTGCTGCCGCGCGAAGTTAATTTGTCCGTGCAGCTTGGCCCTAAGGTGAAACTGAATATTCCTGTCATCAGCGCAGGAATGGATACTGTCACCGAATCCGCATTGGCAATCGCTATGGCTAGAGAAGGTGGTATCGGCGTTATTCATAAAAATATGTCGATTGCTGAGCAGGCGCAGGAGGTAGATCGCGTCAAGAGGTCGGAAAGTGGCGTGATTACGAATCCGTTCTCGCTCACTCCGAGCCACCATGTCTATGATGCTGAGGAATTGATGGGCAAATACCGGATCTCAGGTGTTCCGATTGTAGATAATGATAACCGGCTTGTAGGTATTATTACGAACCGCGATCTGCGCTTTGTACATGATTATTCGATGAAGATTAGCGATGTGATGACACATGAAGAGCTGGTGACGGCTCCTGTCGGCACGACGTTAGAGGAAGCAGAGGTTCTGCTGCAGAAGCATAAGATCGAGAAGCTTCCGCTCGTTGATGAGGATAAGTGTCTGAAGGGTCTCATTACGATCAAGGACATCGAGAAGGCGATCCAGTTCCCGAATGCGGCTAAGGACGAGCACGGCCGGCTGCTGTGCGGCGCTGCGGTCGGCATCGCTAAGGATACGCCTGAGCGCGCGCAGGCGCTCGTACAGGCTGGCGTAGATGTGCTTGTGGTGGATACGGCGCATGGTCATCAGCGCAATGTTATCGAGATGGTAAAAAGGCTGCGTGCGAGCTACCCTGATCTGACCATCATCGCAGGCAATGTGGCAACGGGAGAAGCGACTCGCGATCTGATCGAGGCTGGCGCATCGGTTGTCAAGGTGGGCATTGGGCCGGGCTCGATCTGTACGACCCGTGTTATCGCCGGGATTGGTGTGCCTCAGATTACTGCTATCTATGATTGCGCATCGGTTGCTCGTGAGTATAACATCCCGATCATTGCTGATGGCGGCATCAAATATTCGGGTGATATTACGAAGGCGATTGCTGCCGGGGCGAGCGCAATTATGGTCGGCAGCCTGTTGGCGGGTACGGAGGAGAGCCCGGGCGAATCGGAGATCTATCAAGGGCGCCGATTCAAGGTGTACCGCGGCATGGGCTCGCTGGGCGCGATGAAGGAAGGCAGCAAGGATCGTTATTTTCAGGAGAACGAGAACAAGCTGGTTCCTGAAGGCATTGAGGGTCGTGTGCCGTATAAGGGGCCGCTCGCTGACACGGTGCATCAGTTGATGGGCGGGCTGCGCTCCGGTATGGGCTACTGCGGCACGCAGAGCATTGAGGAGCTGCGCAATGATACACAGTTTGTACGCATTACAGGTGCGGGATTGCGTGAGAGCCATCCGCATGATGTTCAGATTACGAAGGAAGCGCCGAACTACTCCCTGTAAGGAATAATGCGCCATAAGGTAAGAACTGGACGGGCTGGAGATAGGAGCAGATGTAACAATTGCTGCTCATCTCTGGCCTGTCTTCGTTATGTGAAGTTTCTAATCTGGGGAGGCACAGTTTCTGTCAAAGCTGGCGTTGATGGTTAGCCCATGTCCGTTTATTTGTGTTACAATATGAGAATGTAAATAACGGATGAAGGAGAGGGACGATTTGAGACGTAGCCGTTCGGTAAGGCTATGGCAGCCGGCTATTGCAGTAATGATGGTTGTGTGCATGCTTCTGATGGGCGTAGCCTCCCCTGCCCAGGCAGCAGAGAAGCGAAAGTATGTAGAGAATGAGTTGGGACTGAATGTCAGCTCCGCGATCTTGATGGATGCCGCGACAGGCCAGATCCTCTTCTCCGTGAATGCGGATGAAGCGCTGCCGCCTGCAAGCATGTCGAAGATGATGACCGAGTATATTGTAATGGAAGAGATCAAGGCCGGTAATCTGAATTGGGATGATGTTGTAACTGTGGGCAAGAATGCTGCAACGACGACGCGCGCAGGCTCTCATGTCTTCCTCGCAGAGAACGATAAGCATACGGTCAAGGAATTATTCATTGCGATGGCCGTCGGTTCGGCCAATGATGCGTCGATCGCTCTGGCTGAGCGCATATCCGGGACAGAGGAAGCGTTCGCGCAGCGGATGAATGCGACGGCGCAGGAGCTTGGGCTGGAGACTGCGCATTTTATTAATGCGACGGGTCTAGACCGAGAGGATCTAAAGCCCGAGTATCAGCCGCAGTCGATCAGCGGCGAGACGGTCATGTCCGCCAAGGATTCTGCGTTGCTCGCATATCACATACTGAAGGAACACCCCGAGTTTCTGGAGTATTCCAGTATCACATCCTATCGATTCCGCGAGCGGGATGATAAGGAATTGGTGAACTACAACTGGATGCTAGAGGGAAATAAGAACAATGCAAGCCTCAAGCAGTTTGCATATGAGGGTCTGGATGGCATGAAGACAGGCCATACGACACAAGCTGGCAACTGCTTTACAGGAACTGCACAGCGTAACGGCATGCGCCTGATCAGTGTCGTCATGGGCACAGGCTCCCAGTACGACCGCTTCCGCGAGACGGCCAAGCTGCTGGATTATGGCTTCGATAATTTCCAGGTGAAGACGATGGTTGCGCCCAAGACGGCTGTAGCAACGCTTGAGACTGTACCGGTGAAGAAGGGTGTACAGACTGAGGTGCCGGTAGTCGCTCAACAGGACATCAGCTTCGTCGTGAAGAAGGGCGCGGAGCCCAAGATTGAACTGCTGTCTAGCAATATTAAGGCGCCTGAGGAGCTTGTTGCTCCGATCCCGGCGAACACAGTTGTTGGTACGGTAACGTACCAATACACCGATGCCAACGGCAAGACCACAGACAAGACGGTCAACCTGATTACGAATGAAGAAGTGGAAAAAGGAAGCTGGTGGAGGCTGATGTTCCGCGGAATTAAAGATTTCTTCGTCAGCATCTTCCAAGGGATCGTGAATCTGTTTTAATCTTGTCGATTTGTCTGGGTTGCGGTAAAATTAATGGCTAGAGATATGACGGAAATTGAACCTACTTAGGAGGCAAAGAGAAAGATGGAAACCGGCACTTCGCGCGTAAAACGCGGTATGGCAGAAATGCAAAAAGGCGGCGTCATCATGGACGTCATGAACGCAGAGCAGGCAAAGGTTGCGGAAGCAGCAGGCGCAACAGCAGTAATGGCTCTGGAGCGTGTTCCTTCCGACATTCGTGCGGCTGGCGGCGTAGCTCGTATGGCTGATCCGACAATCGTCGAGGAAGTGATGAAGGTCGTATCGATTCCAGTTATGGCCAAGGCCAGAATCGGGCATTATGTAGAGGCCAAGGTGCTTGAGTCGATGGGCGTGGATTATATCGATGAGAGCGAAGTGCTGACGCCTGCGGACGAGGTCTTCCATATCGACAAGCATGAGTTCACCATTCCGTTCGTATGTGGGGCGAAGGACCTGGGCGAGGCGCTGCGCCGTATCCAGGAGGGCGCGTCCATGCTGCGCACGAAGGGCGAGCCGGGAACCGGCAACATCGTTGAGGCTGTTCGCCATCTTCGCCTGATTAATGGTCAGATCCGCAAGGTGCAGAATCTGTCCAAGGACGAGCTGTACCATGAGGCGAAGACGCTGGGTGTCGCCTATGAGCTGCTGCTTGGCGTGCATGAGACAGGCAAGCTGCCTGTCGTCAATTTCGCTGCCGGTGGCGTGGCTACTCCTGCGGATGCGGCGTTGATGATGCATCTGGGCGCTGACGGCGTATTCGTCGGCTCCGGAATCTTCAAGTCGGACAGCCCGGAGAAATTCGCGCGCGCGATCGTGGAAGCAACAACCCATTACCAGGATTACAAGCTGATTGCCGAAGTGTCCAAGAACCTGGGCACACCGATGAAAGGCATTGAAATCTCCAAGCTGAATGCAGCGGAGCGCATGCAAGATCGCGGTCTGTAATGGCTAAGGAAAGAAGGCAAGCATCATGAAAATTGGGGTTCTTGCGTTGCAGGGAGCTGTAGCCGAGCATATGAGAAGCATCGAGGCGGCAGGTGGACAAGCCGTTGCTGTCAAGACAATCGATCAGCTTGCTGAGCTGGACGGGATCATCATTCCTGGCGGGGAGAGCACGACGATTGGCAAGCTGATGCGCAAATACGGCTTTGTAGAAGCGCTCCAGCAATTTTCGGCGCAGGGGAAGCCGCTGTTCGGCACCTGCGCAGGACTGATCGTGCTGGCCGAGCGTATAGCGGGGGATGAGGAGGCTCACCTCAAGCTGATGGATATTACGGTCGCCCGTAATGCTTTTGGCCGCCAGCGTGAGAGCTTTGAGACCGATCTGACCGTGGAAGGCATCGAAGAGTCGGTGCGTGCGGTATTCATTCGTGCGCCGTTAATCGTCGATGTTGGTTCTGCTGTACAGGTACTTTCGACCTATAAGGGAGAGATCGTGACGGCTCGCCAAGGCCACCTGCTGGGCTGCTCCTACCATCCAGAGCTAACGGATGATTTTCGGCTCCATGCATACTTCCTGGAGATGGCGCGGGAAGCGGCAGTCCAAGTTAACTAAACCCTGTAGAGAGGGGCCTGTATTGTTGTGTTAGATATAAGATTGCTGAGAAATGACTTTGCGAAGGTTCAGGAGGCGCTGCATAAGCGCGGAGCCTCGGCGAATGCGATCGAACAATTTCCAGCGCTCGATGGCAAGCGCCGCGAGCTGCAGCAAGAGAGCGAGCAACTGAAGAGCCGGAGGAACACGGTGTCCCAGGAGGTCGCGAAGCTAAAGAAAGCTGGACAGGACGCTGAGGCGCTCATTGTAGAAATGCGTGAGGTAGGCGACCGAATCAAGGAGCTGGATGAGGAAGTGCGGGAGCTGGAGGTTCAGCTTGATGAGCTGCTGCTGTCCATTCCGAATGTCCCGCATGAAAGTGTGCCGATCGGAGCATCGGAGGAGGATAATGTGGAGATTCGCCGAGTAGGCGAGCCTACAGCATTTTCCTTCCAGCCCAAGGCGCATTGGGATGTCGCGCAGGATTTGGGACTGCTGGACTTTGAAGCGGCTGCCAAGGTGACAGGCTCTCGCTTCGTCTTCTACAAGGGGCTTGGCGCCAGGCTGGAGCGTGCGCTTATCAACTTTATGATGGATGTGCACAGCGACCAGCATGGCTATGAAGAGGTGCTGCCGCCGTATATCGTCAACCGTGATAGTCTAGTTGGCACAGGCCAACTGCCGAAGTTTGGAGAAGATGTGTTCAAGATTGCGGACACGGATTATTTCCTGATCCCGACAGCAGAGGTTCCAGTAACGAACCTGCATCGCGAGGAGATTCTTGCGGCAGAGGATCTGCCGAAGTATTTCGTAGCCTATTCCGCTTGCTTCCGCTCAGAGGCCGGATCGGCGGGCAGAGATACGCGCGGTCTGATTCGTCAGCACCAGTTCAACAAGGTGGAGATGGTGAAGCTGGTCAAGCCGGAGGACTCCTACGATGAGCTGGAGACGCTGACGGCCAACGCTGAGAAAATCCTGCAACTGCTCGGGTTGCCCTACAGGGTAGTTACACTGTGTTCAGGCGATATTGGATTCACATCGGCAAAAACCTATGACCTTGAGGTGTGGTTGCCGGAGAGCGGCATGTATCGCGAGATTTCATCCTGCTCGAACTTTGAGGATTTCCAGGCGCGCCGCGCGGGTATCCGGTATCGTCCTGAGCCAAAGAGCAAGCCAGAGTTCGTCCATACGCTCAATGGCTCCGGTCTGGCTGTCGGTCGGACGGTGGCCGCCATTCTGGAGAACTATCAGCAAGAGGATGGATCGGTGATCATTCCCGAAGCACTGCGTCCGTATATGGGCAATGTGGAGCGGATTACACCGAAGAAGTAACCTGCATTACAGGACAGGCCGAGTAGAGTGGGGTATGCTCGCTTCACTCAGCCTGTCATTTTCAGTTGCATCTTTCAATTCGACTGTGATATAATCTTATTTGTGGCGATTCAATAATTCTATGGAGAGATACCGAAGCGGTCATAACGGGGCGGTCTTGAAAACCGTTAGGGTGCAAGCCCACGTGGGTTCGAATCCCACTCTCTCCGCCATAACTTAACGATTCAGCCTGCCGGCTTGCGGCAGGTTTTTTTTGTCTTTAGGAGCCATGTATTGATCCTGCCCGCTTGATGCATCTTAATAGATGATGGAGGTGGAACAATCATGAAGAAGGATTCATTGCAGATTGAACAGCAGGCGTTGGCAGATGCGTGGCAGCGTACATTGCCTACAATGCTCGAGCCTGGCGATGCGATCGAGGTTCGGGTGGATGAAGCGCAGCATAATGCATTGCACATATCTATTCATGTAGCGGGACGGCAAGACTACTCGCTTGATTTCAAGGTAGAGTACGTGGATAGCCGAGAGATCAAGGCACAATTCATCGATGTGGAGAAGGATGGACGCAATATCGATGAGCGTACTCCGATGCTGCAGGAGCTAATTCAGGACTATACCCGCCATCTTCACGAGTGCGCACAAGCGTTGCAGCAGCTCACCCATGCATAGGAGGCAGGACAAATGACGCAAGCAAAGGGACATGTGGATAAAAACCTGCAAGGCGTAGCCAAGGATCTGGCAGAGCAGACAGTGAACAGCCATCACGCGCAGCAGCTCCAGCAGGATAAGAATGACCGCAGGCATCAGGACGCGCTCAATCACGACGAGCCTGCTGATCTGGAGCAGCCTTAGACGTGCAGAGGCAGCACTGAGCATATATTTTCAAGCAAGGGGGTTTAAAGATGGGTAAGCCCAAGAGTCAGCCTGTTCCTGGGGCAACTGACGAGCAGCACGCAAGCAATCGCGGTGAAGGCCAGCAAGAGCCGTTATCCGGCTCGAAGAAGGTCAAGCAGGCCAACCATACACGGCATAACAATGCCGAAGGCTAGGGAGTTTGCATGCTCCCCTAAGAAGGGCAACGTGTTACGTATACATCTGTCGAATATTAGCCTCTCGTTTGGATCGATACAGATCTGAACGGGAGGTTTTTTGTCGAAATTTACGACTATCTTTAATATAATTTTAGAATTCTACTCTAAAAATTCCTTTCCGTTCCATCCAATTTATATTACAATAAGGGATGACTTGCGAATAGGAGGGAACAACATTGAATCGTAAGATGGGATTGAAATGGGTGCTCATGATGGCTGCCCTTCTGATCTTCGTGGCAGGCTGCGGGCTGCGGGCAACACCACAGGAGACCATACAGGGCGCGCTTGAGAAGACGATGGGATTGAAATCATACACATTTTCTACATCAGTTAATTTGGACGAACTGACACTGCCCGAGGCTTTCTTGGAGAACGAAGGCCCTGAGGGCGCTATGGTGCTTGGTTTGCTGCAAAATCTGAAGATTGATATGAACGGCACCTATCAGGCCGAGCCGATGCGCATGGAGGTTACAGCGGATATTGCGCTGTCTGGCGATCTTTCCTTCAATCTGACTGTGCCGATGGTATTCACCAAGGAGAAGTTCTGGATTAAGGTTCCGAAAATCCCTATGGTGCCTATGGGCGAAGTGGCTGGAAAGTTCGTGGAGATTGATCTCGAGGAGCTAGCCAAGCAAGAGGAAATGAAGGTTCCGGCATACAATCCCGAGCTGCAGCAGAAGCTTGTCCAGGATGTGACGTCTATTGTACTCAAGCATCTGGATAGCAAGCAGTATTTCCAGCAGCTTAGCAAGGAAGAGCTGAAGGCGCTGCCTGAGGGGCTAGAGCTGAATAAGGCGATCAAGGTATCTGTGAATCAGAGTAACTTTGAGTCGGCGGTGCTGACATTTATGGAGAAGTCGTTGCCTGAGATTCTTGATATGCTGGCTGGCAATGAGAGCTACATGAAGATTCTCGATGTTACGAAGAAAGATATTGAGTCGTCGAAGAAAGAGCTTTCCGGGGAAGATGCAGAGGTATGGAAGAAGGGTCTGGAGGAGATGAAGAAGGAGCTGACCATTAATGAGTTTTCCTTGGTTGGCGGAATCCATAAGAACTACCTGACATACCAGGATGTCAAAGCAGATATGAGCTTTATGGTTGACGGTGATCCGGCCAAGCTGGTGCTGAGCATTGTGAACAGCTATGCCAACCTGAATGAAGCGGTGGAATTCAAAATCGAGGTGCCGGAGGACCAGATCATTACGATGGATGAATTGAGAAATCAGGGCAGCCAGTTAGAGTACTAGAGCCTGATAAGAATTCTATTCTATAGAGCATGTTACCAAGCCTGACGGTGAAGCCGTCAGGCTGGCTCTAGTTGCCGATACAAAAAAATTTCTCTTTCGATAGCAACTTTTGCCTGTGCCGCAGCGTCTACTCATCAAAGTCCTTTATAAGTAAATGGATAGTAGGCAACATGGAAATAAACTGAATTTTGGAGGCTGTTGAGATGAAAAGGATCGCATCCGCTTTACTTGGTGTATCGCTGTTATGGGCTGCAGTGCACCCGTCAGCACCGGTACATGCGGCTAGCTCACAGATTAAAATCTATATTGACGGTTCGGAGCTTCAGACTGATCAAGGGCCAGCGGTCATCAATTATCGGACATTGGTGCCATTGCGCGCGATCTTCGAGGCTCTGGATGCCAAGGTAACCTGGAACAGTAAAACGGAGACCATCGTAGCACAGAAGGGCGGCACGACCATCAAGCTGACATTGGGGTCGAAGGCCGCCACGATTAATAACACGACGGTCTATATGGATGTGCCTGCGCGCACATTGAATTACCGGACACTGGTGCCTGTTCGTTTCGTAAGTGAAGCACTCGGCGAGGATGTCCGCTGGGATGAAGCCGCACAGAGCGTGTATATTAAGACCTCATCCAAGGTCTATGCGCCGTCGTCTGTCTCTGCTTCCATCATCGGCCAGCAAGGCGATGGCCGGGATATTGAGGTGCGCTTCACCAAGTCGCAGCAGGAAGCCAATATTAATCATTACCGAGTCTATGTAGTGAAGTCATCCAATGCTTCCTCCTTCAACGTGAACCGGGCGCTCTCACTGTCGAGCAACATCTACACACAAGTATCCAAGGATGGTGGGGATAAACGTCTGACGCTCTCGGCAGATACGAGAGATACAGACGGCAGCTATATTACGAGCGGCCAGTCCTATGTGTTGTATGTGCTGGCAGTAAGCAATCTCAATAACCAATCCGCCTTGTCCTCGGCATCCTCGACAGTGGCGGTCGCGGCGAATGCTTCGCCTGCGGCAGCTAGCAATGTCAAAGTGGGCATCAATTCTAGCTACGGGGATGGCCGGGACATATCCGTTAGCTTTAATCGTGCGATAAATGAGACCTATGTATCCGGCTATCGTGTATTTGTCGTTAAATCGCAGAACGCAGGCAGCTTCAATGCAACAGTAGCAGCCAATGTATCCAGCTCCAACTACACGTCGCTGGGCAAGACGTCTACATCGGTGGTGAGCACTTCGCTGTCGTCCAGCTCGCGTGATACCTCGGGCGATCTCATCCGCGCAGGCGTGTCCTACCGCGTATATGTATACTCTGTCACCTCTAACACAGCCCAGCAGGCAGGCCAACTGTCTGCCGGATCGGACGTGTTCAGCATTGGCTCATCCAGCCTGGCGCCGACAGCTCCGGTGATTACAGGTGTGGACAATGCCTACAGCTACGGGGACAGCCGTGACCTGGTCGTCAAATTCAATCGCTCCAATGATGAATCCAAGGTGAGCGCCTACCGTGTGTTTGCGGTGCCAAGCAGCAAAGTCAGCAGCTTTACGCTCGCAACGGCCAATGGAGTGAGCAGCAACAATTATACGACGGTCAGCAAGACGGGCTATAACTTAAGTGTAGCGCTTGGCTCAGGCATGAGAGATATACAGGGCAATGTATTGAAACGCAACGAGTCGTACCGATTCTTCGTTATGGCAGTCGGCAATGCCAACACCAGCTTCTCGAATTCGTTGTCGTCGAGCTCGTCGCTGGTCACCCTGTCGGTGCTATCATCCGTACCGAGCGCAACAAGCGTAAGAGTTAGCGATGTAAGCGACTATGGGGACGGACGGGATCTATCGGTGAGCTTCACGAAGGCATCCAACGAATCCAATATTGCCCATTATCGTGTCATTGTTGTGAAGGCGCAGGACGCTAGCGGCTTTAATGTCGCTATGGCGAATAATGTCAACTCATCCAACTACACGTTAGTGAATAAGACGGGAGCGGGCACACTATCGACGATACTGCCGTCAGATGCCCGCGATACCTCAGGAGAATATATTCGTAGCGGCGTATCGTACCGCGTCTTCGTCTTGGCGGTGAGCGACAACGCATCTCGAGCATCGAACAGTCTGTCGTCCAGCTCTTCGGCGATTACTCTGAAGGAGAGCACAACCATTACAGCGCCTTCGGTCACCAAGGTGGAGGACATTAGTGACTATGGAGACGGTCGGGATATTCGGGTGGCGTTCAAACGCTCCTCGGATGAGTCCAAGGTGCAGTTCTATCGTATCTTCGTTCACAATCTGAGCCGCAGCTCGTCGACATTTAATTTGAATACAGCGAATAATGTCGCTTACGGCAATTATTATGAAGTGAGCAAATCCGGTTCCGATCAGACGCTGGTTCTGCCATCGAGCATGCGGGATACACAGGGTAATCTGATTACGACCGGGCAGCAGTACCGCATCTACGTACTGGCGATTGGCAATGATCGGGCTAATTATCAGAACGCGCTATCGTCCGCTTCTTCGACTCTTACTCTGACCAATAATATGGGCAGCAGCGCGGTCACGAATGTTAATGTGAGCGATGTGAGCGATAATGGAGATGGGCGTGATCTGCTCGTTAACTTCAACAAAGCGAGCGACGAATCGAGAATTAATCATTACCGGGTGCTCGTCGTCAAGGCCGCCAGCGCTGATCGCTTCAACCTGAACAGCGCGAATAATGTGTCCTACTCGGATTCGACTGTTGTAAGCAAGACGGGCAGCAACCTGAGTGTGACACTGGGAGCGGATGCGAGGGACGTAGACGGTTCCGCGATTCGTAATGGCGTCAGCTATAAAGTGTTCGTGCTGTCTGTGAATGACAGCTCACTGGCGGGCAGTAATGCCTTGTCGAATGCTTCGGCCGCCATCACATTAACGTCGAATTCGGTCTCCGCGGCGGTGAATGTATCGGCGTCCTCGGCGAACACCTATGGGGATACACGCGACCTGGAGGTTACGTATACGAAGCCGTCCAATGAGGCTAATATTGTGGAGTACAGAATTATGGTGGTACGCGCAGACCAGGCGAGTTCGTTCAATCTGGTGTCAGCCAACAGTGTCAGCTCCAGCAATTATACGATTGCCTCCAAGCAAGGCAATAGTCCCAAGACATCGCTTGCCACCACGGCTCGCGACGTGCAGGGCAATCTGATCACGCAGAAGACGCCATACCGGGTGTTTGTACTGGCAGTAGGGGACAGCCGTATTAGCGCCGGCAATGCACTATCATCCATGTCCAATGAGATCATACTGACAGAAATATCAGCGCCATCCGTATGGATCACCAATGTACAGGACGCTGGTAATGATGGCAACGGACCAAGCCTGAGTGTGAGCTTCAATCGCGCCAGCAATGAGAGCAATATTGCCTACTATGCTGTCATGGTAGTTCCTTCCTGGCGTTCTGACAGCTTCTCCTTGTCCCAGGCCAATGCCTTGTCTGCTTCCCGTTATACCCAGGTCAACAAGACGGGAGGCGACCCGAGCGTGCTGTTGCCTTCTTCCACCCTGGATGTGGACGGAAACGTGCTGCGCAGCGGTGTAGCCTACAAGGTGCTGGTGCTGTCTATTGCGGACGGACGCACAGTGACTGCGAATGCTTTATCCGCGCCTTCGACCGAGATTACACTCAATTAATCGTTTATCTTAATCTGACGGGTAACAGCCTTGCTGCTGAAGCCCGTCAGATTTTTTTGTGGAATTCAATTCACTGGTAAAACAAACCATTGAAATCAACCCATTTTGTCGGTATGATCGAATTAGAAACCAATTTCTTTCAAATTAAGTTCTTTTTCTCAGTTATTTGAGAATGTAAATCCTAATTTCTGGGTGACAAAAGGGTAGAAGAGTGACTAAAATATTGGATTCCCTCCCAATGCAAACGCTTTCTTTTGATTGTGACAATAGTGCCTCATTTACGTTCAATTAGATTACATAAGCGATCTATAATATCTGTCGTGCATCGTGTCATAACAACCGCCGCATGCAGCCCATATTCGCCAGGATGCAGCCTATCGTTCAACATGCGGTTGGCAAAAAGGGGGACGAAGCGTGTCAAGTCCAGGGGTATTGATAGTTAATGCCGAGCTGAAGCTGAGCCGGATGATTGCTGACGGCATCAAAGAGGAGGATTGTGTGGTCTATGAAGCCCATAATGGCCACTCTGCGCTACGTATGCTGCAATATCATTCCATTGATGTCATGCTACTCAATGATCACCTGCCAGATATGAGCGGTCTTGAGTTATTGGCGCAGGCTAAGGAGCATTCACCTAGAACCGTCGTATTCCTGCTAATCGAGCATGGTGATTCTGACCTGGCACGACAAGCCGTAAGGCTGGGAGCAACGAATTGCTTCCACAAGCCAGGAAACGTGAAGGTGGTGCTGCAGGCGATTCGGGATGCATTCCAACTGCTTGAGGAGAATCGGACGGGTATTATTTTTCGCAGTGAGGCCATGCATCAGGTATGGCATATGCTGGGTCAGGTGGCGGATACGCGGATGAGCGTGCTGTTGTATGGGGAGAGCGGGGTTGGCAAGAGTATGCTGGCCAGGTGGATTCATCGTAATAGTCGACGGAGACAGCATCCCTTCATATCGGCTAACTGTTCCGATTTGCCGGAGAGCCTGCTTGATCAGGAACTCTTCGGGCGTGCGGGCAAATTTGCGCTGGCCCACCTCGGGACGTTGTTCCTTGGGGATGTCTGTGAGCTGAGTCCGAAGCTTCAGGGAAAGCTGAACAATGTCCTCCAGGACGGACGAGTCTATCTTGAAGAGGAGCAACGATATATTGAGGCGGATGTAAGGGTGATAGCCACATCATGCCGGAGCCTGAAACCGATGGTGGGGACGAAGCAATTTGATATTCATCTCTACGAGCGGCTAAATCCGGTAGAGGTTCAGATCCCCCCGCTGAGGGAGCGGAGAGAGGATATTCAGCCACTGCTGCATGCACGTCTAGCGGAGCTGAATATACGTTACGGCAAGCCACTTACACTGTCAAGAGAACTGCTTCATATGCTCTGCGAGATGCCATGGCATGGCAACATCCGAGAGCTGTACACGATGATTGAACGAATCTATCTGCTTAATATCGAGTCCCCCTCTGGCACATGGCAGCTTCCGGATTGGCTTACCGTCCAGCAGAAGTAGCCAGACAAGAGCGGCTGTTATCCCACGGATACCAGTCTATCCTCAAGATGGAACACAGATCGGAGATACGGCGGCTGCTAGTGAGAAGGTCTTCTCATAGACATGGAGCGTCCATAGTCAATCGCATCAGGCTCGAGGACTATGGACGCTCCGCATGATCATCGGATTACAAGAAGAAAGACAATGCAATGAGCAGTACAGTCGTAATGACAGTAAACACAGTGATTGGCTTCAGCTCGCGCAGTACGCGCGCTTGCATTGCATCGTCGGATTCAGTCCGGCTACGTACCTCGGTCATTTGCTTCCCCTCCTTACGCTGTGATTATACGGGGGAGAAGCAGGAGCCCACGAAGGTGGACCTGAACTTGTTGGGTCGCAATAGCAGCCGCAATAACAGCTTGTAGATGTCTTGATGAAGCGGAAGCCGTAACCGAATATAACGCAAGCCAAATACCAACGCGAGCATCAAGCGTGCCAGCATATTGTCTGCTTGCGCTGGCTGGTGCATAATGTATAGGAAGCGCACTGCATGATGTTGGGCGACAGTGACCAGCTTCGACTGGTCATGGATAAGAGCGGGCCCCTCTTGTATGAGCTGCGTATGCGGCACTTGAACGGAATGCAGCAGTAAAGACACAAGGAGCAATGTCATGACAAGCGAATAGAAGGGCAGTCTACGCCGACTGAAGGTCTCCTCAGAAGGGCTCAAAGGCGTCGCAGGCTGTCGGGCATCGTCGAATCGGTCAGTTCTGTCAGCACTAAAACCAACAGCCGTATGACGGGTAATGGACGTATAGAGGCGCAGCATAGGAATGAATGAATCTTTCAGCATCGGCTCACCTTCGCTTTCTCCGCCAGCTTGGGCATCCCTGCACGAACTTTATCTCCTAAAAATAAAACCCCCTTCAACAATTAAAGGAGGTTGCGTAGCCAATGCGTAGGCATGAACATAAGTTTAAGGATGGCGCGCCCGATACGATTCGAACGTACGACCTGCAGTTTAGGAAACTGTCGCTCTATCCTGCTGAGCTACGGGCGCGTACCACTAATTAGTATAGCAAACATAGCGGACGAGATGCAACAGCGACGATATAAAAATCTCTTTACTGTCAGGCTCATTGCAAAGACATGAGCGTAAAAGCTCATTTTTTAGTAGAAAAAAGAGAAAAATCAATCGAAAAATGTCGATAAATAAGAGAAATAAGGGGTAATTTGTCGACATAAATTTACAAAAATTTTTCATAATAAAGGATATAATAGAAAGATTAAAAGTAACAGTAAGAGGGCGACCGTATGGGGGCTACCATGGATAAATTAGGACTCTATCTTGAGCTTCAGAAGCTCCGCCGCAAGCTGCATGAGATTGCTGAAGCACGAGGCAGCCTGACGGATCCGGAAGTGATTGCCATCAGCGAGGCTGCTGACAAGCTGATATTGGCGATCCAGCGGATTCAGAAGAACGAGCAGAGCGTCAGACACCATAATGAATAGACTAGCTAAGAGGCGATGGCTTCTTGTGGCGAAGCCGCCTGAAGAATTGAGTGAGCATTGCGCTGCATTCCTCCTGCAGGACCCCGCTTACTACCTCTGCCTCGTGGTTAAACCGCGGCTCCTGCAGCAAATTCATTAATGTCCCTGCACACCCTGCCTTCGGGTCAGGAGTACCATATACGACACGACCAATTCGTGATTGTACGATCGCACCCGCACACATCGGGCACGGCTCCAAGGTGACGTACAGCGTGCAATCTAGCAGTCGCCAGGCTTGAAGCTGCTGGCTGGCCTGTACGATGGCAACCATCTCGGCATGGGAGGCCGGATTGCAGGTCGTCTCCCTCAAATTATGGCCTCGACCGATAATTTCCCCGTTTTTCACAATAACAGCCCCGATGGGCACTTCCCGAATCGCTTCTGCTTTATACGCCTCTGCTATCGCTTCCTTCATCCATTTGATGTCCTCTGTTTCCGTGGAATGGCTCATGCTCAACAACTCCTTGCGATGTAATAATTGATCCCAGCCTATCCTTAATGAAGTATCCCGAACACACATTCTTGTTAACAGCATGTGTATAAATCTGTGTATAACCCAAATATAAGCTTAGTTATTATTCACATACCAACATGAATTTTGTGTATAAGTAGAATAACATGTGGATAAGTTCGCTAAATAGTTTGTTTTTTCTGAAATTCAAGGCGAAATAGATGTTTTTCGCCGAATTATGGTATGATTCCATTATTGGCCTGCATTCATTCTACTACGGAACAGGGATGCAAAGATAGCATCTGGCGTTCAACAGGCTAGGCTTGTATGAGGATGCGAGTTAAAGGAGTTATGATCCATGAGAATCAACAAGTTTATTAGCGAGACTGGCTTCTGCTCCAGACGCGAGGCGGATAAGCTGGTAGAGGGTGGGCGTGTCACGATTAACGGTGTAACAGCCGAGCTGGGTAGCCAGGCGGAGCATGGTGATGATGTCCGGGTAGATGGAACGCGCATCGGCGCCCATAAGCAGCATGTATATATCGCATTGAATAAGCCTGTCGGGATTGTGAGCACGACAGAGATGCATGTAAAAGAAAATATCGTCGATTTTGTGAAGCACCAGGAGCGTATCTTCCCGATCGGCCGTCTGGACAAGGACTCAGAGGGTCTTATTCTGCTCACGAATGACGGTGATATTGTGAACAGAATCCTGCGAGCCGAGGGCAAGCATGACAAGGAATATATCGTGACGGTAGACAAGCCGGTCACCCCCTCATTTGTGAAGGGGATGAGCGAAGGGGTGCGCGTGCTTGGAAGCATGACACTTCCATGCCAAGTGACACGTATCGGGGAGCGGACTTTCCGCATCATACTGAATGAAGGCCGCAATCGCCAGATCAGGCGGATGTGCTCTGCCTTTGGCTACCAGGTGCGGAGGCTGAAGCGTGTACGAATTATGAACATTGAGTTAGGTACGCTGCCTTCGGGCAAATGGCGCGATCTGACAGCAGAGGAGCGGGATCAGCTCTTCGAGACGCTTAATTATAGTCCCCAGTAGGCATACGCCTGACATGGTACACGAATAGGCCCCCCGGTTATCGTACCGGGGGGCCTATTCGCTAATGAGGTTCATCCGACCGCCGTCATGCAGCATTGCACTTCGCGTATGGAAGCTTCGCAAGAGGATAGAAATGAGCTGCTCGAATCGGTCGTAACGTGGCGAACCGGCTGGATCAGCACAGCGCCGCTGCCAGGCATATTCCGCTTCTAGGGCTGTACCGTAATTTCCTCTGTGTTTTCCAGATCGACATAATTTCTCATAATGGACACCTCAACCCGCCGATTTTTGGCGCGTCCTTGAACGGTATCATTCGTATCCACCGGCTGATACTCGCCGTAGGCAATAGCGCTGAAGCGCTGGCGGTCAAGTCCGGGATTGGATAGAACGATATTCATAAACTGGAGAGCGCGCTTGGAGCTCAGCTCCCAGTTCGACTCAAATTCTGCATTAGAGATCGGTTGATTATCCGTATGCCCGGCAACAATAATATTATAGTCCGGGTACTGCTGCAGCATATTGCCGATGGACACGGCAAGCTTCCGCGACTCTGGCTTCACCGTAGCGCTGCCGGAGGAGAACAGCGCATTATCGCTGATCGTAATCATCAGTTGCGCTTGATTCAGCTTGGTCTCGAGCTCGGAGGACAGGCCGTTGCCTTCAATATACTGATCAAGCTGCTTTTTGAGCTTCTCCAGATCCTCCTGCTCCTTCTTCACTAGCTGCTCCCGGGTCATATTCTGCTCTTGTTGCTGTTGTTGCTGGCCTTCCTTCATGTTCCGTGTCTTGTTCATGTCGGTCATCTGCTGTCCGTTGGAGATGACTGCATTGTTCTGCAGCACGCCATTGCCGGAGCTAAATGCGATGTTGAACGCCTGGCTCATATCCTGCAGCTTCTTCGCATCGACGGAGCTGGAGGCGTATAGTACGATGAACAACGCAACCAGCAAGGTCATTAAGTCAGAATAAGGCAAGAGCCAGGATTCGTCGGCATGCTCCTCATGATCGTCATGCTTGCGTTTTTTACTCACCGGCTGCACCTTCCCTCTCAACGAGCTTTTGCCGCTCAGTAGGGGTCAGGTAGACAGATAGCTTCTGATTGATCGCGATCGTCGATACACCGGACTGAATAGAGAGCAGCCCTTCTACCATCATCAAGCGAATCTCCATCTCGCGCTTAGACATACGCTTGAGCTTGTTGGCGATTGGATGCCAGAGCACGTATCCGGTGAAGATACCAAGCAGTGTCGCGACGAATGCTGCTGCAATCGCCATCGCCAGCTTGTTCATATCCGACATATCGCCCAGCGCGGCGATCAGGCCGATAACGGCACCGAGCACCCCGAGGGTCGGAGCGTACATGCCCGCCTGGGTAAAGATGAGTGCACCTGCCTTATGGCGTTCCTCGGTGGCTGATATATCTTCAAGCAGTACATCGCGAACGAAGTCCTGATCATTACCATCAATAATCATGCGCATTCCGCTCTTGAGGAACGGATCGGTGATCTCCTCTACCTTGGTCTCAAGCGCCAGCAGGCCTTCACGGCGAGTGATGGACGCCCAGTCCATGAACAAGCGGATCAATTCTTGCCGGGAGATGAGCTGAGGGCTGGTAAAGGTCAGCTTCAGCAGCTTCGGAAATTTGGCGATCTCCGCCATCGGGAAGGCCATGAAGAGCGACGCAGCGGTTCCCACAAAGATAATAACGAATGCGGCCGGATTCACCAGGCTGGAGAGCGGCGCATGCTTCAGCACCATGCCGAGCAGTACAGCAGTCAGACCAAGTATGATACCAATAATCGTAGATTTTTCCATGTGACACCCCGTCTAAATATTGAATTATAGCTCAAGCGACTTGTAGTAGAAAATCTTTTATATTTATATATCGACAAAACTTGCGATTACATTAGAGCAAAAGTCGGTCGAAATGCGTCTAAAATCGAAAAACTGGCGTATTTTCAGCGAATTTTGCGGTATATATTATTTTGAAGGAGTCCTGGCACTCCCCTGCTGTTCAAGCATATATGGGCTTACAGACGGTTGGAGCGGGTGTATACAGGCGTAGAATAGTATAATGGTGTATATAACGAAGAGAAAGAGGGATGACATGTGGGTGTGAAGCATGCGCGCGAGTATAAGGAAATATTGAGTGATCTGACCGAGGCGCTAGGGGCGATCAGCAATAGCTATGAGTTCTTCGAGATGACGGGCGAGGAATGGGAGGCGCTTGCAGAACGGGAGCGAGGCGAGGTCATCGAGGCGTTGGCGGACGATGTGTTCTATGGGCTCGGGGTAGAGCCTGAGATTGCGGTTGGAGAGGGCATGGTGACGTATCATTCGAAGTTCCATGTTATTGAGGTGGCTGTTGACGGGAAGGAAGTGAGAATTGTTCGGCTGATCTGACAATGGCGCCTCGCGCTTCCAGGCGGTGGTTGTTTAGCGTTGTGAGCCGCCACGGCTCGCCGCGACAGCGTGGCAGACCTTCATGCTTTCAGTGAGATGAAAAAGCTTTACATTCCGCAAGTGCTCCCTTAAAATCGAAGAAGAATGGAAATGTCACCTTTTCTTACACCATTCTTATAACAACTGAGAGGTTCTAAGGGAGAGCGCTGATGGATAAATACTCTGCTGCATGTCCGATACCCAAGACTCCAGAGGATACAGAGGTAATGGCGTTCTTTCAGCCTGTACTGGCAATGGATACCCGGCAGATCATGGGGTATGAAGTGCTGGGCAGGCGTCAGACCGACAGTGGCTACGAGTCGCTTGGCCCGTTCTTCACGGATGCGCGTGTGCCGCTGGAGGAGCAACTGCGTATCGATCGGCTGGTGCGCGAGCAAGCGCTTGCGGCATTGGCAGGCTGCGCGGATCAGACACGTCTGTTCATTAATCTCAAGCCATCATGGATGTACCGTTCATACCAGGAGACAGGAGAGCTGCTTACCTTGCAGTTGCTCAAGAAATATAAGATTGACCCCTCCCGAATCATCGTGGAGGTAACGGAGGAAGCATTCCGCGGTTCTATGGAATCGCTGCGTGCTGTGATCGATGTATACCGTCAGCATGGGTGCCAGATTGCAATCGATGACATCGGGACCGGCTTCAGCAGTGCGGATCGAATCGCGCAGCTTGGTCCCAGCTTATTGAAGGTGGACATCCACATGATGAAGCAGAGCGCCAGCCACCGGGGCTACTTCGGCGTGCTGCGCTCCTTCTCGACGCTGGCGGAGCAGATCGGTGCTTCTCTGCTCATCGAAGGCGTCGAGACGCGAGCTGATCTGCAGCGTGCCATTGAGATCGGCGCCCGCCATGTGCAGGGCTACCTGTTCTCGCAGGCAGAGCCAGTCTTCCAAGCGGCGGATGCGTATCTGCCGCTAGTGGAGCAGGAGCTGGAGGCACATCGAGTGAGGCGGATCGATGAGGAGCGTCAATGGCGAGCACTGGCAGACGAGCAATCGGCGTTGCTGGCGGAGACAGGACGCAAGCTGGAGGATGCTATCTTGCCAGAGCAGGTGGACAGCGGTATTGCGTCCATATTGCACCTGCTTCATGAGCGGTGCATTCGTGTGTATGTATGTGAGGAGAATGGTCGGCAATTGTCCTCCAACCATGTCAGGCTGTACCCAAGCGAGGGTGGTCATGACCTGTCGCCGTCCGAGAGCGCAGGTGACTCTGCGGCCAGATGCCCTGCTCAACCAGGGGGCTGGGAGATGCAGACGGAATACCGCGGATCGAACTGGAGCTGGCGGCCATACTTCGTGTCCAATCTCTTGAGCATGGAGGATTGCAGCGGCAGCCGCATCTCCCGCACCTACACCGACCTGGAGACGCAGCAGCGTATTCGCACCTTGTCCATCCGCGCCCCACGCAATCGGGTGCTGTTCCTTGATCTCGTTGACCCGCTGGACTGGGTCTAGAACGTTACACAGCCTGGGAGCATCAGCCTTGCCTGCGAGGCCAGAAGGTGCGACACACGATTATGGGCGCTGATGCACGATGACGCCGAGATAGATCCATCTTCTACAGCCCCGGAAGAGTGAGGGAGCTCTTGCAGGGGGAGTGGACATATTCTAGCCGGGAGGGAAGCCCAGGCTAGTTTTTTTATATCTGCGCGCGGCGAAGCTTTGCCTGTCAAGGGAGGGACGACGAACAGAGGAACCCGAGGAGCATAGACGTCCCTCCGCCTGCCCGCATATTAGTCGGTCTTGGCATCTTCGAGCACCATGCAGTATACGTGCTGCCATTGCGAGCCGATCTTGAGAGGGTAGCTGTCCGAGATGACGAAGCCGGCCCGTTGGTAGGTCTTGATGGCGCGAGCATTCCATTGCGGCACCTCCAGGTCGATATGTTGCCCCGGCGCACGGCGGCGCGCCTCCTGAATCAGCCGTTGCATTAACTCCGCCCCCATACCCTGGCCACATAGGTCGGGGCGCAGCCCGATGCCCAGCCGCATCGTCCCCACCAGTGGGAACAGTTGGACGAAGCCGCATAGCTGACCAGAGCGGTCGATGATGGATAGGTATTGGGCTGATCGGGTTACGGAGTCGCCCAGATCAACCTCCGCCGCTTCAAGCTGCTGCCAGGAGGTGCGATTGAAGATGTCATAGGGCGGAGGGTAGCGCCAGTTACATATAGCCTGCGCATGAGCCTGTGTCAGCGGCGCGAACTCCAGCTCCCCCACTGAAGGCGGCCGTCCCCGATTGCTTGCATGCTGCTCGTCCATTCTGATGTTCCTCCTGTGTCGTGTGGCCTGCGTGTAAAATCATTATAGCAAAATCGGGCCGACATGATATGATAAGCAGTGGTGGCCTTGTTCTGATACTACAATTGTTCACGCATAAAGGAGCTAGAGATGAAAAAGTTGATATGGATGAGCAGCTTATCCTATCTTGTTATCGGGATGGCGCATGTCGTGGCTGGAGCGATTCTGGAGCCGTTGCTCGCGCAGTATGGGCTGGATTATCAATCCGGCGGGCAATTTATTATGAACCAGTTCCTTGGATTTCTAGGCGGGGTGCTATTGACGCCGTGGCTGTCCTCGAAGCTTGGTCGGCGCAATACGCTGCTGCTGGCGTTAGGCAGCTTGACCGTCGCGGAAGGGCTGTACAGCCTGTTCCTGCCGTGGGGCTGGATGCTTGCGATTGCGCCGGTGGCGGGCTTTGGCTTCGGGATGACCGAAGCGATTATTGGAGCGATGATTATAGAGTACGTCGAGGAGAAAAAAGCGTCCGCCATGACGTTCATCGAGACGTTCTTTGGCGTGGGGGCGCTAATGATGCCGATCATCGCCGCCCTGTTGATCAAGAACGGGGTCTGGGAGCTGAGCTTCCCCATTGTCGCGGCTGTCTCGGGGGTTGCCTTTCTGTTATGGGCGTTCATGTCCTTCGGCCATGTCGATCAACTGATGGCGCGCAGGCCGCAAGCGGATTCCAGTATAGCACAGCCTGTGATTCGGCAGCGTTATCCACGCTGGGCCCTGCCGATTCTCGTGCTGGGAGTGCTGTATTTTGCCTTATACGTGGGTATGGAGATGAGCTTCTCCAACTATCTTCCTTCTATTATGATCGAGCGGCTCGGCTTGAATGAAGCGGAGGCGGCGTCCACGATCAGTATGTTCTGGGGGTTGATGGTCGTCGGTCGTCTGCTTGCTGGACGAGTGGCGGAATGGAGCGGGTACGGCCGGTTTCTGCTGATCATGACGGGCGCCGGCATGCTGTCGCTGATCGTACTGAGCTTCGTCAGCCAGGCGGGCTGGAGCCTGTTCGTCATCGGTCTGAGTGGTCTGGTATGGGCAGGGGTATTTGCAATCGGACTGGTGTACATCAATCAACTGCTGCCTGGCTACACCGAACGGACGACGAGTCTGCTCGTCGCCGCCGGAGGGCTCGGGGGCGCGCTGTTCCCGAAGCTGACGGGCTGGCTGATGGACACCTATAATGCAAGCTGGACGATGGCGATGCTGTCTGGATTGACCCTTGTGATGCTGGTGATTATGATCGTTCTGCTCCTGGTGGAACGGGTTCGGATTCGTCAGATAAGGTCAGAAAGTCAAATAAGGTCAAATTAAGCGAGTGAGGCAGCTATTTCAGCTTCATGGGGTTAAATGAGCTAAAATCGCGTTTTTCGGTGGAGGATCGGCTTTGAGGGCTTTGGTGACTGCAGTATATAATAAGAACTGTGAACACCACCAATCCACAAAGGAGCTGATTTTGATGTTTGATCTGATTCCATTCCGCAAACGCCAGGAGGATATGCTCGGACACATGATGAAGTCCTTCCACGATCTGGTGGAGGATCATTGGGCCGCTCCATTCACGGGCTCGGGCACCTTCCGCACGGACATTCGTGAGGAGAAGGATCGCTATCTGATCGAGGCGGAGCTGCCGGGCATCGCCAGGGAGGATATTAGCGTCGAAGTGGAGCAGCAATATGTGACGATCCGCGCCAAGCGCAATGAGTATACAGAGCAAAAGGACGATGCGAATCGTGTGCTACGCCAGGAGCGCCGCTCTGGCGAGTTCGCCCGCCGCTTCTACGTCGGGCAGATCGACGAGGACGGCATCAAGGCCAAGCTGGAGCAGGGTGTGCTGAGACTGGAGCTGCCGAAGCGTCTGGATACTGAGCACCGTAAGCAGATTCGCATTGACTAAGCAGGGCAGTTTGAACAAGGTACAGTCAGGCACCGTGCGCCATGGGATGGCGTGCGGTGCCTTTTTGATGATTGAGGCGAAGGATATGACGATTCGCTTCCTGCTTTATCATACGAAGGGTTATCCGGTATAATAGGACGCAGGTATGGATACAGGAAGGCGGATGAAGAAATGAACAATATCGTATCGTTAAAATGGCTGCTCGCCCGCATGTACGAGCCGGATGTCGTCATCGTTGATTGCCGATTTGTGATGGGCACGCCGGACGCGGGCCGCGAGCTGTATGAGGCTTCGCATATACCCGGAGCCGTCTACCTCGATCTGGAAAAGGATTTGTCAGCTCCGCTCGACGAAGAGGGGCATGGCGGTCGTCATCCGCTGCCGGATATTTTCGATCTTACGGTCGCGTTGAGCCGCGTCGGCATTAGTAACGAATCCCGCGTCGTTGCCTACGACGACCAAGGCGGGGCTATGGCTTCGAGACTGTGGTGGCTAATGAAATATCTGGGCCACGAGCAGGTATTCGTGCTGGATGAAGGCTTCACGGCATGGACGAATGCGGGCTTCCCGGTAACGTCCGAGCAGAAGGTACTCATTCCTGCGAAGTTCTTCGCAACGGTACAGCATACGATGCTGGTGGAGATGGACGAGGTGAAGGAGCTGCTCGGCAACGAGCGCGTCACGCTGATTGATTCCCGCGAGGCTCCACGTTATCGCGGCGAGGTCGAGCCGCTGGACAAAGTGGCCGGCCATATACCGGGCGCGATCAACCGCTTCTGGAAGGACGGCATCACAGAGTCCGGTGCATGGAAGGATGCCGCCGCGCAAGCTGATCGGTTCGCCGATCTGGATCGCGAACGCGAGCTGATCGTCTATTGCGGCTCCGGCGTCACCGCAACACCGAACGTTATCGCGCTGAAGGAAGCGGGATTTACGAAGGTGCGGCTGTATGCCGGGAGCTGGAGCGATTGGATCTCGTACAAGAATAATCCGATTGCGAGGGGAGAAGAGTAAGGACGGAGAGGCCGCGTTGGACGCGGGTTTGGGGGCTGTGACAGGTTGCCGGTGGGCGGGCTGTTGCGGCCCTCTTTGGGCTGTACTGTCAACAGCTTGCAAACAAGAAGTCGAGGAAAGTGGTTGCAGGAAGCCTGGAGCCAGCCACAGTCCGGCGGTCGGAACAGGTGGTTGTCGAATGTTCGTGACCCTTGCTTCCGTCCATCCACAACCCTCGTGACGAGTTCTTACGTGCGGAGCAAGAGTCCAGCCGCGATTTAGAAAGCATTGATAATCCAAAACTCCAACCATTTACGAACGAGCAGGACATTATTATCATTCCACGAATACATCAAGTACGGCGAATTTACGAAGTTCAAATTTATGTCAGTAATTAAACTACCACGTGAGCCATGAGGGATAGAGATAGGACTGATTATATATTGGGAGGTTGGATATGGACTTTATTTACGAAGATGAAACGCTGGCAGTAACCATTGTCAAAGCGATCCACACTGGCGATATTCCATCTTTGAAGCGACTGCTCGTCGAGAATCCAGGGTTGGCAAGGGCAAGAATTATCGGAAGAGACAATAGTAACGAAGGCGACAGCTATAGGATGTCTCGAACACTGTTGCATGTGGTGACTGACTGGCCCGGTCACTTTCCCAACGGATCGGCTACCGTGGGAGTGTTAGTCGAGTTCGGTGCGGAGGTGAACGCTCGTTTCACGGGTTCGAACACCGAGACACCGCTGCATTGGGCTGCGAGTTCCGATGACATTGAAGTTCTTGACGCGCTTCTTGATGCTGGCGCCGACATCGAAGCGCCAGGTGCAGTGATTGCCGGTGGCACGCCACTGGACGATGCAGTAGCATTTGCACAATGGCATGCAGCCCGTAGATTGGTTGAACGCGGAGCGACGATTGCACTCTGGCATGCGGCTGCGCTTGGACAGATGGACGTAATAAAAGCTTATTTCGCTGGGAACACGCTTTCTGAGAGATATCCTTGG
Source organism: Paenibacillus sp. J5 (assembly GCF_054955055.1). NCBI lineage: Bacteria > Bacillati > Bacillota > Bacilli > Caryophanales > Paenibacillaceae > Paenibacillus > Paenibacillus sp. J5. Next base: position 226,911 of record NZ_JBUEDD010000011.1, on the reverse strand, counting down.
GGAGCAAATAGCGCTTCTCCTCCGAACAAGGTTACCGTTGCCTTCTGGTGCGCTTGCCACGGAGGTCAGTTGCAGTCTGCAGCATACCTCCTCGAACAAGGTGCCGAACTGAACTGGATATCCGTCTGGGATGGATTAACTCCACTGGATGCAGCGCATCGTAGTTCTGCTACCGATCTTGTTCATTGGCTGCAGAGTCAAGGCGCCAAATCTGCCGGCGAATTGTTGACTTGACAGCTCTCAAAGAGCACGTAGGAAATCTTCCCCCGTTTTGTTAAGCGTCTATGATGAAGCTATGAGGAGCAATCTAAAATGAAAAGACGGAATGCTATATGCTCTGCTCGCCGGTATTGTGATTATAGCTGTTGTTGCAGGAGTGCAGTTACTAAATGGTCAAAAGAACACTATTGATATTACTATCATGGAAGGTCAAGATCATTTGGATCAGAACGTGACACAGTGGATCGAATCAACAACATCCAACAAGGGCATCCATCTATTCTATGTTCTACAGGAAGATGGAACGTACAACTATTGGCTCTATTTCAACAAGAACAGCGGCGAGAACCTTTATTACAAAACCAGAATGAACGTGTCAGAGGAAACAGGGAAGCTAAAAATATGGATTGCCGAAGACAATGCGAGTAATGATAGTGAGGTGAAGGATCACATCATCGCAAAATTTGGGCTTCAGAAGAAACCGGATGAGATTGACGTGTATTACAATGGTGCCCCCCATCAATTTGATGTGGTAGCGGGTTCGGGTTCTAGTTAGCTGCTGATGTCCCTTAGCAGCACAGCGTGCCCGGAGCGGGCACGCTGTATTAACGAATCAGTCCAAAAAAGATGCAGTGAGCTCGGCCAATTGCTTTGAGTGGGTATGGTGTAGATAGTGTTCGCCCTCTATGATGTGGATAGCTGATTTTTGACTATTTTGAATCATGTCTTGATGAATCTTCAACCAGTTATCGTTAGTATCTGTGCTTTCAGTAGCCAAAAAATATAAAACGGGCAGGTTCTTAGGATACTGTAGATCAATAGTTTTATTAAAATTATCTACCATGGATTCGCCTTCATTCATCGTTGCTTCCGAACCTATATTTTTAAGGGATAAATATCTATACTGCTCGCCAAGTTTATCTCCAACTTCTGGAATTTTTAACATGTCTACGTTCATATTGGAGAGTAATCGATATAGTCCCAACTTACTTAACAATTGAATGGCTTCCGAATTATGTTCATCAGCGCCTCCTTGGGAGGGAAGGCTGCTATCGATGCCTATGAAGGCTTCAACTTCATGAGGGTATTTATTAATATAGGCCAGAGAATATACCCCCGAGATGGAATGCCCCATAATTGTGTACTTGTTAATCCCTTGATGAGCCAGGAGCTCATGTAGTTCCTCATTTAAATTTTCAACAGATCTTTCCTTGTCCGTATCATCGCTTAAACCATACCCGAAGGGTTCTACTGCAATCACTCGATATTTTTTCTCTAATTCATTAATCAGTAGCTTGAAATCAATGATGGGCGAAGCCGTCATATAACCAGGTAATAGAACGATTGTCTTTTCGCCTTTGCCTGAGATCTGGAACCTCATGTTTTTTCCATCGATCACAGCGGTTTGACCGTAAGATACGATCTTCTTGCCTTCACGATTCAATTGAATTTTATTGTTAATAAAAACTCCTGAAAAAAACAGTGCAATAATGAGTAGCATAGATAGCGAAACGATCCCAAAAATTTTCAAGGGTTTCTTCATACGTCTTCCTCCCTTAATCATGGTGTAGCCCTCGTAAGTTTTTGACGATAGTTGAAAAGACCTCATCACTTAGCACATTTACTCCACTTTTTTGTAGCACATATTGAGCGGCTTTTAATTTCTCAAAAAACAATTCAATTGTATTTGGAAATAGGGCCTCAATGAACCAGGTGCCTGTTAATAAAATAATGAGCTCTGCCATCTGTTCGGGTTGCGGTACGGTGATCGAGCCGTCCTCATTGCCTGCCTTCAGATACTTGATTAGAATTGGGGTCATCACTTGGCACATTTGAGTGTTATAGATCGAAGCAAAGGTCGGGTCCCTGACTAAGGACAACGAAATGGCTGTCGATTTCGAAATATTCTCATTAAACATCGTTTCCAGTAATATTGTCTGAATCTTGTCCAAGCCACTCCAATCATCTCGTTCATCAATAGCATCGAATACATCCTGTTCGGGTATAAACCTTTGTGCGATTCCTACAATAATCTGATATTTCGATTCGAAATGATGGTAAATCGCCCCCCGAGTAAGCCCATCCAATCCAGCAACAATATCACTAATAGAAGTATGCTCATACCCTTTCTCAATAAATAACACCGAAGCCGTATCCAGTATTAAGTTTCTGACTTCCTTCGCTGTATATTTCTTTTTCAAGTTGTCCTCCTGAAAACATTCAATCGGTATGTTTTTTGTAAGTATAAAATAGATAGGCATAAATATCAATCGTTTTTCATGAGAAAATGTTGGAATATGGAGTGGTAGCTGGTTCTGATTAGCAGATGTAGCCTCTAATAGTAAAGCGTGCCCGGTTCGGGCACGCTTTATTTACCTGCTTGACGGTGGTTGCTGCCAGGCGAAGCCCGACCGTTAAGCTACTGCGGAGCATAAGCGGGGTCGAGTACAATGTGACGGGCGGTGATTGTGCCCTGGTCATCCCGGTGAAATAGAACGACGATATATCGATGACCATCGCCGCTCATTGGGAAATTATTGGTGGAAAATCCTGTCTGCCCCTCTTCAAATACCGTTTCAAGCGGTACTGTGGAGCGTATCCCATCATACTCAAACGTTATATTCCCGGATTCATCGTAATCAACCTCTTGAACCGAGCCCTCCACGGTCTCCCCGATCGAATCGCCATTGCGAATCGCCTCGCGAATCTTGGCGACCGAGGCAGCGTACTTGTCGATGTCGCCTGTCGGTTCCGTGCCTGAGGTTTCCTTGTTCCGCTCCGATTGAGGATTAAGCAAATCTTCGAGGTAATTCTGGGCTTGCTTCGGATCAGCCTTGGAGGCATCCAGAGGAAGATCGAACAGCAATGAGGCTCCAGCGTAGTCGGCTCTGGCATGGACCTCCCCTGTGGCCGCATCATATTCAAAGGCCGCGGTGCTGTAAAAGGGCGATCCGCTGCTGATGGCCAGATAAATCCCCCGGTCTGCAAAAATTTCCACCTGATCGCAAGCGATCAGCCTGTACATAATACCGTCGATCACGATATCATGGTAACCACCGTTCATGGAGGCAATATTGACACGCCATGGCTCTTGTCCTTTAATCAGCGGAGATATAAAGAACGGGTCCTGTCCATATTCGGGATCGCTCGTGTCGGGCATGGGCACGCCATCCTGGCGGCTAATGGAGACAACGGCGTAAGTTCGGCTCGGATACAGCTCTTCTGAAGAGTGAGGGAGCCCGCTCAGACTCGCCCCGCTCACCAGACCATGGAGTGTAAACACATACTCCCCGGAAGAGGCCGTCTGATTCATGGGTACAGCTTCCTTGCTTTGGAAGGCTTCGGCCAATAATGTATCGCCTATATGCGTAGCGATCTGATCGGGACGTAGAAATTGCACCGCCGCATAAGCTGAGATAGACAGCGTGAGCAGCAAAGCGGCGACGAACAGCCCGACCGTATATTTTTTGCGAAGGATGCTCTTCCCTCGGCTATCATCTTGCATGTGTCTGGTAACCTGCTGATTTAATGGTTCTCCGGGCTCTGGCGCGGATGACAGTGCATGATGCAGCAGTCGCTCCAGATCATCGTCTTTCATAGAGAGTGCACCTCCAATGCTTTTCTTAAGGTTTGACGTGCCTTGTGCAGCCTGCTTTTGATCGTTCCTTCAGGAAGTTTCAAGGCCGCTGCGATCTCCTCGATCGTCATGCCTGCGGTGTAGTGCATGTAGAGCGGCAGCCTGTGCTTATCGTTGAGCTGATGTGCCGCATGCTGTATCAGGGTCTGTCGCTCTATCGCCAATACGGCATCCTCTGGTGTGCAAGCCGTTCCGCTCGGATCAGACAGCTCCATTGCGTCCAGCTTGGCAGTCGGAGCAAGTCTCAGCCTGCGCGCGAGCTTGCGGCGAATATTCCGATGCACTTGTATGGCAATCGTCACCAGGAAGGCTCTTGGGTTGCGAGCCGTGTCAATTCGGGAACGCATCTCTACAGCTCTCAGGAACGTTTCCTGATAGAGGTCGTCTGCATCCGCCCTGTTCCCTTCGAGTCTGTAGCAGAAGGCATAGATAGATGTTCCGTGCTGCTTCACCAGCTCGGTCAACTCCTCGGTATTCAATTCGCAGCTCCTTTCTGAATGGCCATTCACCTATATATTGTCGTCAGAGCGGGATGGGTTCACTAGATAGATAAGGATATAAGGATTTATAAGTGGAGCGGCTCATACCTGACTTCTATATTTACGGCTACACGAAGCTTAGCACGTCAGGGAAGTCGGCAGCCATTTACGCTTGTGGTGGATGAGAATGCTCGGATGAAAGAGGGCTGAAATGATAGGGCTGTGAGGCTGGAAGTGGCAGGGGCTCGGAGAGGAAAAGCGTCCAGGGCCCGGCACCATGAATGGCGTGGCCCTGTTTCGTGGAGGATAGAATAGGAAATCTAATGTCTCAACGCAAAGCGATGTTATGCAATGCAATGTAGTGTATTAGTCGTATAGGGTCGTGCGGCCCGCGCTTATACCTGCTCCGCAACAAGCTCTCTGCAACGGACAGTCAGCTCAGTCATACCCTTGCCGCCGCTTAGCAGCACATGCAGCTCATAGCCTTCTTCATGGCGGTACAGCTCCTCATAGAGCCAGCAGCTGTTCTCGATTTCTCCCGTCTGATGAATAATCTTGGCTGCGACAAGTGTCAGGCGATTCAGATTCGTGAAGCCCCCATCCGTGTTCAGGCGAATAACAAGCTCCGGATCTGCACCGCCTGTTGCCTGCATCGAGACCACCCGGCAATCGTGGAATCGGCATCCGTTGCGAATCTCCTGGGGAATCGGCTCGGCATCCTGCGCCAGTGCGTACTCGCCCAGGATGCGATGCACCTCATGCTTATTCTTCTTGCTTTGCGCAGCCGCCCGGCGCTTGACCTCCTTGGTGCAGTAGCCGAGCGCATAGACACGCAGATCGGCAATCTCCGCACGCAGCTCGGGCGGAAGTGTGCGCTGCGCTACCGTGACATGAAGAGCATGGATGCTGCGGAATTCTTGGCGGCTATGCTCCTCGTCGAACGGTGGACGGGCATCGAACGCTGCAATTAACTGCTCGATATGAGCCTTTTGTTCAGGCGGCATCTCATAGACCATCGTATCCTCCTGAGCGGGAGCCTCTTCGCTCAGGAACGCATCCAGCCGCACCATAGTCGCTCCGTCCTGCTCCAGCATAAAGCGGGGATCGGTATCATAGAGCTCACGCCGAATTGTAATATGTTCTTTTTCTTTCCGCTTATAGAGACGGGCATACAGCCCCTCGTCAAGCCGATCCGCACCGCGATGAACCCTCAAGCGAGTATGCAGATCGATCTTCTGGCATAGGTCATACCATTCTGCTGTCAAATACCTCATGGGCGATATCTCCTTTACTCTACCTACTGAATACTATCAGTTCCATCTAAATTAAAGCAGATATGAATATATTTTTCCAGTGTAGGTTTATAAAATGGAGTCTGCGACCGGCTCTCCCATCCGTCTGCGGCTGACGATGACTAGTGCGGCAGCCCCGACGGATAAGAACGTACATACGTCGAACATGACAGGGTAGGAGCTGGGCTGACGACAGGCCCATAGCCAGGCTGCCCAGAGAGAAGCCAAGATCATAAGATGAAGGTGCCCATTAGCACATGATGATGGATGAGAGAAGGCTGTCCAGAACGTCCATTGGCATGAATAGCACGCCAAAAAAATACACCTCAGGAATGCGGATAAAACCGGCATGTTGAGGTGTGCTTCTTCTTTCATTGTCGGGTTCGATTCACATTCTTGAGAGACGGAGGGATGCGTGAAAATTCATCTGTTGATCCAATTGGCAACCTGGCGGGCCACAGTGGGGTGATTGAGATAGCCGAACAGATTATGCGGGTTGCACCGCCCCCGCTGATCCCGCCATAGATTGTAGATCGGAGATTCATCGATTACCTCCCGTACCAGTCCTCGGTCAAGCATCGGACGAAAATCATCGGCGATCGTCTGGTCGTGAGCAATATAGTCATCTACCGCATTGATGTTGACCCATTGTTCCACATTGGTGGGATACCTTCCGTCCTCCGGTTCATTGGAGTCATACAGACCCTTCATTACAGACGGCTCCCCCAGAGGATTGCCGATGGTCAGCCATACCTTCAGCTTCTGGTTCCATAGCTGCTTATATTCACTCATTCGCGAGAATTTCCATAGCACATCATAGGACACCATGCAGCCCATGCTGTGCGAGATCAGCATGACATCCTCGCTGCCGCCCAGCGCCTTGCCTAGAGGGGCCTGCAGCCGTTCACGAATCTCGGAGCCAACCCTCCGGCTGTCCAGATACGCCCCAAGATCAGGCAACAGCTTGCGAATCGCCCGATAGCTCATATCGAACAGAGAGAGGAAGGGGCTGATCGCTCCGGCCAGCTCATCGCGGAAGGTGATCCATGGCTGGTGGCGCACTAGCTCGCTGTAGGCCTTTTGGTTCAGCTCCGCCGTAGGACGCGCGATCAGCCGCTCCAGATCCTCATGGTAATAACATGCTCTTACATACCATTTGCCCTTCTGCTTGAACCAGTAATCCTCCTGCGACATCCCCACCTGCTTCTCCAGCAACAGCCGATTGTTAATGTCGCCGTAATAGACAAAGGAGAGCTTCACCGCTTCCTCCTCCAGCAGGTGTGCGGCACGCTCGTCGACTCGGCGCAGGCCTGCTGTCAACGACAAGCGGACGAATCTCTCCATCTCCTCACAGACGGGCTTCTTGTCGCGCCCATGGATGATAATCAGATGCTTGCTGCCCATGGTGTGTTAGCCTCCTCTACAGGATATGAAATTACATCATGTAGCATCCCATAATATGGAGGCAACTATTCACAGGAAGAGGAATGCCGCTACCCACCTGAGTTGTTCAGGTGTAGCTGCGCGCAGGCTGCAGCCTCCTCAAGCTACCGTAAGAGGTCGATGAGCGGGGCAGACAGAGTCTACTCTATGGAGCAGGAGCCATCCTGACAATTCGCCGCATCATCCTTCGTGCCGGGCTGCTCGCTGCCTAGCACTTGCAATGGACGCGAAGATTCACTCCATGCTTTCTGCACCGCCTGAAGGAACGTATCTGTCGACTGTGCCCCGGATACTGCGTATTTGCGATCGATGACGAAGAAGGGAACACTCGTGATGCCGAGCTGCCGTGCTTCATCCTCATCTGTGCGTACCTGGGTGGCGAAGTCATCACCCTCCAGCATCTTGGCCGTGGCCTGGCGGTCTAGACCGATCCGCTCCGCAAGGTCAAGCAAGGTATCGTGATCCCCCAGATGCTGCGAATCGGTGAAATAGGCGCGGAACAACTCCTCCGCAATCTTGTCCATCTTCCCTTGCTGCGCGGCATACTGTGTCAGTCTGTGCGCATCGAAGGTATTCGTCAGCTTCATGGTGTCAAATTGGAAGGTAAGTCCTGTATCCTCAGCTTGACGCGCGAGGTTGCGATTCATCTGAATGGCCTGCTCCCGGCTCATGCCGTACTTGGCGGACAGCATATCATGAACATCATGGTCAACCTCCCGTGGAGCCTGAGGGTCCAGCTCGAAGCTCTTGTAGACGACCTCAATATCCTGACGGTGTTCGAACTGTTCCAGAGCAGTACCTAACCGCTCCTTCCCGATGTAGCAGAAGGGACATGCATAGTCGGACCATACCTCTATTTTCATATTGAACTTCCCCTTTCGTTGTGTAGTATTCCAATACTTAACAAATCCTACTCCGCAGGTTGGATGACTACTGCCAGGTGCCTTGCGTGTCACCGTGGGGGGCTGTGGGCGGCTGGGGCAAGCACACAGCTAGTATTCAATCGACGTTAGCCGCGGGGCTTGAATGTACTCATATATGAACTGTAACTATTATAGTTACAAATAACCTTTCATGTCAAGTACCGTCTTTCAGTAAGACGCATGCCGGTTTGCCGTGTGGGAAGCAGGAGGAGGGAGCTAGAAGGGCGAGCTCAGACCTCGGAACTTGTCATTGACAGGATGGATGTACCAATTCTATAATATATATAAAACCTACTATACTAATAAGAATTGTTTGAAATTGCTGGTAGCAAAGGCATTTTATTATAGATACAGAGGAGCGATTGTAATGTCGACTGTGCGTACATTTAAAGCGACGGCTGAACTGCAAGACGGAGTGAAAGTACTGACCAAGGCTAGACAATTTGAGCTCGTCATTGACGAACCGCCAGCACTGGGCGGAACCGATACGGGGATGAATCCTGTAGAAGCATTGCTGGCCTCACTGGGGGCCTGCCAATCGATCGTGGCGAGAGTGTACGCGCCCAAGTTTAATGTGAAGCTGGACGGATTCCGCGTCGAGGTTGAGGGAGATCTGGATCTGGATGGGTTCTTCGATCGTGCGCCTGTGCGTCCAGGGTACTCGGATATTCGCTATACGTTCTACGTTCAGACCGATTCACCGAAGGAGGATGTGGAGGCATTCGTTCGCTTCCTGGAGAGCAAGTGCCCGGTCGGTGACACGATTGCAAACCCTGTCAATGCGAAGCTGGATCGCATCGTTATTGAAGATTCTTCGTCGGCACAGTCATAATTGAATGCGTCTATACACTACCGCAACATCTGCAGACCGCAGTTGCTGCGGTTTTTTTGATAGAGCCATCTACTTCGCGGCCAACAGTTTCGTTGAACCGTTCCGAGTGGTAAGGTAATAGTATCATTAACAGCCGTCTAATCGCGGCTTGAGGAGTGGAACTACAATGACGAAGCGACACCATGCGCCCATCCTATCTTCTATCTTCTATGCGTTGCTGGACATCCGTCCTCTAGGCGGCCCAGATGACGGCAGGCGTAACCGCCCCCACCACGCACTGCTCTATATACAGGGCGGAAGCGGTGAGCTGAAGCCGGAAGGGGAAGCTCCCATCCTGCTGAATCGCGGCAGATGTATCGTGCTGGCGCCCGGTACGCGCTACCAGCTTTGGAGCGATCAGAGGCAGAAGCTGCAAGGTGTGGAGCTGCTGTTCGACGGGATACGGCTGACGAATGCGGCTCAAGCGCATGGTGTTCGTCATGAGTCCGCCCTGTTCCCCTATACAGGAGAGATCGCCTATGACGAGAGTGGCTCCATCGGCGCAAGAATAGACCGCTTGCTCGAGCTGCATGTTGAGACGGATGAACGCGTGCAGTTGCAGTGCCAGCGGGAATTTCTTGAGCTGCTGGACGAGATGTGGGACGATGCGGCCCAGCGCTGCAAGCCGCGGATCGATGACCGCGAGGGGGCGATTCAGCGGACGATGGCTTACATGGAGCAGGCATATGACCAGGAGATTACAAGGGAGCTGCTGGCAGGAATCGCCGGCATGAGCCCCGGTTATTATTCCTCCGTGTTTCGCAAGGAGATGGGGCGCAGTCCGATGGATATGCTGGCGGAGATTCGGATGGAGCATGCCAAGCGGCTGCTGCTTACGTCGGACTATCCGTTGCGCCAGATTGCACAGGCGGTGGGCTATAGCAGCGAGTTTTATTTTAGCAGCCGCTTCAAGCAGGTGACCGGCCTCTCCCCCTCTTCCTATGTCCAGCGCAACCGCGGCCGCAAGCTGGCCAGCTCGGAGGCGTATACGACCCATTTGCGTGCTGCGCCTCCCACTGCTGATCGTGAGGCGAGTCGTCCACAGCGAATTGTCGGGCTGTTTCTGGAGGATCATCTAACGGTACTGGGCGTGAAGCCGCTCATGCAGTATTCATGGTCAGACTACTACCAGAGATATCTCAGTCCTTATCTGGAGGGGGTCGAGAAGCTGGATATGGGTCGACCTGACTTCGAGCAGCTTCGGCGCGCCCGGCCGGATGTGATCTTGCTTGGCTTTGCTTCCTTTGCAGGGGATGGGCGATATGACCGCTTCGCGGAGATTGCGCCGACCTATGTCTTTCAACAGGCGATGGGCGATTGGCGCGAGACGCTGCACAGTTTAGGGAGCCTGATTGGACGGGAAGCAGAGGCGAGGCAGGCGGTGGCTCGCTATGAGGTTAAGGTGCAGGAAGCGCGCGAACTGCTGTCGCGGAAGATCGGCCGCGAGACGGTGGCCGTGCTGCGCCTTCATTTCAAGGATGGATTGTGCCTGTACGGCGGCTCTGGCGGATATACCGCGCCCGTGCTGTATGAGGATCTGGGGCTAGCGATGCCGCAGATGCTATGCGATTGGCGGACTCAGGACATGCCCGGTGTGATGCCGGTCAAGCTGGAGACCGTATCCGCGCTGAACGCGGATCATCTGTTTCTAATCGTAGATGAAGGGCAGGAGGAACAAGCCGCGCAGCTCATGCGCGACCCAAGCTGGAGCAGCCTGTCTGCTGTGGGCAGCGGTCGCGTCTATGTGGAGACAACGGATGTCTGGATGACATTCGGGATCATTGCTCATGAGAGCAAGATTGAGCATGTGCTGAATGCACTGCTAGGTGTAGATCGGGGAGATGAAGCGGCGGACATTCTGGAGTAGGCGCCATATACTGCAAGCGCATCTGACAATTTTATAAAGATTTTCGGCTAATTCCGTATGGTTGCAGTCCAAGAGGCGTGTTACAATCATTTTCGTGATAATGAGAATCTTTATCAAACAAGGGGATGCAGCAATGAAAGTAATGCGTATCGTTCGGATGTTCAGCATGATAGCGGCACTGGGTGTGATGTTGGCCGCTTGCGGAGAATCGGCAGTGACGGAGCAGCCTTCAGGCACAAGTCAGAATGCCGCAGAGAATACAGGTGCCAAGCAGAATGGCGGCGATCAGTCTGATGGGGTACAGAAGGAGCAGGAGGCGGGTCAGCCGGCGGGAGAGAGCGGGTGGCCGCGTACATTTGAGCATGAATTTGGCAGTATGACCTTGCCTGAGGAGCCTAAGCGCATCATCGGCCTGTATTTGGAGGACTATCTCGTCGCTCTGGGCATTAAGCCCGTTACTCAGACGGTCATCGGATCGTTCTCGCTGCAGTATCTGCAGCCGCATATTGGCGATCTGCCCACGCTCGACTCGAGCGCTGTGAGCTTCGAGGCGGCGCTGACCGCTCAGCCTGATCTGATATTGCTGGCTTTTCCAGGCTATGCGAGCGAGGGCAAGTACGACAAGTATGACAAGATTGCCCCAACCTATGTGTTGCCCGCCGATGCGCCGGATAACTGGCGGGAGACGCTGCGCACGGTTGGCAAGCTGACTGGCAAGGAGGACGAGGCGGAGAAGGTGTTGGCTGACTATGAGGCCAAAATCCAGGATGCGAAGGTGAAGCTGGCAGCCGAGCTTGGGGATGAGACGGTCGCCTTGATCCGTGTTCGCAGCAATAAGGAGCTGCGGTTGTATGGTGGCCCCGGCGGTTATGTGGGCAATGTGCTGTATACTGACCTGGGTCTCAATCCGCCGAGCATTGTGAAGCAGCTCGCTTGGGGCGATGAGAGCATGAAGGTTGTCTCCACAGAGATTCTCCCGGATCTGGATGCCGATCGTCTGTTCATCACATATGATGAGGGCGGCAAGGAGCTGGCACAGGAAATTATGGACAGCAGCTTCTGGAAGGCGCTGCCTGCGGTTCAGAGCGGGAAGGTCTACGAGGTAAGTATGGATCACTGGATGACGTTCGGGCCGATCGCCTATAACCAGAAGGTGGACGATGTGCTGAAGGCGTTAGTAACGGAGTAGAGGGGGAGAATGGACATGGAAAGCTACGCAGCGATTGAGAAGACGATTCGCGAGCGCCGCACGGTCAATCAGTTCTCCAGCAAGCCAGTGCCAACCGAGCTGGTGCTGGAGCTGCTGGATGCGGCGGTCTGGGCACCGTTCCACTCGCGGAAGGAGCCATGGCGGTTCATTCTGTTTGCAGGGGAGGGCCGCAGGCAGTTCTCAGATGCGGTGCTGTCGACTTACCCGGATGATAAGCGGGAGCAACTGGGCGATAAGGTGGCGCATATCTATTGCAACGAGGTGCCTGTGCATCTGGTGGTCTTGATTGATGAGGAGCCGCGGTGGAAGGAATGGGAGGAGGCGCTGTGTGCCGCCAGCGCTCTGATCCAGAACTTGCAGCTATTGGCCTGGGAACGGGACATCGGGGTAGTATGGAAGACGAATGACTATAACTGGAATCCGCGATACCGCGAGGGCATCGGCGTCAAGCCAGGGCAGAAGGTGGTGGGTACGCTGCACATGGGGTACTTCGACCACGAGAAGGTGCGTCGCGCCAGACCACGAACACCGGTGAGCGAGCTGCTCACCTTGGTGGAGTAGGGCGGCATTAGCATAGGAGCAGGGAAGTTGTCCAGATGGCTTCGTCCAGGATCAAGGATCAGAAGCTGTCTATAAGGTGAAGCAGGGAGCCGTGAGGCTCCCTTGCTGCGTATGTGGCTTTGCTTAGGAATAGTTAAAGCATTGGCTATCGTATGGTCGGCTGACTGACGAAGCTGCTCGTTGCTGTTAACGGAGCGGTACCGCTTCCGCCTGCTGCGATGGAGCGGCCTCCGATTTAGCCACAGGCGCATGAGGCGCTTGCCGTGCGGCTCCGGCCCAGAAGGCCGCGAGGAAGCCTAGCGCCGCAGCCCCGACGAGGAACCAGAAGCCGTATTGCACCGCGTCACCGAGCAACTGGCGCAGCAGTGCAAGCTGATTGGCCGGGAGGTCGGTGCTGGAGCTTAGCAGGGCTAACGGGTCTGTGACAGTGCCCGGTGCTGTGGCAAGACCTGTCAGCTCGGAGCGATGCTCCGCCAATAGCCTCGACAGATGTGAATAAACCAATACCGTGAGGACTGCCGTCCCGAGCACTCCGCCGATCGAACGAAAGAAGCTGACGGAGGAGGTGGCAGCACCGCGCACGGATTCGTCAACGCCCATGCTGACGGCCGTCTGTCCAACCATCATCATCATGCCGATGCCCAGTCCAATCAGCACCATGACAAGACAGAGGACGATGAAGCTGACGTTGATCGGCAGGAAGATGAGCAGCACGATGCCGGAGCCAGAGAGCAGCATGGCGGTGCTGATCGTGAATCTCCATGTGGTACGCGAGATGAGCGCGCCACATAAGGTTGCGCCCAGCATCACGCACAGCATGAGCGGTGTCAGCGCTCCGCCTGTTCCCGCTACACCGCCGCCCAGGCCGCCCTGTACAAACAGCGGGATATAGACGAGCGAGCCATACATAATGATCCCTTGCATGAAGGTCGCCATATAGGTGCTGGCGATGACACGGTCACGGAACAGAGGCATCGGAATGATCGGCTCCTTCTCCCTCAGTTGCTGTAGGACGAACCATGCACCCAGCCCGATGCCTGCTGCCAGCAGTCCGATGATCTCGACCGAGCTCCAGGCGAACTGGACGCCGCCCAGCTTCAATGCCAGCAGCAGCGACAGGGTGCCTGTAATCAGCAGCGCCGGGCTGAGATAGCCGATCGAGGCGCCTCGATGCGATGGCGATGGATCATGCGGCAGTAGCCGAAGGAAGATCACGAGAATCAGCAAGCCGAACGGCAGGTTGATGAAGAAGATATAGCGCCAGTCCAAAAGCGAGGTGATGAGCGCGCCGATCGCTGGGCCGATGACCGAGGACAAGGCGAAGATGCTCATATACAGCGTCTGGTAGATGCTGTTGCCGGTTCTTGGCATCAGACTGAAGACCACGGTATAGGTAATCGGCATCAGGAAGCCAGCCCCGATTCCCTTGATCCCCCGGAAAATAATGAGCTGCAGCATCGTATCCGCCATGCCGCACAGGACGGAGCCAATGACGAAGATCGTCAGCCCCAGTATAAGAAACAACTTGCGGCCATATAGATCCGACAGCTTGCCCGCAATCGGGGTGATCGCCGTTGAAGTCAGCATATATATGGTGAACACCCAGGACATCTGGGCAAAGCCTTCTAATTGCGTCGCAATCGTCGGCAGCGCGGTCGACACGATCGTCTGGTCTAGCTGGGTTAACAGGATGCTCAGCAGCAGCCCTGCAAACAGCCAATTGTACTGCGTGCTGCTCCATCCCTTGAACTTCGTCTCCATACCATCACCTGCTCCATGTACACAAGGTTCTCTTAAATACCGGTCATTTTCGCGCAGCGGTTGAGATAGCCGTGCACGGTATGCGCCGCAATTCGCGAGATGGCAAAGCCTCCAAAACGGTTAATCGTCTCCTCCAGCAACTGTTGTACCGCATCCGATGCTGGCCCCCGGCGTTTCGTCCAGATCGCCACGAAGCGGTCGGCAACAATAGAGGAGTTGGCCTCCAGCTCCTGCAGCAGCTTCACAGTAGAGGCGGATAGCTCGCCATATGTACTGGAGGTGACGAGGAAGAGCAGGTCCTTGCCGCGAGGCGTCTCCTGCCTCCATGCCTCTACACTCCGGCACAGCCGCACCGTGCAGCCCTGCCAGCTCTGTATCATCTCCAGTATGCCCGACACATCCTCATCCTGTGGCGGATTCTCCATCTTGTCGTCTGCATTCGTGTCGCTGCAGGCTTGCCGCCCGGCCGCTCTCTCCGAGGAGGACTCTCGAATGTTCGTGGTTCCCGTCCCGAGTGCCGACTCATCATAGAACAGATGAATGACACGCGGCTCTACAGAGGAGGTGGCGAGTGGCTCGGCTGTTTTGAGACTGTGCGCCAGCAAGCCGTGCTGTGCCAGTGCGACCATCTGGTCGGCAATCTCGTCTTGCAGTCGTTCGATGGAGCCGGAGTGCCCGGTAATCATGGCGAGCGCCTCTTCGTCGCGGTAGTAGAACTGGTTCATCATCCCCCATAGGCAGAAGAGCACAACCTGCTCATTGACATGCGGATTGATAATGCCCGCTTGCTTCCATTCGGTGAACATGCGGCTTTTGTCGAGGAAATCCTGAAACCATTTTGCCGAGGCATACTGATCGAACAGCTTGCTGCCCTCCAGTGCTTCCTTGTGAAAAATTTTGTATAAGTTCGGAATTTTACATTTAATCTCAAAATGCGACTTCACATACTGTCTCAGCACTTGCTCGGGGTGGACATTCTCCCAGGACTGCTGCTCAAGATAGCTCTCCCACTGGCGAAACAATCGTTCCAGCACAGCCTGATACAGCTTCTCCTTCGTGTCGAAGTAGTAGTGCACCATCGCCTGATTCACCCCGGCCTTAGCCGCTATATCGCTGATACGCGTCGCCGAATAACTGCTGCTGGCGAACAGTTCCTCTGCGCCATTGAGTATTCGTTCCTGTACATTTGTTTTGTGCTCGTCCGTCTTCATGATTGGAGCCATGATCGAATCCACCTTTCTGCATGGGGCAAATATTCGGGTTAGCCTCTTGCCGCCGCCACGAATATTTCTCCGCCGCAGCTTACAGCAGAGCCTTCATGACAGCTTCTTGGGCTGTTGCCCATTCGGAGAGAACGTCCTGGCGCTGATCCAACTGCGAGTCCAGTACGTATAGCCCCCGCGCTGGGCAGAGCGCGCCCAGCTCCGACAGGAGCGGCCGCAGATGCAGCTCAACCGCCAGTTGATGCTGATAGCCTGCCCCGACCATAATCGGGAAGGCCAGCTTGCCCGCCAGGGCATTCATCGGCAGCACATCGAGGAAAAGCTTGAGTAGCCCGGTGTACGTTGCCTTGTAGGTCGGACTGGCGATGACCAGGCATGAGGATGACTCGATACGAGCGAGCAGTGTGCTTATGATGCTCTGATCCCATGTAGCCAGTGCGACGGCGTAGTCGGCCAGGTCGATCACCTCATGCTCAATCTCCTCCGATGTTTGTTTCTCTAGTATAGCATGAAGCTGTGAAGCCGCTTCCTCTGCGATCGTCCGGGTTTTGGATCTGGCCTTTGGATTGCCTATAATCGTCGTCATTAACATCGGTTACACTCCTGCGGGTTCCAGCTTGGCATAGCTGCCCTGGTAGAATAGAAGCGGCTCCGTCTGTGACGCCGCTTCTGATGGATGAATGCGGATGCCGCGCCCGAGCAGAATCAGATGATCTCCGCCCTCCAGCACATCGCTGATCTCACATTCAATGCTAGTCAGGCAGCCCTGGAGTACAGGCAGGTCAAGCTCGCCGCGCTCGTAGGCGATGCCCTGGAACTTCTCACTGCCGCCCTTCCTGGCGAAGCTACCGGATAGAGCCTGCTGTGAGGCCCCGAGCACATTGACACAATATTTGCCCGCTGCAATCAGCTTTGGCAGCGTGGAGCTGCCGCGATCGACGCAGATCAGCGCCATCGGCGGCTCCAGCGAGAGGGAAGTAAACGCATTGGCTGTCATGCCAAGCGGCTGCCCGTCCTCATCTATCGTCGTAATAATGGTTACCCCTGTTGCGAATTGTCCCATCGTGGATCTCCATGTCCTTGCATCCATTCCAGACGCCTCCTGGTCTCGTTTTTTCATTGCACAGTCGTGCGGTTGCATAGCTTCCAGGCCGTAAAGGCATAGATCGCCGCCGCATCCACCATATCCTCTAATGTGGGCTGAAAGCGGGAAGGCCCGAAGGTGGCAGCCGGGATGCGATACATGTTGAATATATTATGATCCCGCCACATGCTCGCATAAGCTTCATGCGCCAGCGTCAGCGGGCCGCGCTCCGCCGCCTGGCGCCCTGTATCGATCGCCTGAGCCAGCGGTGTCACCGCCTGCTCATCCGCCTCATAGCCCTGGCGGAAAATAAGCGGCAGCACACGTCCTTGCAGACCTGCGTCATGCAGCAGCAGCTCCAACTGACGCTGAATCGGGGCAATCGACTGCCTGGCGGTCAGATTGACCTCAATGTAGATCGAGCACACCTCGCTGCCCGCGCCCATAATATGCGGGTCGCCGCCACGAATCGCTGACAACTGCACCTTGGGGATGGACAGTCCGCCGCTCCCCTCATACGTATGCTCCCGCTCGTAACGGATTGCCCACTGCTGGAGTAGGGGAATGAGCACCGCGGACTGCACGAGCGGATTCGGATGCGCAGCCAGCTCGAGCGGATGCTCCAGAATCGGGGTGAACAGCTCCTCGCCATACAGATCAATTCGGAACAGCACATGTCCGCAGGACATCCAGGTGATGCCGAAGTCGGTGCCCTCTGCCGCGATGGCATAGTCGGGTGCTACACCGCCATGTGTCAGTAGATACTGCGCGCCAACCTCCTTGCCGAGATACTCCTGCCCCTGGAACTCCTCCACCTGCTCTGGCCCGATCTCACCCGGACAAGCTGTAATGTACAGATTGCCCTTGAGTGTCAGGCCCGCCTGCTTGAGCGCCTTGGCGGCCATCAGCGTGCAGGTCATCGGGCCGCGGTCATTCTCAACGGGTCGGCCGGAGAAGACGCCATGCTCGTAGCGCGCCTCCAGCCATTCCGACCGCTCGACCGTGCCCGGCTTGTAGCGCCATTCATCGCGGTAGTTATACTGTGGCGCCTCCGTATCCAGGTGGCTGGTCAGGAGCAGATTGCTTCCCTCGCCGGGCGCCTCTCCACCCAGTGTGCCGATGACATTGAAGCGGCTGGCGAACATGCCGGCCTTGCGCGGGGCGAAGCCCTCCTGTTGCAGCCAGTTGTAGACATACTCGCCAGCTTCCTGCTCGAAGCCAGGGAGGCTGCGGATATTGCCCAGCTCCAGCAGCAGTTGCACCAGCTCATTCGGGTCAATATGCTGGCGGATACGCTGCATGACCTCCCGATCCTCCTCAGACAGCGGCTGCTTCTCCCACAAGCTCATGGGCGGTCACGCTCCTTCCAATAGGAGAGCAGTTGAGCTGTTGTCAGAACGGTTGCAAAGTTCATCTCCAATATGCGTATGGACATCGCATGCACCTCCTGCTCGTAGGCGGCACATGCGTCCTCGACGACGTAGACTTCATAATCCTTCATCGCGCCATCGCGGATCGTAGAGTCGACGCAGCATTCGGTGGTCACGCCAGTCACTACCAGTCTTCGGATGCCGAGTCCCAGCAGCAGCAGCTCCAGGTTCGTTCCGACAAAGGCGCTGTATCGCTGCTTGCTGACGCTATAATCGTGTGCGGCGGGGGCTATCCGGTAATAATCTGCGCCGGGTGTTCCCCGTCTGCATACGGCAACAGCCTCTTCAGGATCATATCCCTGGCGCGTGTACCACGCCTTCATACCTGGGGAATCGGTAGCCGGATCGGTCACGAGCTGGATGAAGATGACCGGGATGTGCCGGTCATGCGCACCCTGCAGCAGCCGTTCAATCTGGTCGACAGCGGGATCGATGGCGGACAGGTCGGCGCCGTATTGCGCCATTTTGCCATCTGCTCCGCAGAAGTCCTGCTGTACATCGACAACCAGCAATGCGGTGCGGGTGGTCAGCTCCTGCATCATCTGCATCCCTCCTACTTCAGCACAGCGTTGCCGCGGAGCTGTGTCAGCACATCTCGCCCGAAGATGGTCAGATCCTCGACATAATCCGGGAAGGTGAGCATCATGCCATCGATCTTCGTAACCTCGATAATCTCCTTGATCCGGCTCGTGATCGTATCCACACTGCCCGCGATCGTCTCTGTCATAAATGCGCTCTTGGCCCGATGCACCATCGAGTTCTCGCGTCCATCAGGCTCCAGGCCGTAGCTTCTCAGCATCCCCTTGATCGCACCGATGTCTGCGCCCTCCTGATACGTCTTGATCCGTTGCTCGGCTTCCTCATCCGTTGCGCCCGGTACGATCGTGAACATGGCATAGGTCTTGATCGTCTTGTTACGCTCGGCTGCCATGTCCTTGGCTCGCTTGCTGACGGCTGCCAGATCCTCCAGGTCACGCCCGCCGATGAAGCAGGCATCTCCCTCATCGATCGTGAAGCCCATGCCCTTCTCGGATTGCCCGGCACAGATAATCTCCGGCCGTGGCGATTGCAGCGGCTTCGGCAGCGACTCGCAGTCCTCCAGTGTGAAGTATTCGCCCTGGTGGCTCACCGTCTCTTCGCTCCACAGCCGCTTCACGAGCTGCATCCATTCTCTCGCCAGATCATAGCGTTGGTCGTGGTCGAGATGCTCCGGCCACATGCCCATCTGTCTGAACTCGCCTGCGTAGGAGCCGGAAACGACATTCATGCCGACCCGTCCGCCGCTGATCTGATCGAGGGTGGCGAACATCTTGGCAGCGACAGCGGGGTGATACAGCAGGGTGTGCACGGTGGCATATATTTTCACCCGAGAGGTAGCCTCGGCCAGTCCGGCCATCATCGTCATCGATTCCAGGGAGATGCCCCAATGGTTGGTTGTACCGCCGTAGCCCTTCCATTTCGCCATCGACATGATGAAGTCCAATCCCAGCTCCTCGGCAATCATCGCGGCCTTGCGGTTGATGGCATAGCTGCCGTCCAGTGTCGGTGCGGTCTCGGAGATGATCCAGCCGCCGTTCGTGATGGGGAGAAAGACGCCAAAGTCTACGTTATTGTAATCGGTGCTCATGAATAATCGCTCCTTAGTGGTTATATGATAGAGGGACGCGGAATCGTAAAGTAAACTGCAACTGCAATCTGTACGTGGTCAACTGTTCTCTGTTATTGGAACTGCTGAACCGTATTCGAGCTCCAGGCATGTGCCTGAGAGAAGGGGGCTACCGCTCTGGCCAGATCAGAGCTTCGCCATTGTAGATGGAATTAATAAACGCGTTGTTCATCACCTTGTCCACGGGAAGCTTCTCCTTGATGACGCCTGCGTCGGAGAGCATCTCGATCTCTCGCGTCCATTGCTCATCCGATTGCCAGGCGATGCCGTGACCGGGCAGCTTGGCCTGCTCGACCAATCCGCTCTCGACCGTCCAGCGGTTCGTCTCGGTCGGCAGATCATAGAGGGAGTCGGATAGCGAAGCCAGCACCTTCAGCGAGGCATCGATATGGCTTGCCGCGTAGCTATGCGCCTTGGATACCGCGCGTAGGAAGTCCTCCACCGCTGTCGGATTCGCCTCAGCGAAGGCGTTGTTGACTGCCAGCACACCGAAGGATGTCTCTGCGCCGAATTGGCCGGGGTCGATCAGCGATACATCAAGTCCCATTTTCTTCATCATATACGGCTCGTTGGACTTGTATACCGTCAGTGCATCCACCTTGCCCGAGCTGAGCACTGTCGGATCATAGCCGACCGATACGCCCTTAACCGAAGTGGGATCGATATTGGAATTCTTGAGCATCGCCTGTATGTTGGCCGGGAGTGCGCCGTGATAGCCTATCGTCTTCCCGACCAAATCCTTCGGCTCCTTCATGCCGGAATCGCTCATGACCATCAGCGCGCTGACGCCAGTCGCAGCGAAGGTAGCGACGCCCTTGATCGCTGCGCCATTGGCCACCGATTGAATGACGAGGCTTGGCGTGCCTGAGCTGGCGATCTGGGCTTGTCCGGCGGCCAGGAACTTCATCCCTTCCGAATCGAGTCCGGGCATAATATGCACATCCAGCCCCATTTCCTCGAAGTAGCCCAGCTCCTTGGCCATGATGACCTGAATATCTGGCGGGGAGGCAGCGTAGTAATAGCCAGTAATGTAGGTGATCTGTCCCGCTGCTGCGTTGAGTTTTTTGCGGGCTGCCCAATCGATCGAGGACTCATCAGGAGTCGCAGTGTTCCCGCCCGCCTGGGCACCGGACTCTGACCCGCCCGCCGTAGTAGCTGATGTGTTGCTGGAGCCCGCGCCGGAGCTAGAGCTAGAGCCGCATGCGGACAGTGCCATGGCACTGCACAGCATCATAATGAGCAGCAGGGTATACCGTTTGTTTTTTCTCTCCATCTCCCATTACCTCCATGATGATCAATGTGATTGACAAGCTATGCTATATAACCAGCGAAGCTTCAGGTGCGGTCGCTGCTGGATACATGCCAGTATAATACCTTGCGCTCTAGCAGACGGACGATATTGGTCAGCAGGATGCCCATCATCGCCAGGATGAAGATCGCCGAGAACATGCGCTCGGTCTGCATGTAGTTGCTGGACATCATAATGACATTGCCCAGCCCTTGGGTGGAGCCGCTCCATTCTCCGACTACAGCGCCCATCACACTCAGGCTGACACAGGTGCGGGCAGCAGAGAACAGATAGGGCAGGCTATTGGGCACACGCAGCTTGAAGAAGATTTCGCGCTTGCTGGCGTGCAGTGATTTCATGTATTCAAGATGGTTATCATCAATAGAGCGGAAGCCGGTAATGGAGTTGACGAGCATGGGGAAGAAGGTGATGATAGCGGCGATTAAAATTTTCGGCAAGGCGTCAAATCCGAACCACAGGATGAAAAGCGGGGCAATCGCCATAATCGGAGTAACGTTGGCAAGCACAGCGATCGGGAGCAGAGTGCGCTCCAGCAACGGGGAGTGCGCCATGTAGATGCCTCCGATAATTGCCACCGTCATGCCGAGGAAAAATCCAGCCAGCGCCTCATACAGCGTCACCCAGGCATGTGGCAGATAAAATGTAAGGGAGGAGACAAACTCATACAGAACCGACGAGGGGGCAGGCAGTGTAACGGGTTGAATATGGAACAGTCGTACAGCCAGTTCCCACAGTAGGAACAGAACAACAAAAGCCGTCACAGGCGGCACATAGGCGGAGGTAGTGAACCAGGCTTTGGCTTTGCTCAGCATGGAGCCCCCCTTTCTGTCCAGCTTGGGGGAAACGATCAGTGCGGCTTCTCTAACGGCGCTTCTCATAGTAATCCTTCCTTTCCCTGACTTGATATAGTAGCATGAACAGCCTCGCTCTCCATGATGCGCGCAGCGACCAGATGAGTACTGATGGAGACGTGATCCGCGCTTATTGCCATTTATCTCGCAAGTATCCTCTAATCTCAGCAACATAGTGGTGAAATGCGTCTGTGTCTTCTATAGAGGCATCGCGCGGTCGGGGCAGGTTTATGTCGATAATCTTTGTAATCTGACCGGGCCGGGCAGACATGACAACAACCTTGTCTGAGAGCAGCACGGCTTCCCTCAGACTATGTGTGACGAACAGTACAGTCTTTTGATGGGATTCCCAGATGTTGAGCAACTGGTAGCTGATCATCTCTCTCGTAATCTCATCAAGTGCCGAGAAGGGCTCGTCCATCAGCAGGATCGGAGCTCCTGAGCCGAAGGCGCGCGCAATGCCTACTCGCTGCTGCATCCCCCCCGACAGCTCCTTGGCATAGGCATGGACGAAGTCTCCAAGCCCCACAGACTGCAACAGTTGTACCGGGTCTTCACGCTCCTGTACCTGGAGGCTATGTCCTCGGGTATTGACCTCGAAGGGAAGATTCATATTCTCCAGAACCGTGCGCCATGGGAAGAGCGCTGGTGATTGCGGGACGAACCCGAATTGCTTTTCGCTCTGTGCGTCGAGAGGGCTTAGTCCACCCACGGTCACCTCACCCTGCTCCACACTGGCCAAGCCGCCAACGATGCGCAGCAGCGTGGACTTGCCGCAGCCGCTGGGACCGATCAGGCTAACGAAGGTGCCTTGCTCCAGCTCCAGATTAATATCCCGCAGCGCTTCTGTCACTTGGCCTCGACGCTTGAAAAACTTGCTCACTTGATTCACCTTGATGTACGCCAATTCCCATCACCACACTTGTTTAAATGTTTAGTTAATTTTTATTAACTAACTGTTTAACTGATTATTCACATCGTATCACCACTTCACTTTCATGTCAATATACATTACATTAATTTCGGAATTCGAAGTGAATTAGCGTAATATTTATAGATTTATGTAATATAAAATATCATTAAATATATAAAAATTACAATTTAAGAGTCGTTTTTGCGAATTATATTACATGAATATAACATAAAAATTCTGGGCACATATAAAAAAACCAGACCAAAACGGAAAGTGACAGCTTCCGGTTTGGTCTGGCCTGGTTAAACTTGAAGATCCTTGTTGTTCGTATTTACAGCGACAGCTTGCGGGTGATTACCACAAGAAATTGAACGATAATATACGGTCTGCGTCTCAAGGTTGCCTTGCGTGCGACTGTTGCAGGAACGGCAAGACACTGGATGATGGATGAACAACTTACTGCACATATAATCTCAGGCTTGCTTTTGGGGAGTCTGTATAAGGCTGCTCATCTGGCAGGTTCTTGAACGGCTGCGGCAGCATGATGGCTAGGAACACGCCTTTTTCTGTGGTGGGAAGCGTACCGGATATTCTCCGATCTTGTTTGGGCGGTATGGTGTCGTAGATGGAGGGGTCTGCTCTCACTGATGGGAACCTGAACCCAGTTATACAGAGCGACGATATAACCGTCTAGCTCGTAACTGCCTTGATTTCCATAAATAATATCGTATGGAAGATGAGATTGTTCGGTGAGATAGGCTGCATTAGACCATATATTGTATTCAGTATCTCCTCTGCGCCCTACAAAGACGCCGTCTATGCGTCCAGGCTGTATAATATCCGGGTTGAATAGTGGAGGAGGCGCTACATCGATGGATTCTGCATTATACAACAGATTGATTCGAATATTCATGACGCGGGACAGGCGGTTCAGCTCTCTAATATCTCCATCTTCGATCATCAGATCAGGACTGCGAAAGAGAATGAGGTTGACGGAGTGAAAACCCGGATGATCCATTTTCAACGAGACGGGTATACTCGTGTACTGTTGAGCAGGAGCTTCAAAGAAATAATGGGTATAGGAGCGTCCGTCAATGTGAAGGTCTATTTGCTGGTCATGATTAAAGGCAAGGAGTACAAATCTTTCGGGCTGGGGGGTTTTGTTTCCTAGCACGATTCGCCTGTCGAACGTTCCTTGATGAATGTGAAAGGTGCGCGCGGCTTCAATATCTTGTTCTGTACTATACAGTCCGAGTGTGAAGCCCTGCCCTGTCTTGGCGATTGGCAGCTCATCCTGGGAATAATCGTATTCATTCTTTGTGGAACAACTGAGTAGTACCAATACGAAAAGGAGCAGCCCAACTATTTTGAATGGTCGCACGTGTACCTCCTATTAAATATCGCTCAAGGTCAACGGGTAGCTCGCATCAAGCAGCTCGAAGCGATTACCCTCGATGCGGATGAGTCCGTCATGCGCCATCCGTTGCAGCTCACGGGATAAGGCACTGCGGTCAACCGTTAAGTAGTCGGCCAGATCGCTGCGGGAGAACGGGATGGTGAAGCATGTGGCGTTGTTCTTTTTGGCTTGCAGGCTCAAGTAGTGCAGGACGCGATCCCGCAGCGACTTATGGGAGACCAGATCAAGCTTGCGGTAGATCGAGCGATTATTGACCAGCAGCAGCGCCAGCATGTTCTCGATCATACGCGCACGTAGCTGGCAGGTCTGCTGCCCAGGGCGGACGATATTCATCATCTGAATAAATAGCAGCTCGCAGTCCGACCCGGCAACGGCCTCGTAGCCGCTAGGCTCTTGCGGCAGGCGCAGTGCCGTCTCGCCGATCATATCGCCAGCCTCCAGCTCCGAGAATATATACCGCATGCCGGAGAGGTTCTCCCCGCACAGCAGCACATGGCCGCGCAGCACCAGGCCGACAGAATCGAGCAGATCGTCTCTTCTGAAGATCCGTTCCTTGCGTGCGAAGGAGAGGACGGTGCCCTGCAGACAATCGAGCGCAGCCTTCACCTCGTCCTCAGTGAAGCCTCTGAATAGCGCGGTGTTGCCGATTAACTCGTCATAGTCGCCGTACTTGCCATAGTCATTCACTTTTCTCGCCTCCTGTTGCCATGGCAACAGAGCTAAGCCGCTATCTCTGTTACACTGTAGTTAAGTGAGAAATATTCTCAATATTATGTATAGTATATCAGAACCGTGCAAGGCGTGCACAGGAGAAATGCGGGCTGCTGGTCATACCGCC
The DNA here is from genome assembly GCF_054955055.1 of Paenibacillus sp. J5. Taxonomy (NCBI): domain Bacteria; kingdom Bacillati; phylum Bacillota; class Bacilli; order Caryophanales; family Paenibacillaceae; genus Paenibacillus; species Paenibacillus sp. J5. The sequence goes on along the minus strand of NZ_JBUEDD010000011.1, from coordinate 201,917 downwards.
CATCCAGCCAGGAGCATGCCAGGGCGGGTTATGGAGGGGGAGGCATGAGAATTACGGAGGACGTATTGCGGCTAGCCGAGCGCATTCAGGTGGCGAAGCACCAGATCCGCAGTCGATCTCTGGAGCCCAGTGACGCGCGAGCGCTATTGCAACTGGAGAGCGAGCCGGAAGAATGTGTCGTGTATGCGTTAGACCAGGGAGAGACGATCAGTGCCGAGATTTTGCCAGGTCATAAGTGGATTGCCATTCTGGAGGGGCGCCTGCGGGTGAGAGTCGAAGGGGAAGATCATCTGTTGTCTCCCGGCATGACCCTGGTCATTGCGAAGCAGAGCTGGCATGAGCTGGAGGCGCTGGACAGCAGCAAGTATATACACATCATAACTTGAATCGAGGAGGGCTTAAATATGGAACAGGAAATGTATATCAAACGACTGCCGCATGCAGAGGTGCTTGATCTGAGAACGATCGTGCCCGTAGCGGAGCAGCAAATCTGCAGTCTGGCGATGGTGCAGCGCCCGAGTCTGAATGTGACCCTATTCTCGCTGGATCAGGGGCAGACGATTGGCGGACACGCTTCGCCGGGTGATGCTATGGTGCAGCTGCTGTCCGGCCAGGCACGGATAACCATCGGAGAGCAGGACTATATCGTCCGTGCAGGAGAGAGCATCATCATGCCGGCTCGGGTCACGCATGCGCTGTATGCGGAAGAGGCGTTCCAGATGCTGCTCATGGTTGTGAAGCCTGAGCGTGAGCGCTGAGAGGGGGAAGCGGCATGAAAAAGGAAGTAGGCCATAACTTTCTAGCGAAGCTGGGCAAGAAACGGCTGCGTCCTGGCGGCACCGCGGCTACAGATTGGCTGATTCGTCAGGTACAGCTTGGACAGGATACCCAGGTGCTGGAGGTGGCGTGCAACATGTGCACGACGGCGATCCAACTGGCGAGTCAGTATCGATGCCGAATTACCGGGGTAGATATGGACGCGCGGGCGCTGGATAAGGCGCGCCAGCGGATCGAAGCGGCCGGGCTGGCGGATTATATTACGGTTCAGCAGGCCAATGCGCTCAAGCTGCCATTTGCTGATGAGAGCTTCGATCTGGTAATTAATGAAGCGATGCTGACGATGCTGAACCAGAATGCGAAGGAGAAGGCGGTTGCCGAATACTGCCGTGTATTGAAGCCGGGAGGGATCTTGCTTACGCATGATATTACCTATGTCAAGGCAGACCTGGCCGAGCAGCTCGAGGAGCTGCGCCGTACCATTCATGTGCAGGTTGAACCGCTGCAGGTGCAGCGCTGGGAGTCACTGTTCCACCATGCCGGGTTTGCACAGGTAACGCATCACGCAGGGCCGATGTCGTTGATGAGCATTAGGGGGATGATGCGGGACGAGGGGCTGCTGGGTACGCTGCGGATTATACGCAATGGACTGCGGTCGGAGAACCGTCAGCAGTTCCGGCAGATGTTCCGGTTCTTCAACGGGCCAGGACGCGATCTGAGTTACATCGCCGTATGCAGCAGGAAGGGAGAGGCAGGAGCATCGTAGCGTGCAAAAGTGCTACAGTTGCAGTGGTCTATGGGCGAGACTTGCTTCAGGGAGCGATAGAAGATAGCAGTGCTTTAGCTTCTAGAACTCGTATGGCGCTTTAAAGGGTTCGTAGCTCTGCTCTATTCATTCTATTTGGTAAAATGCTTACAGCTCATGACGAGTTCTCCTTGTAGAGGTGGTGTCATGGGTTATTTTGGTGTCATACTTTACTTTACAATTAATCTATGATAAATTTACAATAAACCTAAAATTGGTTAATTTATATCTTGGAGGTAAATATGGCAAAAAATTTATGTAAAAATCTCTTGTCGCTATCATTATCGTTATTGATTGTATTAGGAATGGGCACGTCGGTATTTGCCTCGCAATCAACTTTAAATGCCTCATCAACAGTTGGGACATTAACTATTTTTTCCTCGAACGATGGTAGCAATTCTTCATGGAGTACTTCAGGCCATTCGTTTATAGCCTTTAAAAACACAAGTTCTTCTTCTATCACTGTTGGCGGCTTAAGTGTAGGCTCTACTCATGAAATTACTTTTGGAACATGGGGCAACCAATCAAATCACAAAGGTATTTGGTATAACTTGGAGTCGTATCTAATTAACAATTATAATGCCTATGACAATAGAGTTTCTCTGTCGCTAAATGTAACACAAAGTGATATCAATACTATAAATAATTTGATTTCTACCAATGATAAATGGTCTGCGACAAACAATTGCTCTTCTTTCTCTACAAAAATTTGGAATTCCGTATCATCAACAAAATTAAGTGCTGGTACTATTATTGATACCCCAACTTCGCTTATTTCCTCAATTAAATCGAAGTCTGGTTATCAAACAAACCGTTCAGTAGGTAACACTACACCTATTGGATATATGAGTAATGGTTCTTTTGTATCTGTTACAAAGGCATACAGTCTAAAGGCTTTCGGTACTACTGTTAATACCACAGAAGGCTTCACAGAATTTGTCGTTCCAATCAACCTGAATCCTAACAGCTCACAGTAAATGGAGAGGACGAGATGAGTAAAGAAAAGTGGTTTCTACTGATCAATGTCTTACTTGTTTGCGCAATGATAATTCACGTTGGAGTAAGAATGTATATTCATAGTCAACATCCAGAATATAGTTCTCCTGTATATGTAGAATTAATCTATGCTGTTTATTATTTAATTCCTTTAATTGTAGTCAATGTATTAAAAGTTATTATGAGAAAATAACACTCTCCTATAGAGACGTTACTAGCTGAAAAATGAAGAACTACATAAAGAAGTACATCGTTCACACGGCGATGTACTTCTTTACGTTGGGCTAAGCTACGCCATTTGACCTTAAAACGGTCGCATGAAGCTCCGTACTTAGCTATATGTGCCTGCTTCGAGACATCTCCAGCTTAAAATACCTTGGTCGTCCACGATTCACAGTTCCAGGTCTCGGTCACGACATCGCGGTAAAATTCCGGTTCGTGCGAGATGAGCAGGATGCTGCCCTTGTATTCCTTGAGCGCACGCTTCAGCTCGTCCTTGGCATCGACATCGAGATGGTTGGTTGGCTCGTCCAGCACGAGCAGGTTCGTCTCGTTGTTGATCAGCTTGCACAGCCGGACCTTAGCCTTCTCGCCGCCGCTCAGCACTGTAATCTTGCTCTCGATATGCTTGGTCGTCAAGCCGCAGCGAGCGAGCGCGGCGCGCACCTCGAACTGGGTGAAGGAGGGGAATTCGCTCCAGATTTCCTCGATGCACGTATTATAATTGTCGGATTTCGACTCCTGCTCGAAGTAACCGATCTGCAAATTCTCCCCCCGCTGCACCGAGCCGGACAACGCTGGAATCTCCCCGAGAATACTGCGCAGCAGCGTCGTCTTACCGATTCCGTTGGAGCCGACCAGCGCAATCTTCTGCCCGCGCTCCATGCGCAGATCCAGCGGACGAGACAACGGGCTATCATAGCCGATGACTAGTTGCGTGGTCTCGAAGATCAGCTTGCCGGAGGTACGTCCCACCTTGAAATTGAACTGCGGCTTTGGCTTCTCGCGCGCCAGCTCGATCACTTCCATCTTGTCGAGCTTCTTCTGCCGCGACATCGCCATATTGCGCGTAGCCACGCTGGCCTTGTTGCGGGCGACGAAGTCCTTCAGATCAGCAATCTCTTGCTGCTGGCGCTTGTAGGCCGACTCGAGCTGCTGCTTCTTCATCTCATAGACCTGCTGGAAATGGTCGTAGTCGCCAGCATAGCGATTCAGCTCCTGATTTTCCATGTGGTAGATCAGGTTGATGACGCTATTGAGGAACGGAATGTCATGGGAGATGAGGATGAAGGCATTCTCATACTCCTGAAGGTAACGCCTCAGCCATTCGATATGCTGCTCATCGAGATAGTTGGTGGGCTCGTCAAGCAGCAGAATATCTGGCTTTTCCAGCAGCAGCTTGGCTAGCAGTACCTTCGTCCGCTGTCCACCGCTCAAGTCGGTTACGTCCTTGTCCAGGCCGATGTCCGTCAGGCCAAGACCACGCGCCGTCTCCTCCACCTTGGAGTCGATCAGGTAGAAGTCCTGGTTCGTCAGTGTGTCCTGAATCGTCCCGACCTCCTCCAGCAGCTGCTCCAGCTCCTCAGGCGTTACATCGCCCATGCGCCCGTACATGTCGTTCATCTCCTGCTCCATATCGAACAGGTACTGGAACGCGCTCTTGAGCACATCGCGGATCGTCATTCCCTTGGTCAGCACAGCGTGCTGATCGAGATAACCGACGCGCACCCGCTTCGACCACTCCACCTTGCCGTCATCGGGCTGCAGCTTCCCGGTAATAATATTCATGAAGGTTGACTTGCCCTCGCCGTTCGCACCGATCAGGCCGATATGCTCGCCCTTCAGCAGGCGGAAGGATACGTCATTAAAAATCGCCCGGTCACCGAAGCCGTGGCTCAAACGCTCTACATTCAATATGCTCATCTATGACACCTTTTCTATAGGATAATTAATGGCCTGGATTGGATTCAGTTGAACCTTAGCTGTGTATGCCATCGCCAATTTACTTGTTCTATTATAAACGTTAGGGCTACCCAAGCTCAATGCATTGGCGGATATTTCAAAGGATAATGTAGTGGGTCATTGTGGAAACGAAGCTTCGTCTGCGCAACGGGCTTGACGCCCCGCCGGGCCTGGATGCACATGCGAATAGAAGACCTCGCTTATAGACGTGGGCGGGGTCTTGAAGGGAAAGTGATAGGCAGCGCGCGTATCGTGGTTGGTGTAATCATGAGAATGTGGTTATGAAGGGGAATAACAGGCGGAGATACAAGGGAGCCATGGAGCAAGTACAGCAATCGTCCCTTAAGGCGCAGACTACGAGTAGCGGGCGAGCTGTTGTACCCGGAGCTCTGCTGTCAGTATGCCAGTGCTTCTTCAGTAATCTGTTTAATATTCACTTTCGACATCGATCCCTCGTTGACCATATCCGGCAGGATGGAAGTAAGGAAATAATCGACACAGTGCAGCTTGATCTGCTTGATTTTGATCAGAGCCTGACGGTACATCGTGACAAACTCCTTCTCCATATTGCCGCGTTGCAGCTCGGCGAAAGCCTCGTACACCTGGTCCATCTTGTCGGCAACCTCCAGAATCAGTCCTTCGACAGAGCCGTCCTTCCCTTCCCGCAGTTGCCTGCGGAAGATACCCTTGAATTCCTCAGGGATATGCTCCTCGATAAAATGCTCGATCATCCCTTCCTCCACCTGCTGAATGAGCTGTCTCAGCTCAATGGACGAATGCTTGACCGGCGTCTTGATGTCTCCGATAAATATCTCGCCGTAGTCATGGCTGCTCGTAATCTCATAGAGCTTCTTCCAATCTACAGCCACACCGTGCGTCTCTTCGATGTCCGCCAGCGTCTTGGCGTATTGCACAACCTTCCAGGAATGGGCGGAGACGCTGTGCTCCTCGAATTTGAATTTGCCTGGACACCGAATGATTCTCTCCAGCTCGTTCAATGACCGAAAGTACGCATGAATTCCCATAAGCAGCCATCCTTTGAAATCAAGTGTTAGATTACGGGTTCATTATAACCTTGGACTGTTAAATGGGGATTAACACGAGGTGAAATTGTAGAAAAGTGTTGAAAAGGCTGCGTGCAGGGTGGTAGACCAGCCGGAGGCTTGACAGACTATAGAGACTGTTTTATATTAGTATCACTTAGTTAATATCATAATGATAATAACTAAGTATAGCGAATAGCAAAGCAAGCTCCATAAGAACAGTGGAGCGTCAGCCTATCCATCAGTTCGTGCATGATGCTGCAAGTATATAGATATTTCCCCGAGACAGAAACAGGAAGGAAGAGACGTATGACACTTAGGGATCGGAGCGGGTTAACGGAGGAGGAGTTTTTGCAGCAGTATGATGCCGGAGATTATGAGCGCCCGTCCGTCGCGGCAGATATGGTGATTTTTACGGTGCTTGACAGCGAGGTGAGCAACTATCGCAAGCTGCCGGAGAAGGGGCTGAAGCTGTTGCTTATTCGCCGGGGTGGACATCCGTACTTGGGAGGCTGGGCGCTCCCCGGCGGCTTTGTCCGGCCTTACGAGACGACGGAGCAGGCGGCCAGGCGGGAGCTGCGCGAGGAGACGGGGCTGGATCAGGTCTATATGGAGCAGTTGTACACGTTCAGCGAGCCAGGGCGTGATCCGCGGACGTGGGTCATGAGCTGCTCGTATATGGCCTTGATCGACGGCAGTAAGGTGGAGGTACAGGCCGGGGACGATGCTGATCAGGCGGCCTGGTTCGATGTCTCTTATAAGCTACAGTTGGAGCAGAAGGAGCTGCTGGAGGATGGCATTCGGCGTAGCTGGCAATATGAGCTGCTGCTCCAGCAGGGAGGGCACACCCTGCGGGCGGTGGTGGAGAAGCAGACCACCTTCACCAGCGCCTCGACGCGCACCGAATATACGATTGTGAGCAATGACGGACTGGCCTTTGACCATGCCAAGCTGATCGCATGTGCCATCGAGCGGCTGCGGGGCAAGCTGGAGACGACGAGTATCGCGCTCCATCTCATGCCAGAGCTATTCACACTAACACAGCTTCAGCAGGTGTACGAGGTCATCGCCGGGAGAGAGCTGCTGAAGGCGGCCTTTCGCCGGAAGGTGGCTCATCTGGTGGAGGAAACCGATCATTACACGGAGCCTGCGGGTCATCGACCTTCGCGGCTATTCCGTAGAAATTGGGAGAATATCACATGATATATGAGTGGGAAGCATTATGTCGCGCCTATGAGGCGGGGGAACGGTTCAAGTATTTATTTTTCTGGGGACATACGCCACCGGCGGACGGAATCGTCAATCAGAGCTGTCTAAGCCAATGGTGGCCATGCCGCTTCGAGGTGGACGGTGTCACGTATAGCTGCACCGAGCAATACATGATGGCGGAGAAGGCGCGTCTGTTCGGGGATGAGGCGATGCTGGCGTCGATTATGGCAGCGGCCCATCCGAAGGAGATGAAGGCCTTCGGCCGCGCGATCTCCCCATTCGACGAGCAGCTATGGAATGCAAGCAGCTATGAGATCGTCAGGCGGGGCAACGCCGCCAAGTTCACGCAGAACGAGGAGCTGCGCCATTATCTGATCGGCACGGGCAGGCGCATCCTGGTCGAGGCGAGTCCGCGCGATCGCATCTGGGGCATCGGGCTAGGCAAGAGCAACCCGGATGCGGAGCATCCACCCAAGTGGCGGGGGAGGAATAAGCTTGGTTTTGCACTGACGCAGGTGCGTGACGAACTGCTGAGCTGCGGAGCCAACAACCAAGAATAGACTAGGGTGTGTCCTCGAACTGCGGGAGAGCAGATGTAGACACGACCCGCTTGCGACAAGAACGGGCAGGAGGAGAGAAGATGAATAGAGAGAGACGAGAGGCTCAAGAGAGGCATAGCACGGAAGGTGGACGCCAGAGCCGCCAGCAGATTGCAGAGCAGACGGTACAGATCATTCGTCAAGGATATTACGAACGGGAGGGAAGGCGCATCGAGATCGCCGCACTGCAGCAGCGGTCGGAAGCGGGTAGCTTCCTGCTTCGTCCGCAGGAAGGAGAGCGGCTGCTGGAGCAGGTACGCAGCAGCTTGTCCGGGTGCGCGCAGGTGAAGCAGCGGGTGACCAATGAGGCGACAGTGACGGCGATTCTGTCCTGTGAGCCGGAGGAACGTCAGACGCTGGGCGTGCTTAACTTCGCCAGTGCCAAAAATCCAGGCGGCGGCTTCCTAGGCGGAGCCATGGCCCAGGAGGAGAGTCTGGCAGCCTCCAGCGGTCTGTATGCTACGCTGCTGCTGCATGAGGAATATTATACGTACAATCGCGCCCGCCGCACTATGATGTACAGCCACCATGCGATCGTATCGCCGGACGTGGTGTTCTTCCGTGATGAACAGTATCGGCTGCTTGCCGAGCCAGTGACAGCGACCGTGCTGACCATGCCTGCCGTCAACTACGGTCAAGTGGTGGTGAAGGGGGAGGATACGGAGCAGGCCGAGCGCGTCATGAAGGAGCGGATGGAGCTGGTGCTGGCGATATTCGCCAAGCAAGGTATGCGGAAGCTAGTGCTTGGTGCTTATGGCTGCGGCGTATTCCGCAATGATCCGGCTAAGGTAGCAAGCTGGTGGAGAGAGCTGCTGGAGGATAAGGGGTATGGAGCCTTGTTCGATGAAGTGATCTACGCCGTGCTGGATAGCAGCAAAAACAAGGCGTGTATGAGGGCATTTGAGCAGATATTCAGATCCTCCATACATTAGCCTACATTAGGCGTGTCTGGAAACTCCCTCAAGGGCAATGTTAACCATTCTTCGTTCCCCGCTGCCTGCGCCTCCTTGACTTCCCCCGGTAAGCCTGCGTAAAGCGCCTGGCATGGAACGATGATGTAGCACAATTCGCTCCTTGCGAAGTTTTCAGACACATTTCAGAAAGGCAGAGAAGGTTCATGAAGAACAATGAAGGTAATTATCAAAAAAATTATCAAGATACTAAGATGGGAAGATTTCTAAGTCTGGTGCTGCGTCATCAGCCGCAGGCGGCAGGCATCACATTGGATCAGAACGGCTGGGCGTCTGTGGATGAGCTGATCCGCGGGGTGAACCGTACCGGGCGAAGGCTCGATCGGGCGGCACTGGATCGGATTGTGGCGGAAAACAGCAAGCAACGGTACAGCTTCAATGAGGATCGTACCCGCATTCGCGCCAACCAGGGTCACTCGCTGACAGTGGATGTAGAGCTGAAGCAGCAGATGCCGCCAGCCGTGCTCTATCATGGAACAGCTCAGCACTATGTGCAGTCCATCTTGCAGCAGGGCATCCGCCGTGGCACACGTCAGCATGTGCATCTAACAGAGGATCAGAAGCTGGCAGCCAAGGTTGGCTCCCGGCACGGACAACCCGCCGTGCTGGCAGTCGACGCGGCGGACATGCATCAGGCGGGTTATATATTCTACCGTTCAGAGAACGATGTATGGCTATGTGAGCATGTGCCTGCTATCTATATGCGCGTGGAGATGCACTGAGCGGGGGACTGACGGCTATGTGCATCTTGTGGCCCACCACTTTCCCCTAAGCGATAAACTCCGCCATAATTCGCTCCGTATCCCATGGCGTAATGCCAAGCTCCGGCGAGAAGATCGTCTCTGCTTCCTGTGCGTGCCCGACCAGATGTCCACGCGCTGTGGCGTGAAGCAGGAACAGCTCATACAGATCCGGCTTGCTCAGCGTCGTCATCGCCTGCCCCATCATCGCCATGCTGGACAGGTGACCCTCCACATTATTGTGATAGGCCGGATGCCGTGTCAGCGCCAGATCACACCAGATGACGGTTCGCTCGACGAGATCGAGAATAACCGGAATGGCGATCTGTGTATTGGCGGTCACATCGACCTTATCGATAACCGCAGACGGCTCGAAGACTTCCCCGGAGCCCGGCTTGCGACGCATCATCCATCCACCAAAGCATTCCGGCAGCTCGCAATACGGCTGACTGGTGAACGAGTTCAGGGAGGCCATCACATATCGGCCGCCATATTCCAGGATCGAGTCGATGTCCAGATCGATGAATTCACAGGCTCCATTCGGCGCGGAGACGATGTCTCCGCTATGGGCAGCCTTGTATTTGGCAGAGCGCAGATTGGTGTAAGAAATATGCTCCATATATTGCCAACCACCATCAAATAGAATTGCGGACAGATCAATATCAACGCGGCCGGTTGGCTTGCCGTTCACGATGCCCTCCTTCCACCACAGGAAGAAGCGGATCGTGTCGCCTGGAGGCATCGGGATACGGCTGCCGCGCGTCAGTGTCCGCAGCGACCTGCTAGCGGAGCGTTGAGCGAGAGGCACCATGAAACGCCGCAATTGCTCGTCGACGAACACCTTGCCGAGCGGTGGCAACTGTGCAAATCGCTGCCGCAGTGTGTCCCTGCATAGATCGGCTGCCGCGGCGCAGACCGTGGCGTCTAGCGGCGGCAATGAGCCGGGGATGGTAAACGCCTTGGCGACATTGCCCTTGGGGAAGAAGGTGCGCCAGCGTCTGCCATCGTGACGCCGAGTGAAGTGGGCAATTAATTGCAGCAGCACGGGTGTAGCGACCTGGTCGCTCACACTGCGGAACAAGGCGAGCACCTGCTGCGGCTCATCATGAATACGCAGCACATGGTCAAGCCTGCGGGCGAATTCGCCCGGACGCTCGGCGAGCAGCAGCGCCGCCGAATCCGCCTGGTACCAGCGCAGCGCCAGCTCGACCTGCCCGGCGAACGTGTCCAGCGGACGATCGTTACGCAGCATATCGAAGGCCGCCCAGCAGCGTGGATAGCGCGCCTTGTATTCGCCTGGATGGAGAATCTCGCCCAGCCTGATCCACCGCTGCTTATAGCGCCTCATATCCTCGGCGAGGTTCCCGCACTGCTCCAGCAGTTCGAGCAGCAGTCGGCGCTCGGCTCGCTTGAGCCTGCGAAAGCGGGTGCTCTCCGCCAGGCTGACATCCCCCTCCGACAGTGCGACGGCAAGCCGCAGCACATCGGTCGCTGTATGGAAGTAGCGAGCGAACTGTTCTGCGTGCGCCTTCCCGTGACGGAGCAGCGCAGCGGTGACGAAGCCGACATTTTCCTTGAGCGGGATCTGCTCGGGCAACAGTGTAGAGGGATCGCTCTCCAGCCGAATAGCCGTATCGATGTCCTCCTTGTCCGTCTGCGAGATGGAGCTACTGGCTTGAATCATCTGGCGGATCATCTGACGGAATTCGTCCATGCTGCCCAGTTCAATGGTCTGAAGCGCCCTCTTCTCGGGTGCTGAATGATCTGAAGCGGTTCTTGAAGCGGCGGAGACTCCAGAAGCTGTGGGGAGCGCCAGGGTAACGTAATGGAAGAAGGCATTCAGGTACAGCTCCGCATCGCCTTCAGCCATCACCTGGTCAGGGAAGCCGGGATACATCGGAGTGTATACGACATGAGCGCCGACGAGCAGCCTCAGTTGTTCGATCAACTGTTGGTATTCTATAGCGAAGGCCTCCGGGGACAGGCTGGAGAGCGCCTGTGCCAGCGGCTTCGACAGGGTGAAGCCAAGACTCTCCATGTTTTTCATGGCAGTTGCTATATAGGCATAAGGGAGAGCGCAGTCTCCCGGGTTGACGATCCATTTCCGTTGTCGTCGCAGCATGATTGCATTGATCATATGTCATCCGCTGCACCCACACGAGCTGATTCCACGCGGAATCTTGCGCCGAGCGGGGAGCTGCGGCTGCCTCCTCTCATCGATTAGATTCAGGGTCAGGGGATTCGCATCTCTATTCGAAAGCCATAATATCGCTTAGAAGGAAGAGATGCGATAGCCTGATCCGTCAGTGCTTCAGGAGAGCTGCCGCCCTAAGATCCAAGTTGTGTAGAAGGAAGGACGGCAATAGCCTGAAGGCGGAGGACGGCGGTACGTCTGGCTTACAGCTTGCACTTATGCGGCTCGCGCTGCTGTCCTCTTGGTATTCATTGTGCCACACCATAGAGGAGGCGAACATGGCGGAAGTATTACAATAGGGAAAAAATAGCTGGAGCTGCTTCGCAATCAGAGCCTAAGCTGCCCCGGCCAAGCGCTGTTATGATCCCGCAGGGACAGCCAGCTCCATGATGTAATCATCCATGACGAAGCCGCCTCCGATGTCTGCGACCTGAGTGCGGAGCTTGCGGAAGCCCTTCTGCTCATACACGGCGATCGCTGTGCGGTTGTGGCGGTTCACCGTCAGCCAGATGGCATGCAGCCCTCGCTCCTGGCAGAGCCCGGTCAGCCATGCCATCGCCTTGCTGGCATAGCCATGGCCCCGATACTGCTGGTGAATATAGAACTTGCTCAAGAACAGTCGGTTCTCCTCCTGCTTGATGCTGAGGTAGCCGATGCGTTCCCCTTCAAGCAGCATTTCATAGTATTCATAGCCCTGCGCTTCGATCTGCTCCGTCATCGCAGGAATGGACTGGAACTTCTCCAGCATATAGTGAATCTGCTCCACAGAGATCATCTGCTGGTAATGCGAGAGCCAGATGTCCTCGGCAAGAGCAGCGATGGCAGCAATCTGCTGCGGCGTCTGGACGTATTCCATCGTGAGCTTCATCTTCAGGCTTCAACCCTCTCGTGCATCGTTATGTGCAAAATGTGTAGAAGAGATGTGCGCTCTCCCCCTCCTTTGCTTCCTTTTCATTATACCTGTGTCTGCTCCTGGGTGTAAGGGTTCTCCCTCTGTTGCTCGCCTGTGATACAATAAATGCAAACGTAGGAAGCTGCTGGTCGTGGCGTCTTGCGAGCCAAGCGTCGCTTGATGACCCAGGCGGACTTGACGAGCGATCCTCAGGTTGGGAAGACAGGAGGGGACACATCATGTATAAAGTGCTCTTGGTGGACGATGAGTGGTTAATTCTTGATGGGATCTCTAGTGTGGTGGATTGGCCACGGCTAGGAACGGAGCTGGTGGGAACCGCTCAGAATGGATTGGAAGCGCTTGCTATAGTGGAGGGTCATTGCCCTGACATTGTGATCACAGATATTCGAATGCCTGGAATGGACGGCCTGCAACTGGTAGAGGCTGTTGCTGCACAGTATCCGTGGGTCTCCTTCATTATGCTGACGGGCTTCTCTGAATTTGAATATGCCAAGACAGCGATGCAGCATGGGGTGAAGCATTACCTGCTGAAGCCTTGCAGTGAGGAAAGCTTGGTGCAGGCAATTGAGGAGATCGTCAGTGAGAAACGCGAGCAGGCTGATCAAGAACGATTCGTGCAATCGATCAAGTATAATCTGGAGCGTGTGCTGCCGCATGCCAAGGAATATTTCCTGAAGGAGCTGGTGACGAATAAAACCTATGGGGCGAAGGAATGGCAATATTTCGACGAGCTGTTCGGCGTCCAGTTCCAGAGCCAGCGCGTGCGGCTGCTGCTGGTGGAGATTGAGGGAGAGCACGAGTACCTTCATCTGTTCGCCGTCAAAAATATCGCGGAGGACATCGTCCACAATCCCATCCTCAGCTCGACAGTCGGTCGTCATGTGCTGCTGCTCATGGAGGATAAGCCTAGCACGGAGCAATTGTTCGGCATGATCGAGACGATCCGCACAACCTTCGCCAAGTACTATCGGTTTGACCTGACCGTTGCGCTAAGTGAGTCGGGAGAATTAACCCATGCCCGCCAGCTCTACACACAAACCCTTGTCTATCTGAATCATCGCTTCTATCTGGGCGAGGGCAGTCTGATTATGGAGCGCGACATTGCGCCGCAGGTTGAGCCGGGACTGCCTGAGTTCGAGTATGATCAGGAACGGCTGATGGCCGCTCTGAAGGCGGGGTATTGGCAGGATGCCGAGGCGGAGCTGGGAAGAATGTTTCGACAGCTGTCGGAGCTGCGCGATGACATCTCCAAGACCAAGTCCTATCTGATTCAGATCTTTGTGGAGGTCATTCGGCTGAGTGGGCCAGTGGAGATGCAGGGCTACATGAATCGTCTGCCGCAGATGATCGAGACGAGCACTCTCCAGTCCTTCCAGCAGTTTGTACTTGCTATAGCCAAGGAGATTGCGCTGAGCCGCTATGAGCAGAACCGCTCCCGACAGTCGCAGATGGTGCTCCAGATGAAGCAATGGGTGGAGCGTCATTATAGGGAGGAGTCGTTGACACTGCAGGCTGTCGCGAACGATATCTATATGAACCCCGATTATATTAGCAAGATGTTCAAGAAGGAAACCGGGGAGAAGTTCACGAACTACGTCATGCGTTACCGCATTCAGAAGGCGATGGAGCTGCTAGAGCAGGATGGGCACTGCACCGTGTCGGCTCTGGCGGAGCAGACTGGCTTCGGCTCGAATTGGCCGTATTTCAGCAAGATGTTCAAGAAATTGACCGGCTATTCGCCGTCGGAGTATAAGCGTCCGCCGATGGTGTAGCCAGTGGGACGATAAGAGGGGAGAGCCTGTTTTCCGAGTGGTCGGAGAACGGGTTTTTCACTGTTCCAGGTTAGCTTCTAGGTTTACTTTTCTTCATAACGATCTCATTGGTAATGAGTACCGCCAATATAACAATGGAAACGACATCATGTGCTGTGAACTGCCCATCGAATAAGAAATTTGTTGTAAAGTAGACGAGTCCGCCAAACAATAGAGCCCTTAATAGGATCGATCCCATTCCATTCCTCCGTTCTTAGAACATGTATATAATGACTAATATTGTAGTTTATCTCCTATTTTATTGTAAACGAAAACCAATTGATATTTCCCGTAAATGTATTGCGTGGCCTTAGTTCTCGCAGTGTAAATATCGGGTTCACTTGGGGTCAGCAGGCACAATTTGCTGCGCGACCAGTATCATGCCATGTTGTATAATGAACAGCAAAGATGACATCAAGGGACGGATGAGAGATGCTGATGCAGGAATTTGAGACGTTTAATTATCGCTTCGATTCAAAACTTCGACCGTATATCCATTCTCATTCAGCCAACGAGATCTATTATTTTCATAGCGGAAAGTGTCAATATCTGCTGAGTGGTGACCTGTTTGAGCTCGCTCCCGGCGATCTGATCGTGATGAACGGGATTCGGGAGCATGGCCCCATTGCGGATGATGCCGAGCAGTATATTCGTTCAACGCTTATGTTTGAATCCAAGGCATTGCGCAGCCTGTCTCTGATCCCAGGGATGGTTGATGTGGGCAAGCCATTTCAGGTATCGACCTACTACCGATGGTCCTTGCAGGGAGAGCAGAAGGAGGAGTTCGAGCTGCTGCTGCATGAGCTGCACAAGCTGCACCATATGCCCACGGCTGTCGCCATGAACCGCTGTAATTTAAAGTTTTACGAGCTATTATTGTTCGTTTACTCCCGGTTCGAGGAGACTGGCGATATGATAAGGACGGCCCTCAGCGATCAGGAGCAGTTGATTCATCGCACGATGTTTTATGTGGACCAGCACTTTATGGAGGAGCTGTCGGCGGAGGACATCGCGGCGTGCATGCATGTCAGCAAGTCCTACCTGATGAAGCAGTTCAAGAAATACACGCATGAAACCCTGTTTGATTACATTACCAAGAGAAGGATCTCCCAGGCGAAGCTGTACTTCAATCTGCATCCAGGCGATACGGTCACCGATGTTTGTTACAGGAGCGGTTTTAAGGACGCGTCTCATTTCTCTAGAACGTTCAAGCGGCTGACTGGCCTGGCGCCTGAGGCCTACCGGAGGCTGATACGGCGACTGGACAGCCACAGTCAAGAACGGGAGGAAACCGGACACTCCGGGACATGAGCCTGGCGCCGAAGTGGGCTATGCTAATGGTGAACATCACAAATGCGCCATACGGCGCTGAAGGAGGCAGCCATTGAGTTCCATACCCATACATCCCCGATGCTTGAAGGCGGGTCTGCTGCAGATTGAGGTATTCGCAGACAGGGTATCGCTGGGGAGCAGGGCGGGTCAGGAGGCGGCACGCTACATTATACAACTGCTAGCGTCTCAGGATACGGTACGCATCATCTTTGCGGCAGCACCGTCCCAACGGGAGCTGCTTCGGGAGCTGACGGTTCACCCCGGTATCGATTGGTCACGGGTGGCGGTGTTTCACATGGATGAGTATATCGGACTGGAAGCAGGGTCTGAGCAACGATTCAGCTCTTTTTTAATGGTGAATTTGTTCCAGCATGTTCAGCCGGGGAAGGTGCACTTGTTGAACGCTTCCGGCCATACAGAGGTGGAGGCGGAGTGTGAGCGCTATGCTCAATTACTTGCAGCGGAGCCGATCGATGTCGTCTGTCTGGGCATTGGAGAGAATGGGCATCTGGCCTTTAATGATCCACCGGTTGCAGATTTTGCCGATCCGCTGCGGGTCAAGAGAGTCGAGTTGGATCAGGATTGCAGGCGGCAGCAAGTGAATGATGGCTGCTTCGCTCGTCTGGAGGAGGTGCCGACACATGCGTTGACGCTTACTATTCCGGCCCTGATGGCCGGAAAGCGACTGTTTTGCTGTGTCCCTGGACAGGCGAAGCGCAGTGCTGTCATGCGGACGCTGCTGGACGAGATCGGAGCGCCCTGTCCAGCGACGATATTAAGGCAGCATCCGAATTGCACGCTGTATGTGGATCAGGATGCCTTCGATGATGAGCAATGGCAGGAGCGCTATGGACTTCGATGAGGGCTGTCTGCTCGGCAGGCATTATCGGACAGGGAAGTGTGTTCTGGTCTGCTGCCGCAATGGGAGGATTACAGAACTGCGGGAAATTGCTTATATTGGGGACAGCGCCCGGCAGCTTCCGCTCATTGGGCCAGGCTTTGTTGATCTCCAGGTCAATGGCATGGGGGGCGAGGATTTTAATGGTGGCAGTGTGGATACGGGCATCACGCAGCGAATCGCGCCGATCTTGTGGAAGACAGGGGTGACTTCTTATTGTCCTACCCTGATTACGAGCGCGCCGGAGCAGCTTGAGCGTTCCTTAAGTGTTATGGCTTCGTCACTGACTAGCGATAGCCTGGAGGCGTCTACCGTTGCTGCTCTTCATCTGGAGGGGCCGTTCATCTCGCCGGAGGACGGCGCACGCGGTGCGCATCCGCTAGAGTATGTACAGGCTCCGAATTGGGAGCGCTTTCAAAAATGGAATGAGGCCGCTTTCGGCTGGATCAAGCTGGTGACCTTATCACCGGAATGGCCGCAGAGCACCGCCTTCATTGAACAGTGTGCAGCCGCAGGCATTACGGTGTCGATTGGGCATACGGCTGCCACGCCGGAGCAGCTTGAGGCTGCCGCCGCTGCAGGCGCCTCGCTGATTACCCATTTTGGCAATGGCGCTCATCCGCTACTGCCGCGCCACCCCAACTATCTGTGGTCGCAGTTGGCGGATGACCGACTGGCCTGCTGCGTCATTGCCGATGGTTTTCATGTGCCGGATGCCGTATTAAAGGTGGTATGCAAGGTCAAGGGGAGTGGCATGGTTCTGGTCAGCGACGCTGTGCAGCTGTGCGGCATGCCGCCGGGAGCATACCATATGCCGGTGGGTGGCGAGGTTGTGCTGCGGGAGGATGGCAGATTGCATCTACAGAGCGACCCCCGTCTGCTGGCGGGATCGGCCAGGCCGCTATTATGGGGAGTCAATCATCTGATCCGTCGGGGCATCTGTATGCTGGCGGAGGCTTGGGAGATGGCATCGATCCATGCGGCTCGGCAGCTTGGGATGCCTCAAGCGGAGGGGCTAGTGCCGGGAGCGCCAGCCGATCTCGTGATGTTGCAGGAAAAGGATGGACAATATGAGGTAGTTCAGACGATAAAAAGCGGAGTCATGGTCTATGAATCCGCAGGGAGGTGGGCGTAATGACACACGAGCGGGAGATTCGGATTGGCATTGCGGGGGCGGGCATTATTGCCCGAAGCCATGCCCAGGCCATCCAACGGGTGGATGGGGCCTCGCTGATCGCGGTATGCGATATAGAGGCAGATAAGGCCAAGAGGTTCGCAGATGATTTCAATGTGGAGCTGGTGTTCCAGGATTATCAGGACATGCTAAGCCGAGAGGAGATCGATCTGGTTCATATTTGTCTGCCTAGCGGCCTGCATGCGCAATGCGCCATCGAGGCTGCTCATGCAGGCAAGCACATACTAAGCGAGAAGCCACTGGATGTGACGCGGACGAAAATGGACGCGATGATCCGCGAGTCCCGGGCACGCGGGGTCAAGCTGGGTGTAGTGTATCAGCGCCGAACTTTGCCAGAGGCAATAGCGATCAGAGAGGCGCTTCAGTCGGGGCTGCTCGGCAAGCCTGTCCTGGGCGATGTCTATATGAAATATTATCGCTCCCAACAGTATTATGACAGCGCGGGTTGGCGGGGGACCTGGGAGCTGGATGGCGGGGGTGCCTTGATGAATCAGGGTATTCACGGCATCGACCTGCTGCAATGGATGATGGGCGATATCGAGTCGGTATACGCCAGATCGGCGGCGCTGGCGCGCGATATCGAGGTGGAGGATACAGCGGTGGCTTTGATCAAATACCGTAATGGCGCCATGGGCGTTATTCAGGGGACGACCTCCGTATATCCGGCCCAGCAAACCCGGTTGGAGCTGCATGGAGATACCGGGACGATTATCCTGGATGATACGGGCATCAGAATGTGGGAAACCTTAGATGCGTCTATAAAAAAGCCTTCTTTTTTGGAACAGGTGGGAAATCTATCTGATATTATTTTGAACGGCCATACGAGTATAATTAGAGATATGACTGCGGCGATTCGGGAAGACCGCGAGCCGATGGTGAACGGCGAGGAGGCGCGCAAGGCTGTAGATGTCATTCTAGCCATCTATGAGTCCGCAAGGGAAGGCAAGGAAGTATACCTTTAACCTAAGATGAACGTATCCCATTCGAGGCGAATGAATGGGATACGTTCATCTTACACGCATGCAGAGATAAAGGGGAGGGCGCAATGAGAGCCTACAGATGGGTTCAGCATTTCCGTCACGAGTTAAAGGTGAAGCCGCTCTATTTCACCATGCTGGCTTGTTTTTTGGCAGCCATCGTGCCAGTTGCTATCATTGGAGGGTTGGTCTATTACGGCAATCTGTCCTTGCACAAAGCCAAGCTGCTCGAAAATTTGAGTACGCAGCTAAATTTTTCAGCGAAGTCCGTCGATGCCTATCTGCGTACAACGGAGCAGGTGGCGATGAATTTTTTCATGAGCGAGACGGTTCAGCAGCATCTGTTGCCTGCAGAGCACAAGACGGAGGTGGAGAAGACCGGCACCTCCAGTATCATTAAGGTGCTGGCCTCCAGCCGCAATATGATGAACTCGTTTATTGATGACATGTTTGTCTATACAGACAGGCAATCTGTATATTTGAGCAGCGGCACCGAGAATTATTCAACCTTCTTCACTACCTTTAATCGCTTTGAGCAATATGATGAATCGTTCTGGAACGATCTGCTGCTTACGCATATGAGCTTCCAGATGCTGCCTCCAACGACAGTGATCAAGGCATTTACAGGAAAGTCCGCCACTGTGGTGCCCATTGTGTTCAAGCAATACATTCGGGGCCATCAGGCAGTTATGGTTGTGACGATCTCTACCCGCGATATTTTGAATACGCTGCGCCTTAATGCGCTTGACCCGTCCATTCAATTCACTGTAACGGATTATATGGGCAATGTGGTGGCGTCGAGCTTTCAAGGTAATGTGGAAGCGCTTTCTGATTTGGCCTATTATACGTCCCATGCGGAGCTGAACGTATCGGGGGAGGATTACCTGGTCACCAGAGTCGTGTCCGACTATGGCTGGGGCTACTATTCGATGGCGCCTAAGCACATATATTACAATCAAGCGGGTGGCATATTGCAACTGACGTCCTGGTTTTGCTTGTTGCTTGTTGCAGCGGGCATCGTATTGTCCTTTGTGTTCAGTCACCGGCTGTACAGCCCGATCCAGGCGCTTCTGGACGATCACCGGGAGCGCGAGTTGTTCTCCGATGTCCTGCTGGAGAATGTGTTCCATTATATTGTGCAGGGCCATCGGCCGGAGCATTTTGAACAGATCATGCGATCCATTGGCTTCGACTCTGGCAATTACTTATGCGTGTGCATCAAATTTGAGGTCAAGGAGGCCTTTCTGCGTGAAGTGCAGGATACGGAGCGCGAGTTGATTCTGGACAAGCTGAAAAAGGTCATCGAGGCCATCTTCAGCAGCAGCTTAACCGCACATGTTGTGGAGGCGCAGCCGCATCTGTTTGTCGTGATGGTCAATCTGAAGCATGAGCGCGAGCGCGGCCTGCTGGATGAGCGGCTTGTCGTGTTGACGGAAACCTTTCGTTATGATCTACGCTACTGTCGGTTGTCGATTGGTGTGGGCAAGGTGTATCCAACCATTAACGGACTAAGCGATTCACTCGATGATGCCCGCATGGCGTTAATCCGTTCCGACTCCAGTGGCGATGTGCAGATGGCGACGGCCTCTGCCATGCCCGCGACCGAAGCTCTGTTGTTCAGCTATATGGATGAGAACAAGCTACTGAATGGCTTAAAGGCGAGGGATGAAGCGGCTGTCACCGAAGCCCTCAATGAGGTGATCGCCCGGAATATTCGAGAGGATATATCTAGTACCTCGATGCATCTGCTCCTGATTGAGCTGTATAATGTCGGGTTGAGGCTTGCCAGCGACCGAGGGCTGACGGTTCAGCAGCTCATCCCGCTGGAGAAACATCGCCTGCTGAGTGGAAAAGGCCCGAAAATCTTTGATTTTCAGGCACATGTCAACCAACTGCGCCATTTCTACCAGGAGGTTGTCCACCATGCTGTCGTGCCGGAGGAAACGAAGGCGAGCCAATTGGTGCAGGAATCGATCGCCTATATTGAAGCCAACTATATGGAGGATCTGTATCTGGACAAGATCGCAGCGGAGCTGGGGCTGTCCTCGAAATATTTCTCCCGTATCTTCAAGGAGACCACGGGCCGCAGCCTGACTGACTATATCAGTATGCTGCGTATGGATGAGGCCAAGCGGCTGTTGGCGACGACCCGGCTCAAAAATGATGATATTGCGCAACGGGTTGGTATTGTCAGCAGGGCGACCTTCTTCCGTGTATTCAAGAAATATGAAGGGATCACGCCACAGGAGTACCGCAATCATAGGTGCAGCGGGGTTGCAGCATCAGCGGACGATGTTGAGACTGGCGTAGAAAAATGAGATATCCGCATGTTCGGGAGAAATGAGAGCCTTTTCACCCTTTTGAGCGTATTCTTCGCCCCTCTCTGCAGGTAAGCTTGCGGTAGAGAGGAGGTGAGAGGATGCTGAAAAAGGCGATAATGCGCCATCCTTACTTGTACCTGATGTTTGTACCGCCCTTGCTTTATTTTCTAATTTTCCATTATGGCCCGATGTTCGGCAATCTCATTGCATTTCAGCAATTTAATATTGTCAAAGGGGTCTGGAACAGTCCGTTCGTCGGTCTGGAGCATTTCAAGACGTTTCTGACTGACCCGTACTTCTGGAAGCTGTTCCGCAATACGCTGATGTTGAATGTGTACGGTCTCATCTTCAGCTTTCCGGCTCCGATCGTGTTGGCGCTGCTATTAAATGAAATTAGACAAAGCGGCTTCAGACGGTTGGTGCAATCCGTGGTCTACCTGCCGCATTTTCTATCCACGGTTGTCATTTGCGGGATGCTGGTCAACTTCTTGTCCTACGATGGGCTGGCGAATCAACTACTGGGCATGCTCGGCAAGGAGCCGACTCAATTTCTCATTAGTGCGGACTGGTTTCGGACGATTTATATTTCTTCGGATATTTGGCAGCATGTCGGCTGGGGAACGATTATTTATTTAGCGGCTCTTACCGGCATTGACCCCCAACTGTACGAGGCTGCGGTTATGGACGGAGCGGGTCGGTTCAGGCAGATCATCAGCATATCGATCCCTTGCATTTTACCGGTTATTACGATTATGCTGCTGCTCAATATCGGTAATTTTCTGTCGATTGGCTATGAGAAGATATTGCTGCTGTATAATGGCTCCACGTATGAGACGGCGGATGTCATACAGACCTTTGTGTATCGGAGAGGACTGCTGGGGAGCGATCTGAGCTTTGCGTCTGCGGTGGGGATGTTCCAGTCGGTCATTGCATTTTCGATGGTGGTGGCGGCCAATCGCATCACGAAAAAAATCGGGGGGACTACACTTTGGTAACACAGGAGGAGCCACATGAGGCTGAAACGGTGGAGTGCATTTGATTGTTTGAACATGATGCTGATGGTAGCCCTCATCTGTGTCATGCTGTATCCGCTGTACTATCTGCTGATCGTCTCGGTCAGCAACGGAGGTGCGGTGTCGCGGGGCGAGGTGACCTTAGTTCCCGTCAATATCACGTTTAAAGCCTATGAATTCATATTTTCGGATGCTCCAATTGTAAACGCATACAAAAATACATTGCTCTATACCTCATTGGGTGTACTCATTAATCTGCTGTTTACATCGCTGTGTGCGTATCCGTTATCGCGGAAGGAATTCGTCGGCAAGGAATGGCTGTCGTTAATGATCGTGTTCACAATGTTCTTCGATGGCGGCATGATTCCGCGCTTTCTCGTCGTGCATGCGATGGGGATGCTGGACACCGTATGGGCAATCGTTATCCCGCCAGCGGTAAGCGTGATGTATATGGTAATGATGCGCACATTTTTTCAAAATATCCCGGAGGCGCTTCATGAATCGGCCTATATGGACGGGGCGAACGATTGGGTCGTCTTCCGCAAGGTGGTGCTGCCGCTGTCGGCACCGCTGATGGCAACGATGACGTTGTTCTATGCTGTGGCGCACTGGAACAGCTTTTTTCCGGCACTCATCTATCTGAATGAAAGCAAGCGTTATCCGATTCAGATGATATTGCGAAATATCGTCATTCAGGGCGATCTGTCGGCACAATCCGTGGAGATGACAGGAGTTATGGGCACGCTGATCGTCGATCAAAATATTAAGTATGCGGTTGTCATCATTTCGATATTACCAATTCTACTACTGTACCCCTTCTTACAAAAATATTTTGTCAAGGGCGCAATGATTGGCTCAATGAAGGGTTAAAAAAGGAGAAATGACTATGGTGCCTAACAAACAATATCGTATTCTGTTCGCTTGTCTCATGGCGTTCACACTGCTCCTGTCGGCATGCTCAAGCAGCAATCTACCCTCCGCAACCCCCGCGGCCGGGGACGGCACGACACCGGGGGAAACGAATCAAGTCGCCGTTAAGGAGCCGGTAACGATCACTGTCATGCGCGGCGATGCGCCGATCCAGCCGCTGGTTCCGAATTCTCCTGCACAAAAGGAAATTATGAAGAACACGAATGTCGTCATTAATCTTGAAGGTGTGCCGAACAGTGATTACGATGCCAAGCGTAATACGCTCATTGCCACAAACAACATACCGGATGTAATGCATATCTCGCGGGCCGATCTGATTACGCATGCCAACTCTGGCGTGTTTCTCAATCTATCCGACTATATCGAGCAGTATGCCCCCAACTTTTTGAAATGGGTGGACAAGGAACCAGAGATCAACAAGCTTCGGATCGATGGCGACTTCTATGGCTTTCCGATCTTAGCGAATGAGGAGCACGCGGCATTTGTCGGGGCGATGCCGATGATTCGCACCGACATTCTCAAGGAGCTGAAGCTGGAGACGCCGACCTCGTTCGATGAGCTGTATGAGGTGCTCAAGGCGATGAAGGCCGCATACCCGGACTCTTATCCGTGGACGATGCGTAACGGAGCCGAGGCCAATATCAAGTTTCTGGCCTTCGCCTTTGGCAGCGGGTATCCGGTCTATTATGAGCCGGATGAGGGCAGCTATGT
Source organism: Paenibacillus sp. J5 (assembly GCF_054955055.1). Classification (NCBI taxonomy): domain Bacteria; kingdom Bacillati; phylum Bacillota; class Bacilli; order Caryophanales; family Paenibacillaceae; genus Paenibacillus; species Paenibacillus sp. J5. Next base: position 178,520 of record NZ_JBUEDD010000011.1, on the reverse strand, counting down.
GTTCGGGCCGACCCGTGACCGTTTTGCCGATGTGCTGGTTTATTTGAACAAGCTGTACAAGGAAGGGCTGCTCGACCCTAACTTTGCGACGAATACGGCGCAGCAATGGCAGCAAAACTTGAGCTCGGGCAAATCATTCTTTTTCTTTGACAATTACACCTTCGCAACCAATTATAATCTGTCGCTGCAAGAGGTCAATAAGGAGGCGAGCTTCGATATGCTGCCGGTTCTTGCAGCGCCGAGCGGGGCGAAGCGACATCATATGGACAGCCCTAACAGCTATAATTCCTATGTCATCAGCAGCAAAACGAAGCATCCGGCAGAGATTGTGAAGATGTTCGACTGGATGTATAGCGAGGAAGGGATGGAGGCAACCAATTTCGGTACGCCGGGGGAGCACTTCACGAAGGAAAATGGCAAGATCGTCATCTCGCCTGCACTTCTTGAGGAGTTCAGTACGAAATCCGACCCTTATCGCGCGATGCAGTCGTTTACGGGAACTGGGCTGCTCGCCTTTACAGTGGTGACGGATGATACGCCGATGCTGACGATCTCGCCGGACATTTTGACGACATGGTCGGATAAGGTGAAGGCGCTGGCTGCTGAGGGGCAGGTGGTAGAGAAGGTGCTGGACCCTCCGTTCACGGAGGCGGAGCGCGAGCGCTTGAAGCAGCTCAATTCCAGTGTAAATACGATGCTCACGCAAAATATCGACAAGTTTATTTTGGGCTCCAGACCGCTGAGTGAGCTGGCTTCCTTGGGCGAGGAGCTGGGCAAAGCGGGCGCAACGGAAATCGAGACGATCTACAATACGGCGCTTGCTCGCATGGGAACAAATTAGGGGAGTCTTAGTGCCTCCAGGGAGCCGTTGCCCAAAGCTCGTTCCATTCCAGGCCCTTCCTATGTAGGCCGGGGACAACGTCAAGGAAATGAAACGCGGCAGGGCGAACAAGCGGGGATCAAGACGAGAAGTCATGAGCCGGAGTGGAGTGTGCGTAACAATGCTCCGGCTCCTGAATACGGAACAGAGAGGAAGCGGGACAAGTGGAGATGAAGCATGTCGTGGTCTATCGCGAGGAGGGCCGCTATGCGGGCTGGCCGGCGAATTACGGAATATGGAGCTTTGGGGATGAGATCGTCGTAGGCTTTACGTCCGGTTATCATCTAAGTGATGGGGGTTTTCACGCTAGAGACCGAACGCGCCCGTTCACGGCGATGCAGGCTCGCAGTCTGGATGGCGGCGAGAGCTGGAGCTATGTGCCGATGCCGATTGTGACACCAGGCAACTCTGGCTTATCGGTCGGGGAGCATAGCGATGCAGTTGTTGATCTGGAGATCAATAAGCCGCAGGTACTGGATCGCGAGGTCGATTTTACTGGCCCTTCGTTTGCTATGATGATGGGGAGGAAGGATCTGCAGGGCGATTCCTCGTCCTGGTATTACTTGTCCGAGGATCGTTGTCATCGCTGGTCGGGGCCGTATGTATTGAGCAAGATGGGACAGGTCGGGGTAGCCGCTCGCACCGATTATATTGTGGAGGGCCGTCAGGAGGCGCTCCTCTTCCTGACGGCGCAGACGGTACCGGGCCAGGAGCTGGGCAGCCGTGTATTCGTGGCAAGAACAAGCGATGGCGGCCGCTCGCATCAGTTCGTATCCTGGATTGGCGATGAGAATACGCAGGCATTTTCCATCATGCCGGCTAGTGTAAGGCTGGATACCGGCGACCTGCTGGTCGCTAATCGTATCCGTACCTATGTTGACGGGGAAGCTGCCGATAACTACATCGAGCTGTACCGCTCAGTCGACAACGGATTAAGCTGGAGCTATGTCGGCAGGCCCGTGGGTCATACGGGCTTCGGGGGCAATCCGCCGACCTTGACGCAACTGCAGGACGGGCGGATCGTCTTAATCTACGGGTTTCGCGATCCTGTCCGTGGGATGCGGGCCAAGATTAGTAAGGACAAGGGCGTGACTTGGGGAGAGGAGATCATCCTCAGAGGGGACGCAGGCAGCCATGACATCGGCTATCCGCGTGTCGCCTTGCGACCGGATGGCACACTGGTCATCGTCTATTATTATAATGATGAATTGCAGGGAGCTTGCTATATCGCGGCCACATTATGGAAGCCCTAGATGATGCGGAGAAAGCGAGCGTGAGAGAATTGAATCCAACGGACAAGGGATGCGATGCAGTTGCGCCGGGAGCTGCGCTGGAGGAAGAGGTAAGCATCCGGCTGCTCAGGAAGGACGAGCTGCGGGAGGCCGTTGCACTCGCTGATCAAGTGTTTCGTCAGGATGGACGCAGATCGATGGGCGCCTCGCTGCCGAAGGTATTCTCCAGCAGTCTGCAGCAGGGCATTGGCTGCTTTCACAAGGGGCGGCTGGTGTCCTATGCTGGCATGGTTCCTGTCGCTGTAAGGGTCGGATCAGCGCAGTTGTCCGCCTACAGCTATGGGGCTGTATGCACCGCTGCCGAATATCGCGGCAGAGGCTATGCCTCCCGGATTTTGGCTTATGCCAAACGATATGCGGAGCAATCGGGTGCTTCGCTACTCTTCATCTCTGGTGAGCTGCCCCTCTATCTGGAGGCGGGGTTTCGATATTTTGGACCCTGTATCAGCTATACCTTTCGCTTTCGAACGGATGACGCGGAAGCGCGGGAACGGGCAGACGTTTCAGGGAGCGAGCTTGGCATACGCGAGCTGGAGGCTGCTGACTGGCTGAGGCTATACCGGTTAGCGCGGCAGAGACCCATTGCATTTGAGCAGAGTGTCTGGGATTTGGCGGATCTGATCGAAGCAGGCTCGATGGCGGCTATTCGTCGTTGGGAGCAGCGTGTTCTGCTCCTACTGCAGGGCGGAGTCGAGGCGGGATTTATCGTACTGGCCTATGGAATGGAGGGGGAGAGGAGGCGGCTTCGCGGGCAGGTCATGGAGTGGTCTGGCCCGCTTGAATTGGTCTCGGCCGCGCTGGAGAGGCTGATGAGGTCTATGGAGCTGGCACAGGTCACGCTATATGCCGATGCCAAGGAATGCGGCAAGGTCGCCGTCTCGGCTTCGGTGGAGGTAAGCAGCCAGGCGATTGCTAACGCGGGAACGGTGCGAGTGAGTCATCCGCAGCAGTTGTTTGCGGAGCTTGCGCCTTACTGGCGGGAGCAAGGTATCGATTCGGAGCGCTTGCCCTCGATAGAGCGGGATGAAGGCGGTACGGTGAGAATTGTGGCAGGTGACTTGCGGTCGCGACCGCTTGGACAGGCCGAGCTGGCAGATTTCATTTTCGGGGAGGGTGGAGCCGTTCTTCATGAGGAGGATGGCGAGCTGCGGGAGAGGCTGGGGAGCTATGTTCCTGTCCCGCTGCCGTATACCAAAGGCTTGAATTTTGTATAGTGTGCAAGAGGAGGCAGAGTGAAATGCAGTTCGGCATTTACGGATGCGAGCATAATCATATTGCTATTTTTATTAAGGAGATGCTGGATGAGGGTCATCACTGCATCGGCGTCTATGAGCCATCCAATCATCGGCTTGCGGACAGCGTATGCCTCCAGTTCAATATTCAACGGCTGAAGCATCGCGAGGCGCTGCTTGCCCCGGAGGTGGAGGTAATCGGCAGCGCGGCGGTCAACGAGGAGAAGTTGGACGTAATCGAGTGGTGCCATGAGCATGGCAAGCATGTTATGGTGGACAAGCCTGCGGTGACGAATGCAGCACAGTTGGAGCGGCTGCTGAAGATTCTGAAGGCGGGCCGCATTCAAGTGGGGATGCTGCTGACCGAGCGCTTCCATCCAGCCATTGTTGCCATAAAGCAGCAACTGGATCACGGTGCGGTGGGAGAAATCATCTCCATTCAGATAAGAAAGCCGCATCGCTTGTCTGCAGATAATCGCCCAGACTGGTTTTTCTCCAAGCAGCGCAGCGGCGGCATTATGATTGATCTGCTGGTGCATGATCTCGATCTGGCCAACTGGTTTACGTCGAGCAGACCGATTATGCGTCACGGCTATATGCTCAAGCGCATCCTGCCTGGCTATGAAAGCTTCTACGATACAGCAGCTTTACAACTACTGTATGGCAATGGTACCGCTGTGCAGTTGTATGCCGATTGGCATACACCGAATAGCTGCTGGACGTGGGGAGACGGCAGAATTATCGTGACGGGCACGAAGGGCATTCTGGAGGCTCGCTTATCAGGAGAGGATGGGCAGCATCAGGAGCCGGTGCTAACCTTGATGACGCATGATCAAGAACTGCGGCGCGTGCCCCCTATAGAGCCGCCGACTACGATTACAGCCGATTTCCTGCGGCGGATTGCGGGCGAGCGCTGTTTGCTCCGTCACGAGGATATTGCTGCAGCGCTGCAGGAGGCGGTAGCGGCGGATCGCGAGGCGTTTGCCTTGCGATCGACAGAGCATCTAAGCGAGTAAAGTTGGCTTAGATTAAGTCATGGATGTGAAGCAGTAAAGCGAGCCAATATAGCAAGCAGTGGAACGGCCCTAGTCCTGTATGTTACAGGATAAGGGCCGTTTTCCATCTCCATGACATGACGGGGGTTATGCCGGGGCCTTTGTCACGATGGGTAGAACAACGGCTCCCCACCCTCGGTTTTGAACATACATTGACCGGAAATGAGCATGGGAACCCGATTTGGAAAGCGTTATCATTTTACATATCCACTATGGAATGGCGTTCAGAATGGAGGCAGAAGGATGAAGCTAGAGCCAAGGCCGACGGCCAAGACGAGTACAGGGAGAGGGGCAGGGACAGGGATAGGGAGTGCCAGGCCGCCAGGCCGATTGCGATTGCTCAGGAAGGAATGGATGCGGAACCGATACGTCTACATGATGCTGATCCCCGTCGTCGCTTACTATCTCATCTTCAGCTACGGGCCGATGTATGGGCTGATGATGGCGTTCCAGAAGTCGTATAGTCCGGTGAAGGGAATCTGGGCGGGCACCTGGGTTGGGCTGGACAATTTCACGATGTTCTTCAACAGCTACTACTTCTGGCGGCTGATCAAGAACACCCTCATCTTGAGCATGTACAGCATCCTGTTCGGCTTCCCCGCCCCGATTATTCTGGCGCTGCTGCTGAATGAGGTTCGCAAGAGATGGTTCAAATCGGCGGTGCAGACGATCAGCTACATGCCGCATTTTATCTCGGTGGTGGTCGTGGTTGGGATGTTGAAGACGTTCTCCGCACTGGATGGCGGGCTGTTCAATATTATTCGCAGCTTCTTCGACCTGCAGCCGGTGATGTTCCTGGCGGAGAAGGATATGTTCCGGCCGATGTACATCCTCTCGAATATATGGCAGGGAGCCGGCTGGGCATCGATTATCTTCCTGGCGGCGCTGAGCAACATCGATCCACAGCTCTATGAGGCCTCCAAGATCGATGGGGCGGGGCGGTGGCGGCAGTTGCTGCACATTACGATACCGGGCATCATGCCGACTGTCGTCATTATGCTGATTCTGCGGCTGGGCGCTGTGATGAATGCAGATTTTCAGAAAATATTGCTGATGCAGACCGCGCCAACCTATGAAACCTCTGATGTCATCTCGACCTTCGTCTATCGTTCGGGGATTTTGGAGGGCAACTACACGTATTCGACAGCGATCGGGCTGTTTAATGCGATTATCAATTTCTCGCTGCTGCTCATTGCCAACGGCATCAGCAGGCGTCTCAACTCAACGAGTCTATGGTAATGAGGGGGTGAAGCGGTGAGACGCACCGCAGGTGAACATCTATTTGACGCATTTAATACCGTGTTGCTCTGTCTTGTGATGATGATTTCATTCTACCCGATGCTCTATGTGCTCCATTCCTCGATCAGCGACCCCGATCAGATGCTGCGTTCCCGCTCGCTGATGCTGCTGCCTGAGGGCTTTCAACTGGAGGCCTACAAGTATGTATTCCGTAATCCGAAGATTTACTCGGGCTACATGAACACGCTGTTCTATGTGGCCGTGGGCACTGCGGTCAACCTGCTCATGACGTCGCTAGCGGCCTATGCGCTGTCGCGCATGGATCTGCTCGGACGGAAGACGCTGATGAAGCTCATTACGTTCACGATGTTCTTCGGCGGGGGGATGATTCCGACCTTCCTGCTCATTCAAAATCTGGGGATGGTGGATACGCGGCTGGCGATGATCATTCCCGGCGCCATCAGCACCTTTTATTTCCTCATTATGAAGACCAGCTTCGAGGGCATTCCGATCAGTCTGATCGAGTCCGCCAAGCTGGATGGGGCACATGATTTCCTGATTCTGTTCCGCATCGTGCTGCCGCTGTCCAAGTCCATATTGGCGGTGATGATGCTCTATTATGCTGTGGATCATTGGAATGATTATGTCGGCCCGATGCTGTATCTGCGGAGCCAGGAGCTGTATCCGATTCAGATAGTCATGCGCGACATCCTGATCAGCAGCAGCACAGAATCGATGGGGGCGGGTGTTGATACCGGCTTTGCGATTGGAGAGAACATCAAGTACGCCACGATCATCATCTCGACACTGCCGATTATGCTGGTCTACCCGTTCATTCAGCGTTATTTTGTCCAGGGCGCTCTCATCGGCGCTGTGAAACAATAATATCATCTAACGATGGAGGCGATGTTTGTTGAACAAGAAACTGGGGTCTATCTTACTGTCTTCGGCAATGCTGATGAGCTTGCTGGCGGCCTGCTCACAGGGTAATAATGCGCCTGCAACCACTTCTCCAAGCAACACATCAACCACGACCGGAGAGACGCCCGCTCCTGAGGCCGCGGCGCTAAGCGAGATTCCATTGCCGATAACCACCGAGCGCTTCACGATTAACTATTGGCGGGCCAATGATGCCAAGCTGACCGCTTCGCTAGATAATTTCGGCGATATGGCTGCCTATAAGAAGAAGGCGGAGCTGACAGGGATCGATGTCAAATTTACGCACCCGCCGCTCGGGCAGCAGCGGGATCAGTTCAACCTGCTGATCTCGACCAACGAGCTGCCCGATGTTATCTATTACAACTGGGCCGATGCAGTCGGCGGGCCGGAGAAGATGATCGAGGATGGACGAATCATTCGGCTGAATGAGCTGATCGACCAGTATGCGCCTAATCTCAAGAAGATTATCGCCTCCGACCCCGATGTCAAAAAGCAGATCGCACTCGATGACGGCACCATCTACATGTTCCCGCTGCTCAAGCTGGATGCGCTCAAGCTCAATGCCACCTCCGGCTTGATCATTCGCAAGGACTGGCTGGATAATCTGGGGCTGCAGACGCCGACAACGATCGATGAATGGTACACCGTGCTGAAGGCATTCAAGGAGAAGGACCCGAACGGCAATGGCAAGCCGGATGAGCTGCCGTTCACGGGCAACTGGGGGCCGGGCAATCTGACGAAGCTGCATGATTTTGCACCGGCCTTCGGGGTGATCGGCGGCTTCCAGATGAACGGAGATAAGGTAGAGTTCGGGCCGATCCAGCCGGGCTACCGTGATTTCCTGGAGACGATGGCTACATGGTATAAGGAAGGGCTGATCGACCCCGAGATTATGACCAATGACGGCAAGGCATTCGACTACAAGATCACCAATAATCTGGCTGGAGCTTACCAAGGCGGCGTGTTCAGCGGCATGGGCAAATATTTCAACCTGATGCGTGATACCGATCCGAACTTCAATGTTACGGGAGCACCATGGCCGGTATCCCCGGATGGCACCGCCTACGCGACATTCAACATGGAGAATAAGGTGCTGCCGTTCGGTGAAGCCATTACATCCTCGGCGGACAAGGACAAATTAAAATATATCGTACAGTGGATGGACTTCAACTATAGCCCGGAGGGCAGCGATCTGTTCAACTTCGGTATTGAGCATGAAAGCTATGTCAAGGACGGGAACGGCGTCAAATTTACAGACACGATCGTGAACAATCCGAACGGGTTGACCTATGATCAGGCGCTTGCCACCTATGCGCTGTCGATTATGGATGGGCCGATTAATCAGGATACGCGCTATCTAGATGCGCTGCTGTTCGATGATGGGCAGCGGGCGGCCAATGCGGAGTGGATGAAGGCGAGCTCGGCGCTTACGCTGCCGACGATTCGGATGACGACTGATGAAGCCAGTGCGAGCACCTCGATTATGAGTCAGGTGAATACGTATCTGAATGAGACGATGACAGCGATCATTAGCGGGCAGAAGCCGATCAGCGAATTCGACAAGATGGCAGAGACGATCAAGAGCATGGGCATCGATCAGGCGATAGCGATCCATCAGGCGGCTTACGACCGTTATAAGGCCAAATAAATTAGGTACGGCTTGCAAATGCCGACGCCCCCTGGAGAGTCATGGGGCGTCGGTAATCCATGAGCGTCCATTAGCCCCCGCCTATTGGCAGACCGGCATGCCAACAGACGCTGCACATAACTGCGCTAGCGTCTGTTGCCCGATTCACACTACCAATGCTTTAATTCGGCAGTACAATCCGGGACTGAGCCTTGTCCTTGTAGTATCCTGTTGGAACCGCGGGGTATTTTGCCTCATTCCACTTCCGTTGCCCCTCGGTTCTCATATGCTCATCCGATGTAAGCAAAAAGCGGTTTGGGCGAAGATTGTCGTCGTTCCAGGTGGTATCCACATGATAATATTTGCCGTTAATCTGCACCAGGTTCCAGGTATGCAGCTCCCAGCCCTCGCGATCGCTGCCGACAGAGCCGGTAATCTTTTTATTTTCTACTCCGGCCATATCCAGCAAAAGCTTGGTCGCAACGGTATAGCCTTGGCAAACAGCGATTCCTAATCCGAAAACGCCGTATTCGCTGTAAGAAGTATAGGGAACCTGGTCAACAAGCTTGCTGTAATTTTCATCATCGTACTCCGTTTGCTCGATGATATATTCATTAATGGCAAGCAGCTTGTCCAAATCGCTCATGTCTGGCTTGATTATGCGTCGAATGACAAGCTGTGCTTCTTTCTTCACGAGATCGTATTGTTCACGGGTCATCGAGGTGCCCTCGACAAAGTCCAAGGTAGTCGGCGGTACTTGATACGTGCCGTCCAGCTTTAAAATTCCGAATGAGTCCCATGATCCTTCCGGCTTTACGGCAGCCAAGCCATTGCTGAACGATTCGGCATGTATGAACCGCGGATTGCTCATCCAGGTGCCATCCTTCTTCAGATACCCGTATCGGATCGTTTTGTCCAGTAAAGATTCGTCTTCTTTCAAGCCGACAAGTGCAACGCCTTCATTGAAGTCTTCCCCTCGATGAAACGCTTGAGCGATAATCGGCTCCAACCGATCGTTATAGTACACTTGCCACTCTCTGCCGTTTTTTTGTATTGTCGCTCTACTGATGCCTTCAGCGAAGTTAATGCGTACTATCGGATACGAGCGACCGCCCTCTTCGTATGCGGTAACCAGCTTGCCTGTTGCAAAATGATAAAGACCGAAATGTGGAGACTTCGAATCGGATTGGATGGTGACCTGAGCCACATCGCCTTCCAGCATTTTTATTCCGGTAAAGGTCAGGTTATATTTGCGGTACTGCTGATCCAGTAAATAATAACTTAGATTGCCCTTGATCATTTCCTGCAAGTACGGTCTGCCATTAGCTTGCTGCACCATCTGATAAGATGCGGGATACGTTTGGAGTACTTTACCTTGTCGGTCAATCAACGCCAGCTTCAAATTATCCGACAACTGATGTGCCAGTGCTTTGCCACCCTGAAAGTTGGAACTAAGACCGAATTGAGTTGCAAAGGCAGGCTTGCCGTTTGTCGTAATGTATCCCCGATAGGTACCGTCTTCCAGCACAACATAAGCGAGTCCCTCGCTGAAGGGTTGCGCGGCGCTATAACGGGGCTGGATGATCCAGGCATTATGGCTGTCTGCATAACCGTATAAACCGGATTCGACGTCATAACGCAGCTTTGGTGAACTGTTTAGCTTGTTTGGGATGGCTCCATCAGCAAGCAGCTTGTCTTGCAAAGTTATCGTCTGCCCCTTCAGGCGAGCATCCAATGCCAGTCGGGATATACGCACCATATTTCCGCGAAGGAAGCCGCTCTGTGCAATCTTGGTTTCCTCCGCAGCATCGATCAGACCCAGCTCGTTTCCTTTGCGAATCGCTGCAGACCAGGTGAAATCTCCTTTGGTATCGTCATAACCCAGAGAACGTAACGCAAAGGTAGTATAGCTGTTTGCATCCAGTTGATCGTTGGCCCCGAACAAGGTTGGAGAGACGCCTTGTGTCAATCCGTGTTTGTACATGTAACCGATATGAGGAGAGGCCCAGTCTGGAACATCTGTAAAGGGATGGGCATACGAATGACGCTGCGCTTGCTTCTCCTGTCCCAGTAAGCGAACCAGCATGACGGCACCCATCACGCGAGTGGGCACGGCACCGAGATCATAGCCCTTATCCGTACCTTGCAAGAGTCCAATGGAATGCAGGTCATCGGCATATGCGTTGTAGTCTGTTTGCGCTTGGGCAACAGGCAACTGCAAGAGTCCAGAACCAAGCAGAGCTGTGCACAGCAAAAGTGAAACCAAACGTTTCATTCCTGTTCCTCCTATTTCCAGATGATCTTGCCTTCCGGCGTAATCTCAGCTTCCTTGTCGTCCAGCAAGTAGCCGTACTTATCGCCGCCGTAGGACACAATCATATCAAACTGCGGCTTGACCAACCATGTACCATCGCGCTTCAATACACCGTATAAATAACGGTTCTTATCCGGCACAAGAACCTGAGCCGGGGCAATTCCGTTGCTGAAAGCAAAGCCGCGCGGCATCTTCATGTCTTCACCAAGTACAGGCTGGCCATCATGATCAATATACGAGCCGAAGGTACCCTGGCTGACGAATGCGACACCGTCTCCATAGGAGCTGGCGGTTTTGTATTCCGGACTCACCTTTTTTCCGCTCGTATCAATAAAATAGTACTTCCCGTGCTCCTTGGCAACGAGCGCCTTGCCTTCGTTGAATGCTTCGGCGTAGACGTAGGAATCGGAATTGAGATAGGTGTTGTCCGCTGTGCGATAGCGATAGCTGTTGTTGATCTGCCCTACGGCAATACGGTCGCCCACATTCGGCGGAGAATCAAATGCCGGTGCAAATTCAGTGCCGTCCAAGAGAACCATGCCCCATTTCGTACCGTTTTTTATCGTGAAATAGGAGGATGCCTTACCGTCATGATCCGACAAATAGGCGCTGTCATAGATTGGTCTAACAATATAGGCGTAATGGGTATCCACATACCCGACCTTTCCGTTCTTTTCCACACGCGCAATACCATTCTCAAACGGACCTATCGTGTCAAAGTCGCCGAGTGCGCTGGAGCCTCCTGGGGTATACGGCTTGAAATTCATTTGGTAAAATTCGTCGCGACCGTCGCGATGCGCCCTAATCAACGGTGTGCCGTCTGCGGCTTGATCGTTGAAATTAATGTAATCGTATCGCGGCGGGAATATTTCCTTGCCGGTACGATCAATGAGGCCTTGTTTTCCAGCAAGAGTAACAATCGCCACGCCGTCTGCACTAAAATTATAAAAGTTATCGTATCGTGGCGTTATGAGGTAGCGGCCGTCTTGCTGCAGCAATCCCACCTTGCCGTTGGACTTCACAAGCAGCAGATGCCGCCAGTTGTAAGCGGATACGGAATCATATTGGTCGCGAATAAGCAGCGTCCCGTTGGTTTTATAAATCGACCATTTGCCATTCAATTCTGCTAGCAGGAAGTCGCCTTCTACGGGTTTAATCTTTGTGAACACAAATTCCAGCTTAGTATGACCTTGCATATCCCACATACCGAGCTTGCCATCCATCGTGCCGATCAATCCCACATAGCGAAGGGTAAAGGCAACCCCGTCTGCATCATAGGTACTCTCTGAGATCAGATCGACTGTTCCCTCTATAGGGAACATTTCTTTACCACTGGAGATAAAATAGAGACCCTGCTGTTGCCCTCGAGTAAATGTGACGAAATCCAGGTTGCGATTCAAGGGTTGATCGTATTCGGCCTCAAACAACTTATTGCCCTCCGGTACATAGAGGCCATGTTTGCCGTCGCGTTGCAGGCTAATAGCCACCTTCGAGGTGTCTTTATCGGTATAGATGGAAACCGCATCGTAAACAGGAGGCAGTATTTCCTTTCCGTTGCGATCAAGGAGTCCTTGCCGTGCCTGGGAAGCGCTTCCGATCCCAACAACAGCATACCCGCTTTCAAAGTCGCTCGCGGAAGTATAACGAATGGAGGTCAGCGATGTGCCGTCCTTCCGAATATACCCGTAGGTCATGGGTGATTTGTAATCCGTCCGAGTCCCTACTACAGCTAGCCCGTCATGGAAGGAGCCGGCATAATTCCATTGCGGATCGATCATCCATTTTCCAGTCTGATCGACATAACCGTAAGTCCACTCCTTATTCCAGACGCCTGCGACAAAATATCCTTCGCTGAATCCATGCATTCTCTCGATGAAACGTTGCTCTCTATCCGCTTGCGCAGATGCTGAGATGCTTGTCGACAGGACCAGAGCGGCAATCAGCACAACACCAAGCCGCTGCTTCCAGTTGCTCATTTGAACACTCCATTCCTAGTTCTTCATTCCTATCAGTCTACCTGATTTATAGAATAGGTGCAATAATGTCCAATAATCTCTGAATTTAGAAGTTTCCTATCGTTGCAGGTGGGTCTTTCAGCCTGTATGTCTTGATGGATAGCTGGTTCACGCATGCGCCGCTCATTTGAGGGATTCGATAGCACAAGCTGCATGGGAGCGGTATGATGAGTCGATTCCGGTAACACAGCTCCGGGTATGAAGGACTTGCCTATAAGGACAGGTGAAATGAATATGACACTTGCGAATGGAGAGCGTGGCGAGTCTCTTAAAATGTGGTATACAAGAGGTATTACACCAGGACAAAGGAGCGCTCTTGTCATGACAGCCTACCGCAAATTAAGCATTAAGATGAAGATGTTCCTCATGATTATGCTCATGATGGGCCTGGTCATCACCCTCGCGTTCAGTTCTCTCTACTACACCTATTCGATCTATGACAAGCAGTTGTATGACCAATCCTCCCGACTGCTCAACCTCTCCTCGACAACCGTAGATATGGAATTGAAGCGGCTGGAGGCCGTGTCGCTCAACATTCTGTCAGACTTCGAGATCCAGCAGAGCCTCAAGGCGCTGCTGCGGGATGACACGGAGTACTCCGATTACATCGCACGCAAAAAAATTACCGATCGGCTATGGGAGCATATTAGCGGCGCGGCACGGTATGTTCAGTCCGTCCATCTGGTCGATTCACAGGGGAGAGTGAGTAAATACGGGGAGGCGCTGTCCTTCTCCGAGGAGAAATATGCGCGTATGATCCGCGCCGCAGTCGAGGGTAAAGGGGCTGTGCAATGGCTGTACCCGGACGATAGCGACCCGATGCTCATTATGGTGCGGGAGGTGCGTGTCTACGAGCCGCTGACGCTGGAGCCGATCGGTATTCTGTTCCTGCGGATCAATATCGAGCGTCTCGTGGAGGAATATGGAGGAATCGTCAGCCAGAGCAGTGACATTGTGCTGAAGGCGGGGAGCGAGGTCGTCTACCCGTATCGCCAACTGTCCAAGGGGGTGGCGGATGAGCTTCAGCCGCTGCCGGGAGGCTTTGGCTATGAGATTCTTCAGATGGACGGCGGGGCGGTCTTCCTGTCGCAGAGGCAGTCTGCCTATACGGGCTGGGTGTACTACAATATGGCGTCCTATCATGAGATATTCGAGCGTATTGTGTGGCTGAAGAACTTGCTTATTGCTGTCTACCTGGTCGCGATCGTCATCGTATTGGCGCTGGGCATGGCCTTTGCCCGCAGCCTGACACGTCCGATTCGCCAACTGATCGGACAGATGAAGGAGGTGCAGTATGGCGATCTCGACAGTATGGATGCCAGCTTGGCTGTGCCCATCAAGCAGCATATGGACGAGGTTGGGCTGCTGCAACGCACCTATCGGATGATGATTATGCGGATTAATACGCTGATCAAGGAGAATTATGCCAACCAGCTCATCATTAAGGAGACGGAATTCAAGGCGTTGCAGGCGCAGATCAATCCGCATTTTCTGTACAATGCACTGGATTCGGTCCACTGGCTAGCTAAGAAAAATCAGCAGGAGCAGATCTCCAGCATGGTTGTCTCGCTCGGCTATCTGCTGCGCGCCTCGATCAGTCTCAAGCAGAATGTCATTGCGATGGCGGAGGAGCTGGAGATTGTGAAGCATTACATTACGATTCAGACCTATCGCTTCCGGCATCGGCTCGATTTCCATCTCGATGTGCCGGAGATGTATTACAGCGCTCGTATTCCGAAGCTGACCTTGCAGCCATTGCTCGAAAATGCGATTCAGTATGGGCTGGAGCCGCAGGTGGAGCCATGTCTGATTCGCATCTATGCGACGCCGCTAGAGGGCAAACTTGCGGTAGTTGTGGAGGATCACGGTCAAGGGATGGAGGAGGAGACGGTGCGCCGGGTGCTGAGCGGAGAGGTGAAGACACGAGGAACGGGCATCGGACTGCTCAATATCCGTGATCGGATCAGGCTGGCCTTTGGCGAGGAGTACGGGGTACGGCTGGAGAGCAAGGCAGGGAGCGGGACGAAGGTCACTGTGCTGCTGCCGCTGCCGCAGGAGGGCGAACGATGAGGAGGAAGCAGTGGATGTTCGGCAGACGATATAGACGATATATGGGTCTCTTCCTGACTCTTGTGTGGATGATCCCCTTGCTTGGCTGTGCTGCGAGGCTAGCTGACGGGGTAGATAAAGCTGCGGTGGAGCCGATTACGCTTCGTATCGCCTGGTGGGGCGGGGACTTCCGCAATAATGCGACGATCGCTGTAATCGATCGGTATGAACGCTTATATCCCCATGTGCGTATCGAATTCGAATATAGCAGCTTCTACGAATATTGGAAGCGGCTTGCGCCTTATGCTGCGGGCAATGCACTGCCTGATATTATCCAGATGGACATCTCCTATCTATCGCAGTACAGCTCGCTGGAGCTGTTGGAGGATCTGACCCCGTATATGGAGAGCGGGGCGATCGATGTCACGGACATTAGCCGCCAGCAGTTGGATGGGGGGCGGATCGGCGACGGCATCTATGGTCTCAGTCTGGGAACCAATGCGCTGCTGACGATGTATGACCCGCAGATATTGAAGGCACATGGCATACAGCCGCCCACTCCATCCTGGACGTGGGAGGATTTCGATCAGATGGGGGAGCAGCTTCTGGACAAGGGGGTTTACCTCGGCACCTCGTTCACCCCGGAGCAGTTCTTTGCTTACTATCTGAGGCAGCACGGCGCAGCATTGTATGCTGCTGATGGTGCGGGGCTTGGCTACAAGGATGACCAACTGTTCATCGACTATTTTGGCCGAATGCAGCGGCTGGCTCGCGACAAGCTCATCTTCGCGCCGGACATCTGGACCTCGGACATTGGCAAGGCGGATGCTGATCCGTTCTATACGGGAGACGCTTTGTTCAGTGTAGGGTATTCGAATCAGTTCATCAGCACGGTGCAGCGCTATGGCAAGCCGCTGGCGATTGCCCCGATGCCGGGGCCTGGCAGCAAGGCCGGATTATTCATGAAGCCGGGCATGTTCTTCTCGATTGCGGGCAATTCCAAGCATAAGGAGGAGGCGGCGAGATTTATCAGCTTCTTCGTGAACGACCTGGAGGCCAATGTGCTGCTCAAGGGCGAGCGGGGCGTGCCGGTATCCTCCCGGATCAAGGAGGAGATGATGCCGTATATCGAGCCAGAGCTGGCTCAAGTGTTCGACTACATGAACTGGGTGGAGCGCAACAGCAGCCCGATGGACCCGCCAGACCCGGTAGGCGCATCAGAGGCGGCAGCCGTGCTTCGCGATCTGTACGATCTGCTGCTGTTCGGCAGGATGACGCCGCAGGAGGCAGCGAAGCAGTTCCGGGAGCAAGCGGAGCAGATTCTGGCGCGTAATGCACGCTGAACATTCAAAAGCCCCCGGTGCAGCCGGGGCTATGCA
The DNA here is from genome assembly GCF_054955055.1 of Paenibacillus sp. J5. NCBI lineage: Bacteria > Bacillati > Bacillota > Bacilli > Caryophanales > Paenibacillaceae > Paenibacillus > Paenibacillus sp. J5. The sequence continues at coordinate 162,499 of NZ_JBUEDD010000011.1, read as the reverse complement.
GCTCAGAATTCAAGCTCCCATACCATAAGGATCATCGCAGCTATAGGGGTCAATGTTGCCAGCACGCCATATACATTCCACGCGCGGGATGCGCGCATTTACAAGCACAATTTTAGCGAGGGTCAGATGAGCTGTGAGGACATAGCTGGCGGAATTGAAAAACGACTTGACAGAGACATGTCACCACGCCTCCGCCAAGTCGGTCACTCATCTTTCGGGATAGTCCTGCAAGTCCGGGGGGCTTTCCAGCCGCCTTATGTTGTCTACGCCAACTGAGCGGCAATCTGCGGGTCCTTGATCTTATGATCCTCTGCCAGCAGCGTCACCTTGGACATAATCTCGGCTGTGCGCGGGTCTTCATCAAGGAACGGCAGCAGGATGCGCCCGCGGTGCTGGCTATGAACCGGCACGATATGCAGCGCCCCGGCGGCTTGCTTGAAGGCATTGCCGCTGCCCAGGTGCACCGCATACTCTCCCAGACTGCCAGTAATATGCGCATAGTTGCCGTCCAGCCGTACATTGTCCAGCTTGAGCAGACGCAGCGCCTCGCTTAGTATGACGCGGCGCATCTCCACCGTCGTCAGACTCGCTTCCGGATCGACGCCGCCGACATGGGCGATGCTGACCACCAGATCCATGTCACGCATCACTTCCGAGAAGAAGAGCGGCGGCACATCCTTCAAGGCAACCGGCTTATACGTCTTGCGGTCGTAGAACTGAATGGCCTCCAGCGTCGGTGCCTCTGTATCGGCCGGGGAGAACCAATCCGCCATCGCATAGAGACTGGCGATCAGATTATGCTCATAGCTTACCTTCTGCAAGCCTTCCTCGTAGCTTACCGTCCATTGGCGTTCCCGCAGCAGCGCGACCGTCTTTTTCGGTTGTACCTGATGACCCGCATAGCGCCGTGAGACGGTGCCGCTCTCCAGCTCATCCGCATTGGGCAAATATAGCTCGCGGAATAATTGCTTGAACGGCTGCTTGCTAGGCAGTGCCTGCTGTCCCTGCCCCTCCTGGAATTGAGCCTCCATAGCCTCACGCTGATACAGAAGCCAGTTGCCGCTCTCGTACAGATGCAGCGGGTGAGCGATCTGCAGTGTGTCGGTCTCCTTCAGCACGCGCTCCACCGTCGTGGCTCCCGCTTCACCCGGCTGCAGACAGCGCAGGCTGCGTTGCTCGGCATTCAGATAACCGAGCGCATCGCCGCAACGGAAGATGAGGGAGCGAAGCAGCGGCGCCAGCACTGGATTAGGTGTCAGTCGAATGATCTCTTCGGCGGTAAACGCCGTACCTGTCACCATACATCGCTCCAGCTCCTGACGAGCACGGCGATACTGCTCGGTCAGCTCGGTCTTCAGCTCCTTCAGCTTGACGACATGCTCATGCTTGTTCAGGCGTGATGGCAGCGATTTGAGCGGCTTGTCATTTTTGATGGCAACAATGCTGCTCTGGCCTTCCTGGTCAATCTCCAGCCGCACCTTCAGACCGCTCTCCAGCTCCATATCCTCCAGATAAGGAGCAAGCTCATCCAGCTTGTCGGCCTCCAGATTCCACATCATCCGCGTAATATCTGCATATCCGGCGTTGCGCGCCAGATTGCCGAGTGCAATCTGGGCGGCTACGCTCTCGCTCGCCCGGCGTTGTGCGCCATATTGCTTGCTCTGCAGCAGAAACTTCTGAATGAAGGCATACCGATCCCGCAGGTCGCGATCTGCATCGGCTGTCAACGGAATCAGGCCGTAGGTGAGCAGATGATCCTTGTTCCGCTTGGCTTCAACGGACTGGCGCAGCTCCTCCAGCTCCAGCTTGCCGAGTACGGCGTCTGCAAATAGCTGCGAACGGCGGTGGTTGGCTCCGCCGGATATATATTTGGCGCAGTCATAGAGCAGATGGAACCGCTCCTCGCCCACAGCTCGATATGCTTCCTCGAACCAGGCGATATCGAAGGCCCCATCGTTGAACTCCTGCGGCGAGATTGGGGAATAGTGCGCCACGATGGTCTCCTTCTCCGCCGAGAAGCTTTCATTGATATGAGCATGGAAATACCATGCTGCGCTGCGCAGCCCTGGCCAGCCCAGATGCTTCGCTACGATCTCCAGCCATTGCGGCGCATACATCGCCGCCTCCAGCAGCTTCTTCTCCGTTACGGGATAGTGCTCCAGCAATTGGCTGAGCAGTTGCTCATCCTCCCCGGGTGCCTGATGGCAGTTCTTGATCAAGTAGCTGAACGTCTCCTTGCGCGTCGTCTGCCCGCCATAGCTGTAGATATAGCCACGAACGAAGGTATCCTGATCCATGGCGGACACGAGATGAACCCAATGCTCCATGCCCTCGATCTGCTGCAGCTTCATCGCCAACGGGCTGACCTCAGTCGGCAGCTCGCCGCGTCCACGCTCGATCTCCACGATCCGGCTGGCAACCGTATTGCGAAGCTGAAGCAGCTCGGCATCCTCAGCAATGCCTTCCGTGCGCGGCGAGGTCAGATCGCGGAGCAGCATGAAGCGGTCTCTGCCCAGCATCACCTGGTAATAGATCTCCTGCGCATCGATCTGACGCAGCTTGTACGCACGCAGATAATCCTGCAATCTCAGCAGAGGCGAGTAATCCTCGTCCCGGAACAAAGCACTGTATTGATAGGCCGACTGAAAAAAACGCCTGAAGCTGTCGTCATCATGCACCCGGCTCTCCGCCATCGAGATCCATTGCTTCGCAAGGAGCTGCAGCAGCCCGGCATCGCTCTCCAGCCGCTCGGCAGGCATCGCAGCGACTACAGCACCCCATACGCGCTCGGCGATGGCAAAGGTGTCGGCCTTAGGCGTGTCCATATAGGCCGCAGTGAGCAGCTCCTGTACCTGATTGCTGTAGCGTAGCTGCTCGATCCGCTCCTTCAGCTCCCCGATATATTCCAGCGGGTAGAGCTGCGTGATGAATTGCTTGCGCCAGCCCTCCATCAGCGGCGTCTTGCGTAGCTGCTCGTAGTCATACTGCTGACGATACAGGCCGAAGAAATGATCAAGCGTCATGCTCAGATTCGGCAGTTGTATGATGAAGTGAAGCTGCAGCAGCTCCATGCTGTCCAGCCCGCTCTGCTGAAAGTACGCTTGCCATAGGTCATGCAGCGGATATTGCGCCAGCATCGGCATGTCATGACGCTGCGCGTAAGGAACGGTCTGGGCGAGCCGTGTGCCGATCAGCAGCGTATCCGAGTAGCCGCTGTAATACTCCACTTTGTATTCCACATCGCGATGCTCGTGTACCAGCGCATCCAGCTCGCTCAGGATGCGAGCCGCCTTGTCCAGCGGGAGCGTAAAGACATCCTGTGGCGCAAAGCCTGCCAGGTCGCGCTTCTCCGCAAGCAGGGGGCTGGTTCGGGATGGATCGAACAGGCCAAAGCCGTTGGCCCCTGTGTAGGCATGATCCACCTGCGTCAGCTTCTCCAGCAGCTGCCTCTCCTTGGCTGTCGGCGTTGCGATCCGTCCTGCCAGCGGCTTGAGCAGCGCATACTGCTCGCTGCGCTCCGGGTCGGAGGCGATCTCGGTCAGCAGCTCCAGCGCACCCAGCCGCTGCAGCTCGCTCTTGGCACGCAGCAGCTTCTCCAGCGATCCGCCCAGCAGCTCGGTTGGCTGGGTCAGCAGGACTTGAATGACCTTCTGTCTCAGCGAGCCGGTCTTCAGCTTCAGCAGTGACTCCAACTGCTCCAGCTCATCGCTTGTGAGCGTCAGCGCCGAAGCCTTGGTCAGCGCCAGCTCGCGCACCGGTATGCTCTTGTCGGACAGGCTGTCGAGGATGAACTGGCGTTGTGTGGGCTCGCTCGGCTGCTGCGCGAACTGGGCGAGCAGCTCTCCCCGCAGCTCGGAGCTGAGCCATTGCTTGAGCCCGATGATCTCAGCGATCCAGGCGGTATCCATGTCGTATGCGGCGAGATAGAGCATCTTCCGTACAATATCGTCGTGTCCGATCTGATAATGTACGAAGTCCAGCACTCGCGATGCGCCCCCGGCCCCGCCTGCAGGGATATGCTGCAGCATGTTGCGGAACAAGTCAAAATCACGCCGCCGCTCCGCCTTGTCCACAAGCTCTGTCAGCGGGATGACCTGTAGCTGCTTCTCATGCTCGCCGTCGACAAATGTCCAATTCCAACTGTAACTCGCGTCATAGTTCCGCACGATCCAGTGAAGCAGTTCCGCATCGGCTGCATCCAGATGGCCACGGGCGATATTCAGGCGCAGCGAGCTGTTCTGGCTGCTTGCCAGCACATATTGCGCTACAATCTGCTGATAGACTTCTCCTTCATTCATGATGCGTACTATTGGCTCTGCAATATGCTGTTCTTCCTCTACAGCCGTTGCCCACAGGCTCAGAAATAGCTTGTTCGCGTTGTCCTCCTGCAGCCAGGAGGCGCGAGCTTGCCGATTCGTCAGCGCCTCGTGAGCCTGCTCGATGAGCTGCGCGGTGACGCGCTGCTGCGCCGATTCAATCCCGAGCCCTGTCCATACAGCCAATCCCCTGACGACGGAGCTGAATCGGATCAGGTTGTGATCGATAATGACACGCAGCATATAGATGAAGGCCTCGATCGTTCCTTCATCCATACGCTCTACGATGCTCTGGCGCAGACCCTCCTGCAGCCTTGCTGCAACGAGCAGCTCGCCGATCATCTGATGAGCATCCTCGCGGTCGCTCATCAGCATCCCCTTAATCATCTCGTTTCCGAGCAGCGCGGTCTGGTTGTCACCATAGATAATCTCTCTCAATGCAGCCATCGTCTGCTCATCGCCGCTGTCCAGCGCATAGGCGATGCAATCGGGGATAACGCCGCGAATCTCGTACATATAATCACGGCCTGTCTCTCTGTCCTGCAGATAGTCGAGGAGGACGAACTGATGCAGCTCCATGCGGAACAGCTCCACCAGCTTGCGCACTACCCGCGGGATGTGCGGCTCCACTGCTGCGGTGCGGTAAGGCCTGCGAGCGTAAGAGACGCTGTGGGGGAAGCGTGCTGCCCGCTGGACGATGTAGCGGAAGCGGTCACCCAGCAGTTCACTGCCCAACTGCTCCGCAGCCTCCTGCAGCGGCTTGAAGTAGGCCGGGAAAGTCGCATTCTCCTGTGCTTGCTCGGATAGCAGACTCACGATGCCCTGGAAGGGCTTCTCCTGCTCGCCGAAATGCCGCAGCTCTAATAACTCGCTAATATATTGTGCAAGCAACTGCTGCTCTTGAGACAGCTCACTGCCCCTCTGGCGCAGCCGATCTGTATAGTGTTGAACCTTCTCTATAGAATTCATTAGATGTCCTCCTCCTGCGGTCTACCACATGCGTCCAGCCAGCATGGTGAACCGGATAAATACCAGCTCAGCCCCGTCATTCAGCGCCAGCGGCGCGTCCAATTCGCGAATGTCCTCGTCGTCGACAAATACCTTATATAGCCCGTCCTCATAGGCGGTCATAGCGGTCTCCAGCGCCCGTTCCAGATTGGGCAGCTCCTGATTATAGAGCGCTCCGAAGCTGACTCTGCCCGCCGCGGCCTGGGCATCCAGCTCCTCCGGCATCAGGCAGGCCAGCAGCTCCTGCTCGCCTTGCCGCTCCTCCAGCGATGTGAGCTGCGAAGCGACCATATATCTGATCAGCTCTCTAAGCGTGGCGGGCACATCGGGCAGTGCAACAGGGTGCTTGGCTAGCGACGGCTTGCGTTTGCCCAGGCTTTTGACGGTTACCCATACGTTCATAGCGTGGCCTCCTCCATTGCTTGCAGGGCATACGTAAAGAATCTAAAAGCTGCCCAGACTGGTTAACGTTAGACATAATACGTACATATGTGCCCATTAATTCTATCTTAAACGATATGCTACTTGTAAACATGGGTCTTTTTACATGTTTTTTGCAGGTCGAAGCAGTCGTAGACGGTGGGAAGTCTCATAGAAACTAAGGGAAGAGCCGCTCGGAGCAAAAAAGTATAAGTCCTGCAAAAGAATCCAAGCCCCGCAGGCCGCGGCTAGAATGCCGAATGCCAGTCTGTGCAAGAAAGTCACATTGTCGGTAAAATGAATGCCCTCTACAATAGTTGCCAAGCAGTGGGTGTCTAAGCGGCATATAGACAAATCCAAATGAAGTGTAAGGGGTGTGAGGCAACATGGACAGGATCGACATGGGCAAATTCCAATCGCCAGCTATGCAATACCGTATCCATCCGTTCTGGTTCTGGAACGGTGAGATGGACGATGAGCAGATTCGCCATCAGATAGAGGAGATGAAGGATAAAGGGGTGGGCGGCTTCTTCCTATGCGCCCGTCAGGGGCTGACGATCCCGTATTTGTCACAAGCCTGGTTCGATAAGGTGCGGCTGGCGGTAGAGCATGCTGCTGCCAGGGAAATGCATGTCTGGCTATACGATGAGTACCCGTATCCGAGCGGCATCGCAGGCGGGGAGGTCATCCTGGAGCACCCGGATGCCAAGCATGTAACGCTGGAGCATCGTCTCGTGCGGGCGAGGGACGGGGAGCGTATCGATCTGGAGCTGCCCTGGGGACGAATTCTATACGCCAAGGCTGCTCCGGTGCGGGCGGATGGAACCATCGACTGGGAGCTTGCTTGCGATGTCAGGCACTGCATCGGCAACCATCAGGCCGATCCGTTATTCCAGAAGACCGGACTGACGACCTACACGCAAAAGCGCTTTTTCACCTATCGCACCGTATACCGGCTGCAATGGGAGGCGCCTGCCGGGGAGTGGGCGCTGCTGGTATTTCAGGAGCAAGAGCTGGACGACTTCAAATATTACGGCACCTTCGTTGACCCGTGCAACCGCGAGGCGATGAGTACATTCATTCGGCTGACGCATGACAAATATGTGCCCGCCGTCGGAGATTATTTTGGAGTAACGGTGAAAGGGATGTTCACGGATGAGATTGCGCTGCTTGGGCGCATGCCGTGGTCGCGGCACATCGCAGCCTTCTTCCGCGAACGCTGCGGCTATCCGCTCACTGATCGGCTGCATGCGCTTGTCGACCGTACAGCGGCGGATGCGGCCAAGGTTCGTTACGACTACTATCAGACTATTCATCTGCTGCTGCGCAGCTCGTATCATCAGCAGGTTCATGACTGGTGCGAGGGTCAGGGACTGGAGTATGTGGCAGAGGTACCCGTTGTGCGCATGGCTACCCAAACCTATAGCCATGTGCCGGGAGGCGACTCGGCACATGAGAAGCTGGGACGGTCGCTGGACTGGAGCCTGCGCCGCTATTTCACCTCGATGCGGGAGAATCCGAAGATGATCAGCTCGCTATCCCGGCAGCTTGGACGCGAGCGTAATCTGGTGGAGTGCTTCCATAGTGTAGGCTGGTCGATGACGCTGCAGGACGCACGCTGGATGGTCGATCGGCTCGCTGCGCTGGGGACGAATTTTTATAATTTTCACGCCTTCTATTATACGATGGACGCGCTCGCCAAGCATGATGCCCCGCCGTCGCAGTTTATTCAGAATCCATACTGGGCGCACTTCCGCACACTGGCCGACTATACGGGACGACTGAGCTATATCATGTCGCAGGGGCGCGCCCACATTCGCATCGCCTATCTTGATCCGACGACCACGCTCTGGAGCTTCATGGCGAACCCGTTCCAGGGATTCCGGTTCGGCGGGGCCGATGGGCCGGACGAGCAGAGGCTGCAGCAGCTTCGTGATGACTGGATGAATATCGGCATACAGTTGCTGCGCAGTCGCCTGGATTACGACCACCTTGACCCGGAGCTGTTGGCGGATGCTCATCCGCAGGATGGGCTGCTTCGCATCGGGCAAGCTGAGTATTCTGTTATCGTGCTTCCGCCGCTAACGAATCTGGAGGGGGCGGCATGGCGGATGCTCCAGCGCTTCAAGGCATGCGGCGGCACCATCATCGCTCTTGGCCTACTCCCCCATGAATCGTTGGGGAACGGCAGCCCGTGCGGTGAGGAGGCGCTCCAGTTGTTCGGCGCGCCATCGTCTGCACAGCTAGACTACTGGAGCGGGCAAGGCAACGCGGCAGCACCCGTCGGGGCGGCTGACGCGGTGGTGGAGCAGCCGCTCTATCAGAGCGGCTGCGCATACTATCTGCCGTATGCGGCCGGGGATACTGCGAGGGTATGGCCGCATCTGGAGCGGCTGCTGGAACGGGTGTCGCCGCCTGCGGTACGACTGCGGTTGGCAGATGATCCGCAGTCGCTGCTGATGCAGACACGTGTGCTGCATGCCAGTGAAGCGGCTGTGTTTGTGACGAATCAAGAGGGCGGGGCGCAGGACGGGCTGTTGGAGCTGGAGCTGGCGCAGCTTCTGAACATCAGCGAAGCTGCTGCGGCGCAGGCACAGGTGCTGGAGCTGTGCCTGGAGACGGGCAGCGCATGGCTGCTGCCCGAGGCGGCGCAGGTCGCTGGCTCAGCGTGCTGGCGCGTGCCGCTGCGGCTGGAGCCTTACGCGGCGCGGCTGCTGCTGGTGCGGCTGCCCGCGGCGCAGCCAGAGGGCGCAGCGCCGCCGCCCGGGGGCTCGCGCGCCATCGCCGCTGGCGGCGACACGCCCGCGGCACAGGCTTCGCCCGCGGCACCCGCTTCGCCTGCGGCACCCGTAGCTGCCGCCCCGCACAGCTTCGCCCGCGGCAGCTCGCCCGCTCCGCAGTCGCTCGCGAGCACAGCCGCGACTCAGCCCGCGGCACCCGCTCAGCCGCTCGCGCTTGCGGCTACTGCGCCCGCCACTGCGCTGTCCCGCTCCGCAGGCGCGGCATTGCCGCTTGCCGCGCCCGCGGCTGAGCGGCTGCGCTTGTCGGCGCAGGGCAACTGGGCGCTTGCCCCGCGGCAGGGCAATATCCTGCGGCTCGGCGAGTTCGAGCTGCAATGGCGCACGCCGCAGGGTCTCGCCGGCCCATGGAGGGTGCCAGCGAAGACCTTCATCGACCAGTGCTCCGACCTGGAGGCGCAGTTCCCTGCGGTCTTCAGCCAAACCTTCGGCACACCGATGAAGATGGGGCTGCGTTACCCGCTTGAGTGCATCTATACCGTGTCCTTCGAGATCACGCAGCTACCTGAAGCGTGTACGCTCGTTATGGATCGGCAGGCGATCGCCGGGGAGGGCGTCATCTACATTAATGGTCACGCCATACCTGACGAGCTGCAGCCGCACCGTGTCTATGACCACCGCAACATGGGGTGTCCGATCGGCCCTTATCTGGTGCAAGGCAGCAATGAACTGCGGGTGGAGATGACGATCCGTCAGGACTTCGAAGGGGTCATTGACCCGCTCTATCTGCAAGGCGAGTTCGGTGTGGAGCTACCTCCGGGGGGAAGCCCCAGACTGACGGCCGCGCCCCGTACTGCCGATGGCCTGCGCGGTGGAGTAGTGGCGGGCTACCCGTACTACGCGGGGAGTCTCTCTTATAGCCGCGGCCTCCATCTGGAGCGTCTGCCCGAGACGGCAAGGTTCGAGCTGGAGTTCAGCGACTGGGATGCTCACTACCATGATTGCTGCGAGGTGATCATCAATGGACACTCGCTTGGCGTTAGGCCATGGACGCCATACCGTTGGCAAGGCGAGACAGCATGGCTCCGTGCAGGAGACAATGAGCTGGAGGTGATCGTCACCGGTACGTTGGCTGCTATGCTTGACGGCAATGTGTTCGATTATGCCAGCCATAGCGTGCAGTCTGTCCAAGGCTAGGTGCACAAGCGATTTCACCGCAGGATAAACCCTGCAACAAAGTGCAAGCCGCCTTCGCACAGCCCAGAGAAGCCAGTGCTTCCGGGGCTGTCGCCTGATCTTCCAGGCAATTGCTGCCCCTGTGCAAAAATGTCTAATTGCCGGGAAACCGGGCGTCCTCTAAGGTGAATAGCAAGAGCTGCTGCTGGCGAAGGTCAGGGCGCAACGATGACAGGCGACAGCGAGTGTTGCTCGCAGGAGGGCAAGAAGGGACGCGCGGAGCCTCTTGCCGCAGGCATCGTTGCAGGCTGGCGAGGGTGCACAATCGTCCAGCCAAGAGCCAGAGGCTCACGCCTTGCTACGACAGCTAGCATCCCCATTCATACTATGTGAGAATGTTGCCTTCACCATCTGCTCCTGTCGGAGCTGGCATACACATCCTAGTGAGAGGGCTGCAGCATGCTCATGCTGAGAAAGGAGAGCTGCGCATGGCACAAGCCGACCAATCTTCCCATCGGCTGCCCGTCCCGGACAATGTGGGCGCAGGGCGGACGCGATCAGGCAGCCGCTCTGCCCTCCGGGCTGAGCTAAGCCGCAACAAGTATCTGTATCTGCTCGCTTTGCCCGGCCTGATCTTTTTTATCCTGTTCAAATATGTTCCAATGTGGGGCGTCATCATCGCGTTTCAGAACTTCTCGCCGTACATGGGGGTCTTCAACAGTGAATGGGTCGGCTTCGAGCACTTTGCCGCCTTCTTCGCTCACCCGGACTTTTGGCTGCTGTTTCGCAATACGATGGCGATCAATCTGATGAGTCTGGTGTTGTTCTTCCCCCTTCCTATTGTGCTGTCGCTCATGCTCAATGAGGTACGCATTCAGTCCTATAAGCGTATCGTGCAGTCCATTGTGTATATGCCGCACTTCTTGTCATGGGTCGTAATTGCAGGCCTAACCTTCCTGCTGTTCGCTACAGGGGAGGGGCTGTTCAACAAGATGCTCGCCGCGGTCGGACTGGAGCGGATCGACTTTCTGACCAATCCGAACGGGTTCTGGCTGATGCTGACGGCCCAATCGATCTGGAAGGAGGCGGGCTGGGGAACGATCCTGTTCCTGGCGGCCATTGCAGGCATCGATCCGCAGCAGTATGAGGCGGCGCGGATGGACGGCGCGAGTCGGCTGCGCCAGATGTGGCATGTCACGCTACCGGGCATTCGCAATGTGGTGCTTATCCTGCTCATTTTGCGATTGGGGCAAATGATGGATGTCGGGTTCGAGCAGGTGTTTCTGATGTATAACGGCGCCGTATCCCATGTGGCTGAGGTATTTGATACTTATGTCTATCGTGTCGGCATCCAGCAGGGACAGTTCAGCTTCAGCACAGCCGTCGGCTTGTTCAAATCCGTTGTCGGTCTGACGCTCGTCGTGCTCTCCAACAAGCTGGCGAAAAGATTCGGCGAGGACGGCATCTACTAAAATGGGCTAACCGTGCATCAACGCGCAACGCTGTTCGTCCACACGCAAATCAAGGTGCGTCAACGCGCAACGCTGTTCGTCAACACGCACATGTCGGAGCGTGAACGCGCAACGTTGTTCGTCCACACGCACATCAAGGTGCGTGAACGCGTAACGCTGTTCGTCAACACGCACATCAAGGTGCGTGAACGCGCAACACCATTCGTAATCATTTCGCATCACCGTACACTACCGTGCATTGCAAAGAACAGGTATCCATTACGCTGGGGAGGGGAGAGCATGATTGAATCGTTCGGCGACCGGTTGTTCAACAAGTTGAATTATGTTGTGCTCGGCCTGGTCGCTATCGCTACATTTTTTCCGATCTATTATGTGCTTGTTGTATCCTTGACGGACTCTACTGAATATTTGACCAAGGATTTTGTGCTATTTCCAGAGAGCTTCTCCTTTACCGCCTATCAGTATCTGCTATCGACCACCGCCTTTGTCCGCTCGCTGGGCAATAGCGTCTTCCTGACGGTCGTCGGCACGGCGTGCAGTCTTGTGATTACCGCTTCACTGGCTTATGCCCTGTCCCGCAAGCGGATGCGTGGACGTCGTGTCATCCTGCTGATGATCCTGTTCACGATCCTGTTCAGTCCGGGCATTATTCCCAATTACCTGCTCGTGCGGGAGCTGGGATTGATGAACAGCATCTGGTCGCTGATTTTCCCTGCACTGGCCAGCGGCTGGAATGTTATTCTGATGAAGGGCTTTTTCGACAGTCTGCCCGCTGAGCTGGAGGAGTCCGCAGCGATCGACGGGTGTAATGACCTGATGATCTGGCTACGTATTATTTTGCCGCTGTCGCTGCCATCAATTGCCGCTTTCGGGCTGTTCTATGCGGTAGGGTACTGGAATCAGTTCTTCAATGCGCTGCTGTATCTCAATGATTCGGCCAAATGGCCGATTCAGGTGCTGCTCCAGAATTTGCTGATCTCGTCCTCCAACAGCGAGCTGACCTCCTCCTCCTATGTGGAGACGCCGCCGACGGAGATGCTGAAGATGGCGGCTGTCGTCATCTCTACGCTGCCGATCCTATGTGTCTATCCGTTCCTGCAAAAGTATTTTGCCAAGGGTGCGATGGTGGGCTCTATCAAAGGGTAAGGAGTAGGCTAACTTATCATTCCAATCGTGAAAAGAGAGGGGTATACTATGAAAAACAGAAAAACGTGGCTCGGTCTTGTTCTTGCGCTTACGCTCGTGTTAAGCGCCTGCGGTCAGAGCGGAGGAAATAGCAGTGGTGCAGCGGAGGGCGGCGCCGCCCAGCCTGCTGGCGGGGAGCCGCCGGTTGAATTTACCGTCATGACGAATTTTTTCAGCCAGCAGCCGATGTCGGATGACAATCTGGTGAAGGCAGCCGTCGAGACGGCGACGAACTCGAAGATGAAGGTGCAGTGGATCTCGTCCAACAACTACACTGACAAGCTGAATGTGACGCTCGCTTCGGGAGATATTCCTGATCTGATCTACATTAATGATCCCTTCTCGACCATGTTCCGCACGATGACCGCGCAGGGCGCCTTCTGGGAGCTGGGGCCGTATATTGCCGACTATCCGAATCTGGCAGCCGGTATCAGCGAGACGGCGTGGAACCTGACCAAGATGGCCGATGGCAAAAACTATGCCATACCGCGCCCACGCCCATCTGAGGCCGACAGCTTCTTCCTGCTGCGCAAGGATTGGCTCGATAAGACAGGACTTCCGGTACCAACGACGACCGATGAGCTGTATCAGGTTATGAAAGCGTTTGTAACGCAGGATCCTGATGGCAATGGCAAGCCCGATACAGCGGGCTATGGCGCCTACATCGAGCCGGCGCGCGCGGATATGCCGTATGGCTCGCTCAGTTATATCGAGCATAGCTTTACAGGCGTTAATGGCAACTGGAAATGGGACGGCAGCCGGATGACGCATAGCTCTCAGTTGCCTGAGGTGCGCGACGCGCTGGAATTTATTAAGCAGGCCTATGATGAGAAGCTGATCCCGGCTGATTTTGCTTCCTTGAAGGGTACGCAGATCAAGGATATGTTCCGCGCGGGCAAGCTCGGGCTGATCGTCGAGAAGGCGGGCACCCAGCGCGACTATCTGGATGAGCTGAAGAAGATCGTACCAGAGGTGCAGGCTACCGATTTCTATCCGGTCACCTCAATTAACGGCTACAATCCCAAGGGAGCAGGCTTCTCGGGCGTAATGGCTATTCCGAAGTCTGTGCCAGAGGACAAGATGAAGCGCATCCTCAAGGTGCTGGACACCTGGATGAATCCCGATGTGTTCAAGCTGAACACCTATGGCATCGAGGGCGTGCATCATACGCTGGAGAACGGCGAGCCCGTCGTCAATACCGAGAAGATGCTGGCGGATAGCGTGGCTGATCTGAACCAGATTCTGTATGTGGCTGATCCGTATGCGAGCTCGATGAAGCCGTTCTTCTCCGAGGAGTCCAATGCGTTATACAAGTCGATACAGGATGAGCGCGCGAAGACGAGCGTGGCTGATATATCGATCGGTCTCTACTCGCCGACGGCGCAGAAGGCGCTGCCCGAGCTGGAGAAGAAGATCGTTGATCTGAAGACGAAAATTATACTCGGTCGCGAGCCTCTTGAGGCTTGGGACGAGCTGGTCGCCAAGCTGGCAGCCGATGCCGACATGGTGAAGATGAGCGAGGAGATGACCGAGGCTTACAAGAAGCGCACCGAATAGCCTGATGCAGCCCAGTGCTCCAGCCGCTGGCCTGTATTGTGATATACCGTTGGGGCAACTTCATGGCTGGCTCTGCAACATAGGTGTGAGGCGTCGCAGCATAGTCGTGGGGCGCTGCAGCATAGTCGTGGGGCGCTGCAGCATAGGTGTGAGGTGCTGCAACATAGATGTGAGCCGCTGACGCTGGGAATAAGACATGGACGATTATGTGTAGAGAAGGGCAGGAATGGGGAATGGGTGACATCAAGAGAACGGGGCTAAGGGGATGGACGGCCAGGCGAAGGCAATCACGGCGGTTTTTCTGGAAGAGCCTCGTGCTGCTCTTGATGGTGACCTCCATTCCGGGACTGGTGACCGGAACGGTCATCTACTGGTCGTCTACGAAGCAGATTGAGTCCGAGCTGCAACGGCTGCACGCCAATCAGCTACAGCAGCGGGCGGACAATATTGATGACCAATTCTCTTACCTGGAGATGCTCTTTTCTCAATGGTCGTTCGACTCGCAGTTTGACAACAAGCTCAAGCGGCTCGATTTTGTCTACAACTACGAGCAGATTCATGACATTTACCGGACGTTGCTCATTATGGAGGGCTCTCATCCACTCGTGTCGAGCGTGGAGCTGTACCTGGAGCAGCCGCGTCCGCTCGTATTTCGCAAGGAGGTCTATCTCGATCTGGCCGCACGAGCAGAGCGGACGAATGAGCTGAGGGATTCGCGGGAGCCGGAGGAGCCAGAGGGATCGAAGGGATCAACGGAGCAGGGAGGCAACAAGTACGCCAGATGGCTGGATCATGCCCGCATCGAATATTGGACCGATCAGTTTCAATCGTTCACGGGCAAGGAATGGCGATCGCCGGGCATGACGCTCATTACGAAGGTTCCGGGCGGCGGGGCGGAGTCCTTCGGTTATATTGCCGCTGTTATCGACTATGAGTGGCTAAGCCGACTAATGAATACGTTGACGCCCTATGAGGGCGGCACGACCTTTCTGCTGAGCGGGGAGGACGGACATTTCCTGAGTGCAGGCACAGCAGGCGAGCTGGAGCAGGCGATACGCGCGGCCTATCTGGAGCAGAGGGCGAAGACGCCAGATGAGTCCGCATCCGATCCGCCCCGCGGCTCCAGCTCCTTCCTCTACGAGTACAAAGGCGCGGTCTATTCTGTGTTCACCGGATCATTCTCACGGCTGGGGGAAGCATGGACGTATGTGTCGGCCGCTCCGCTGTCAGCCATTACGGCGCCGCTGTTGTTCGTCTCGCGGCTCATGCTGTGGGTCAGCGGCTGCGGCCTGCTATTGGCACTGCTGCTATCCTGGGGCGCATCGCTTCGCCTGTATTCACCCATCAGCCGGCTGATGGGCATGCTGGCCAAGGAGGGAGAGCAGCGCAGCACGGCGGACAACCGCGATGAGTTCGACCTGATCGAGCGCCAGTGGAAGCATCTGACGAGCGAGCGGCAGGAGCTGATGGGCAAGCTGGCCGCTCATGTGCCGCAGATGCGCGAGGGCTTGCTCCTGCAGGTGGTGCAGGGCTATCTGTTCTCGCAGACAGAGCGCGAGCTGCGGGAGCGGCTGCGCCAGTATGGCTGGGAGGTGGAGGGTCGGCAGCTAGTGGTGGTGCATATTCAACTGGCAGGCTTCTCCCGCCTGGAGGGTCGCTTCCTGCCAGGTGATGAAGACTTGGTGACCTTCGCCGCCGTCAATATCATCGCCGAGCTGCTGGAGCCGCAGCAACTGCCGTTCCAGGTGCTGAACTTCCACGATCTGTCGCTCGGACTGCTGCTTGCCTTCCCGGAGGAGCTGCCGGATAAGGAGCTGCGCTCCGAGCTGGCGGAGCTTGCCGAGGAATGGATCGAGGCGGCCGAGCGTGCGCTCAAGCTGGAGATGACCGTGACAATGAGCAAGTCATCCACGCAGGTTAGGCATTTGCCGTTGCTGTTTGAAGAGGCGCGCCATGCGCAAAATTATGTCGATGTGCGCGGCGGCAGCCAAATTATCGATGTGGATGGGCTGGAGAAGCGCGCAACGGCTGCCGGGGATTTCAGCTATCCGTTCTCGCTGGAGAAGGAGATCATTCATGCGGTTCGCATCGGCTCCGAGGAGGAGGCCGCAGAGCTGATCGAGAGCTTCCTGGGCGAGCTGGCAGAGGGTGGAGCGCCCAAGCTGGTCGTACAGCAAGGGATGCTCCAATTACTGGGCAGCCTGCAATATGCCATGCTGCATTCCGGTACCAATCCGATCCGGCTGTTCGGGGGCAGCAATCTGTTCGAGCAACTTGCTGCCTGCAACAGCCCGGAGGAGATGCTGGACTGGTTCCGCCACAAGGTTGTGGGGCCGTATGTGCGCGAGCTGATCAGTAAGCAGGATCATCACTTGAAGCAGATGGTAGAGAAGACGATGCTGCTGATCGGTGATCATTATATGAGCTTTGAGCTGTCGCTCGATTGGTGCGCCGAGCAATTCGGTACGAGCGCTTATACGCTAAGCCGTGCGTTCAAGCAAGTGTCTGGCACGACCTTCATCGACTATCTGACCCATCTGCGACTGGAAAAGGCGAAGACGGCGCTGCGCGAGACGGATCGCAAAATTCATGATATTGCGACAGGAGTAGGCTATCAGCATACCTACTTTAACCGCATCTTCAAGAAATATGAAGGCATCACCCCAAGCCAGTACCGTGAATTGAATCGCAGCTACTAGCCGCCAGGCGGCGCAGCCGGGACGGGGCTTCCGGCTGTGTCTACGTGGCGCTTGTTGGGGGAGAGCAGGTTGATGGCGTTGATTCGCCCTTGGCAAGGGAGGTATCCCCGCACGGGGTTAAGCAGGGGTTAATTAGAGAAGCAGCTATCGGAAGCTGCAGCAGTACAGGAGGGATGGAGTATGGCCTATATAGAGGCGCAAGAGAGTGTATTCGCCAAGACGGGCGGCCGTGTGAGCGAGGTGCTGGAGACGGTGGCGGGACGATATATCGGCAACCACCCGCCGCATCCGATGACATATCGCGCTTACAGCAAACGCGGTATTCGAAGGCAGGAGGATTATCGCTATGTGTTCGATCTGGCAGACCGGTTGGAGGATGCTTGCATCGGCCAGTATATCTATGCATGGTCCAAGCTGTGGTGCGAGGCAGAGACAGAGCTGCGATTTGCACTGGAGACGGACAGTCCGGCAAGGCTGTATGTGAATGGAGAGCTGTTCTATAGGACGACGCTGATGGACGAGAATATCCCGGACTATCGGGCAACGCTGGTCATCCCGATGCGCAAGGGCTGGAACCATCTGGTGCTGCGCTTTATCTATACATCGACAGGCTGTGGAGGCACCTTCGGCACCGCAACCTACAAGAGCATGCCGCTGCATCTGCTCATGCCCTCGCAGGAGCGCGAAGGACAGGAGGGGTGGATCTACTCTGAGCCGCTCACCAAGGAGCTGGCCTTCATTCCCGCTGCGGGGCTGTCGGAGGCCGAGACGGGTGTCCGCTGGTATCCAGATACGAGCTGGAGCGCGCAGCAAGCGGCCGGGCAAGGGGCAATCATGCGCCTATACGGCACTGCGGCGGACGAACTGAAAGGAGCAGATCGGGAGGGTACAACAGATGGCGATGGCGGTATGGCGGCTGTTGGTGACGGTATAATCGCCTACGGCTGGACGCAACTGCGCGGGCTAGGGAACCAGCCGGCTGGCGTTCGGCTGGCGGGCATCGCTTATGGGCCGTTGACGGTATATGTAGATGGGCAGGCGCAGGCTGAGGTGGAGGAGCCGGGGCCGTTCACGGTGGAGGTGAAGCCGCGGGCCAGCCGTACCGACCTGCTGCTACGCTGCGTCAGCGGGCCAGCGGGCTGGGGCTTTGAGCTGGAGCCGCTTCCATCCGGGGTGGAGCAGACGACGCCGGTGCCGGTGCATGGCGCCGCAGATGGCTGGCTCTATCTGGGGCCGCTGCCGCTGGAGGAACGCGGGCCGGAGCATGACTCGCCTGCCGATCGTCTGTGCACCGTGTATCCGGGGCTAGCTGGCGGGGAGGTGTTCTGGCGGCTGGATGCGCCGGATACTTGGGTTCGCATCTATGCCGAGAATCCATTGTTCGGCAAGTGGAATTACCCGCTGGGCGTGACGCTGTACGGGCTGCTGGAGACGGGGGCGGAGCTTGGCCGGGCGGAATATATGCAGTATGCCAAGCGACATATTGAGCTGTGCACGAGCCATTACCGCTACGCGCTATGGGATAAGGAGCAATTTGGCGCCTCGGCGGTGATGCATACGATGGCGACGCTGGACAGTCTCGATGATTGCGGCTCGTTCGGCGCGGTCATGCTGCTTGCGGATCAGCGTGTCGGCATCGCTCATTGCGATGAACTGGCCGAGCGGATCGCCGCATATATCAGCAGCGAGCAGGCGCGCAGACCAGATGGAATGCTGTACCGTACCCCTGATCCACAGCGCCTTAATGTCGGCACTGCCTGGTGCGATGATCTGTACATGAGCGTACCTTATTTATGTCGCTATTACCGCGTGAGCGGCGACATTGGCTATTTGCACGATGCGGCCAGACAGTTCAGACTATATAAGGAGACGCTATATATTGCGCAGCAGCAGCTCATGTCGCATGTGATCGATTACCGCCGTGGGAAGGCGACCGAGATCGCCTGGGGGCGGGGCAACGGCTGGGTGCTGTTCTCGCTGTCGGAGCTGCTTGCCGAGCTGCCGCAGGAGGATTCGGAGCGCGGATGGCTGCTCGCATTTTTCGTGGAGCTGTGCGAGGGATACCTTCGGCTCCAAGGGGAGCATGGGCTATGGCATCAGGTGCTGGATGATTCGCAGTCGTATGAGGAGGCGTCTTGTACCTCGATGTTCGTCTATTCCTTTGCCCGCGCGGTGAGGCTCGGCTGGATTGACGGGACGGTGAGAGAGGCTTGCATTCAGGCGGTCGAGCGCGGCTGGGAAGGGCTATGTCGCCGCGCGATTGACCGGACAGGCAACGTGTACGGCGTATGCCGCGGCTCTGGCTACTCCTATACGGCGGCCTATTACAGAGATGATCTGCCATGGCTGTTGAACGATACGCATGGGATCGGCATCGTGATGCTCGCCGGGATGGAGAAGGAACGGCTTGATCGCCATCTGGCTGCATGCCGACAAGGAGGGGCGGAGCAGTCGGTTGTCGTCCGATAAGGCTTCTGCACGTCCTAGTAGACTTGAGCGGATAGTGGGGGTGGAGTGGCTGGCGCTGCTCGCCCCTGATGATTGTAAATTAAAGGTATACCACATCCTTCGCTCCTAATATCCACAGAAATTGAGCGTGAATTCTGTCATTTTCATTACTTATCCACATTTTATCCCCGTTATCCCGTATTTTATCCACATGGCATTTTAGATTGTCCACCATATTCTTAAACTTATCCACATGACATCCCGTGATTCTTCGTGTTCCACTGCTGAGCTCCGGCAAGGTTATGCTATAATGACAGACAGAGCAATGTCGTTCGGAGCATGAAATATGAAGAAGGGGAGATCAGATTGAAGCAGAATCGATTGGGCAATTCGGATGTGCTGGTCGGCGAGATCGGCCTGGGATGCATGTCGCTGGGCACGGAGGTGCAAGCGGCTGTAGCGATCATCCATGAGGCGTTGGAGCTGGGGGTCAACCTGCTGGATACCGCTGATCTGTATGACAGCGGACGCAATGAGGAGCTGGTGGGCAAGTCCATCCAGGGCAGGAGGCATCAGGTGGTGCTGGCGACCAAGGTCGGCAACCGCAGAATCCCTGGACAGGAGGGATGGAGCTGGGACCCTTCCAAGGCGTATATCCTGTCGGCTGTCAAGGACAGTCTGAGAAGATTAAATACGGACTATATTGATCTATATCAGTTGCATGGCGGTACGATCGACGATCCGATCGATGAGACGATCGAAGCCTTCGAGCAATTGAAGCAGGAGGGCTGGATCAGAGCCTACGGCATCTCCTCGATTCGTCCCAATGTCATTCGGGAATATGCTAGTCGTTCAGATGTGGCCAGTGTGATGAATTCGTACAGCATCATTGACCGTCGTGCAGAGGAGAGTGTGCTGAACCTGCTGCAGGACAGGCAGATTAGCGTCATTGCCCGCGGGCCGCTCGCAAGCGGGGCGCTGGCTGCCAGGCGGGAGCCTGTCAAGGGCGTGGCAGGCTACGAGCTTGACGAGCTGCGCCAGCTTCGCGAGCAGCTTGCCGAGCTGGAGCGGCCAGGCCGAAGCCTGACGCAGCTTGCGCTGCGCTATTCGCTGCATCATCCTGCCGTAGCGGCTGTCGTTCCGGGAGCCAGCTCGTGTGAGCAGCTTCGTGACAATGTCGCGGCTGCGGCTACTGCTCCCCTGTCCGCAGAGGAGGTAGAGCTGATCCGGCGGATCAGCAAGGCCGCTGTGTATGAGCAGCATCGATAGTGGCTGCTTCGGGCTACTGCGGAGAATATCAGGATGGGGCGCAGGGAGGGCAGTGAGAGCCAGATGATGACATGGAAGGAGATTGCGGCAGCATGGAGCAGTCAAACGGTGCGGCTGCTCGATATACGCCACGCCAGCCTGCAGCCGGGTGAGCGCGTGGCCTACCGTCTACCGGCATTTGCGTTCGTGCTTGTGACTGACGGAGAAGCCAGAGTGTCTCTAGGCAAGGCGGAGCAATGGGGGACGGCTCCTGTTGTACTCCATGGGGGCAAGGGAGCCACGCTGCATATTGAAGGAGTGCGAGGCTCTTTTGACTATGAGCTCATATTGTATAAGCCGCTGGATGAGCAGCAGCGAGTTGGTCGTGACATGGAGATGGTTTCAGGGCAAGTAGGGCTCGATAGTTCCATACACGAATATAGCTTTCAGCCCAGTTACCCGCTTTCCTTGCAGGCATTAGCAGAGCGGCTGCGTCGCTGCTGGCAATCGGGCGAGGAGCTGGAGAGAGTGCAGGCAATGGGACTGTTCTACCAATTTGTCTATGAGCTGCTCCAGCAGCTCAGGCAAGCCGGAGCACAGGCCGAGCCGCCAGATCTCGCCTCGCAGATCGCCAGACATCTGCATGAGGTATATGACCAGCCTCTAGGGATGGATATGCTGGCTGAGCGCTTTCATTACAGTACCCGCTATCTGGCGCGGGTGTTCAAACGCAAGTACGGACGCAGCCCGCTCGATTACGTCATGCAACTGCGGATGGAGCAGGCCAAGTCGCTGCTCGCCCGCTCGGATGCGCCGGTGTCACATATTGCCCGCAGCGTCGGCTACACAGATATGTATTATTTCAGCAGACTCTTTAAGAAAAATACCGGGGTTACGCCCGCACAATTCAAGCTGCGGAGCCTTCATACAGGTTCAATCTGTACTAAAAATACATCCGAATTGTTAATTGCTCCCCAGGCAAGCAAAGGCTATATTAATAAAGAGAATCATTATCAACAAACCATAGCCTGGAGAGTGGATGAGATGAATACCCGTTATAATCGCATATTGACCGCTGTGCTGCTGCTCAGCCTTACGATGCTTGTTGCCGCATGCGGAGGAGGCGGAGCCAAGACAGAGACGGCAGGAAGCGGCAGCCCAAGCGGCCAGACGCCTGCTCAGCAGGAGGAGACGACAACTGCACAGACTCGTACATACACGGACGCTCGGGGTCGTGCAGTGGAGATTCCGACACGGCCTGAGCGGGTCGTCGCGCTGACGTATGGCGGTTATCTGCTGCCGCTTGGCATGAAGCCAGTCGGATCGGATCAGATGGTGCTGGATGTATACCCTAAGGAGATGGCGGATGTGCCTAGCATCGGAGATGGGCTGGGCAATGTGGAGACCATAACCGCACTCGACCCTGATCTGATCTTGCTGCCGGAATATCATGAGCCGAGTGTCTATGACAGCCTGCAGCAGATTGCCCCTACGGTAGCGATCTCCTGGGGCGGTGATGCGGATGTTGTGCCGACCCTGCGCGCGATCGGGGATGTGCTGAATCGCAAGGAACAGGCGGAGGCCTGGATTACGAAGTTCGAGGACAAGCTCAAGACGCTGCGCGAGCAGGCGGTCATCCACGTTCCAGCGGGGACAACGGCTGTATCCTTTATTCTGTACAAAGGCGAGGTGCTGTTGGGAGGAGAGGGCGGCACGCTAGGCAAGCTGATCTATGGCGACCTTGGCTTTGCGCTGCCAGAGCAATTCAAATCGATGGCGGATGGAGGCGGGGTTATCTCGCTGGAGACGCTGGTTCATCCGGGAGCAGATTATTTCTTCACCCAGATGAATGAGGAGGAGCTCGCGCAGATGGAGGCGGAGTTCCAGCAGCCGATCTATCAGACGGTTCCTGCCATCACGGAGGGACGCGTCATCAATGTAGCGCGGAACAAATGGAATTTTGGGCCGTATCTGGCCGAGCAGGCAGTTGATGAGTTGTTCGAGAAGCTGAACGCCTCCTTCAAGTAGGCAGCAATCCATCTGTAAGACTGTGCGTGCTCACGCAAGCACTGTTCAGCAGTCCTGTTGTTCTAAGCGGTCTAACCCATGAGTAAGAGGCCTTGACCCGCCTGTGAGCCGTGTCCTGCAAGGGAACACGGCTCACTGCTTCAATGGGCCTTCAGGCGTCTTCTTTGCAAGATGTAGCGTGGTGATGCAGGGCCACAAGGGTATTATGCCGTTACGCCGCCGCATGTGATCCGCAATCTGCCGCCACAGAGTGGCGCAAGGGCTGTGGCCGTGGTCTCCCGGCTATTGCTTGCAGGGCAGGAGGATGGGAAGCGCTCGTTAAGGCGTACCGCTCACCCAGTTCCCACTCTTGTTCAAGGTATACTGGATGACGGCTCCGCTCCAGAAATGGAATTTGAGAATGACGGTGCCGTTGTTTACATCATTGAAGAAGTTCTGCTTCAGCACAATCTGGTTGCTGCCATAGGATGGCTCGAAGGTATAAGCAAACTCCTTGAAGGAGGTCCAGTTCTGCGGTCCGGCGTTGCTGCCATTCGGGTAGACGGCTTCCATCGTCGCCAATTGATCTCCATTGAAGGAGGTCGGGATCGCGAAGCTGCTCGTCTGGCCGGACGCGGCAGACAGGGAAGGCGTGTTATACACGATGACGTTGAAGAGCCAGCTCGCTCCCTTGCTGAAGGAGGCTTTGATGACGGTCTTATGTCCGAGCGGCTTGCCGGCTGTCAGATTGTTCAACAGTCCGGCCTTGAAGGTTAGTACGCCGGAGTTCAAGGTATAGTCGGTGCCCGGATTCAGGCTGGCTCCATTAACGGATAGCCCCAGGAACTGATTGCCTGGCTCGTTCAGAGCCAGCGTAACAGGGGTGTCGGCGGCAGATTGTCCTTGCTTGATGAAGATCAGATCGGTGCTGGCTGTTGCTGAGCGGCCAGTCCAGCTTGCCTTCATCATGTCGAACAGTTGCTGATCCTTCCACTGGAACGTCAAGCGATTGAAGTGCTGCCCATTGTCCCATAGCATATGCGTGAGCTTCTTGAGTTGAGCGTAGTAGATCATATACTCAAAAAATTTCAGCTTCTCTCCCTGCTCAATCGTACCCGTATGCTGATCAAAGCCCAGCAAGCCGAACTCCCCCACGACCACCGGAATGCCACGGGCAGTGAAGGTATTGTGCACCCGGTCGAAGGAGGAGATGATGTCGGCTCGGGTCTGCTCATCAAAGCGAGTGACCCCTGCAATATTGACACTGAATGGCCAGAAGCCATAGTAGTGCACCGTAGCGATCAGATTAGGATCATTAAGCGAGATGATGGAATTGTACAAGGCATCCAGATGCTGCTGCTCGGATGAGGTATGCATCGTAGGAAGTACAAGCGGCCGTGTGGCGTTCTCCCCGCCAGAGGCACGAACGATGCTGTGAAAGGAGCTGTTGAGCGTGTCCAGCATCTCTTGCTGGCCATACCAGCCCCAACTGCTGAATTGTGGCTCATTAATGCTCTCGAACATCAGCTTGTTGGAATGGTTCTTGAAGCGATCCGCAACCTGCTCCCAGATTTTATTGAACTGGTTCAATACTTGGGTGCGCTGATTGCCCATATTGTTCACCCAGCTCCATGAATCATGATGAATATTAATCATGACATATAGTCCTTCATTCAGCGACCAGTTCACGACCTGCTCAATCCGGTTCAGGTAGGCAGGCTGAATCGTGTAGCTCGGTGCTGTCCCCAGCTTGTGCTCCCAGGTGATCGGGATGCGGATGCTCTTGTAGCCCTGATTAGCAATCTGCTGGATCTGTTGCTGGGTGACGATCGGATTGCCCCATGCCGTCTCGTCCTCGCCGGACGGATTGGAGGTGCCGCCCAGCCCCACGGAATCGAAGCTGTTGCCTAGATTCCAGCCGGGCTGCATCGCATCCACATAGTTCTGCATCGGACTTGTACTGAGAGCTTGCACTGGGCTGCTTCCTGCTTGTGGCGCTGCGCTGGCCAGCCCGGATGCAAGCAGTGACAGAAGCAACAGTGTCATGAGCAGCATGAGTCCTTTTCCTTGGCGTTTCATTACGTAAACCCCCCTCGAAATGTGAAATATACTAAAAAATGAAAGCGTTACCATAATAATATACTATGAAGGACAGTGGATTTCTACCTCAGAAATTAGTGCTAATTTCATGTAATAATTGGATGGAAAAGTAAAGTGATAAGCGACTCCATACGAAATGAACGTTGCCCATGTCAGATTATACACAGCTAGCAGCCCCGCCGAATCGGCGGGGCTGCTGGCTACAGGCATTATTACTCAGACTCATGCTGCTCATGATCGCTCAGAGCCTATTGTGCAGGTGAGGGGGCACCTCTGATCGTGTGAACGACTTGTGTGCCTTGCACATCAATGAAGCACTCATTTCACCGGTGGGTGTCGGTCACAGGCTCTGCTCTGCTTACTTGAGCTTCGGAATTTTAAGCACGGTACCGATCTTCACATTATCCATATCGACAACATGGTTGTAATCGGCAAGAAAGCTTGCATATTCATTGGAGCCATAATATGTTCTGGAGATGCTATACAGCGTCTCGCCCTTGGCGACTGTATGATCGGACGTCTCATATTCATCAGCGCTGTCCTTCTCGAGCTTGTCCACAACGGCTCCGCTGCCTGTGGATGTGCCAGTGCTGGACGAATTGCCTGTGGAGTCGTTCGACTTGCTAGACCCACTTGCACTAGCTCCTTCAGTTGTTGCGGCGCTGTCCAGAGCCGGGATCGTCAAGTGACTGCCCGCTTTCAGTCCAGTATTGACATCCAGGTTATTCTCCTTGGCGAGCAGCTCGACATGGCTCTTCGATTTGTAGAATTGCTGCGAGATGCTCGATAGCGTGTCGCCCGCCTGAATAAGATAGGTCGCAGGCAGCGTCACCTTGGAGTAGTCTGGCTTGGATGATGAAGAGCTGCTCTTGCCGCTGCCAGCCGGCAATGCCGGGATATTCAGCGTATCGCCCACCTTCATGTCATTGATGAACAATATGTTGTTATGCTCTGCGATGACAGAGAAATATTCCTTGGAATGATAGAACTTCTCGGAAATAATGCTCAGCGTATCCCCCTTCTGAACAACGTAAGTGGTAGGCAGCTTCACCTGCTGCTTGCTCCCGCTCGAGGAGGTGGCAGGCTGATCGTCTACTTTTGTGCCTCCTTGGGTATCGACTGCGGAAGGGTCAGCCGTTGTATCTTTTGCTGGAACAGTGGAGGTCTCTTTGGGTGCAGCTACACGGACGACAGCCTTCGAGCCGGCAGCTCCGCCTGTGGACGGTAAGCTGGTGCTGGATGTCTTAGCTGGCGTCTTCTCTTCCACCTTGACGGGTGTAGCCGGCTCGCTGGCTGGCGTATCTGGAGTCACCGGCGTAGTTGCAGGGTCACCGCCCTTAGGTGCCGAGGCATCGTCAGCGACGATGGGTGAATCGCCGGAGGTCGACTCGTCCGATCCGTTCAGGCTGTTATCTGGGCTGGCTGTTCCCGTTATGGAGTCGCTTCCGTTATTCTTGCCTGCAGCAGCTACATGACTCAGGTTGGAATCCACCTGATTCAGGTACTTGTTGTATAATACTCCGCAAATAATGACAAGAGTGACCATGGTTACGGCATACAAGGAGACAAGGATCTTCTTCTTGAGCGAGCCCTTGCCTCGAGAGCGTTTGGTTCTGGTTACATTTTCCTCATTCAAGGCTTAATCTTCTCCCTTATCTCGTCATTCATTCCTATTCTATCAATTGGTCGAAGCATGTGGAATGGGCCCATTCAGCCATTTCACTGCTGACTTCTGGCCTTCTTGCTCGACCTGTATTCCTTCATTTCGACAAATTGATGGAGAACCGGAATGTTGAACTGCCGTGTCTGTCATAATCTTCAACCAGACATCAATGCAGTATTCTATATGACAATTGTACTATATTGTTCTAAACAAAAACTAGACAAGTAGGTAAAGGGAACCAGTTATTTGACATAAGATTGGATTTCTTGGGGAATGAAGGTCGAAAATCATCAAAAAGCACCCCCCAGAATGCTGTTTGATCAGCAATTCCGGGGTGTGCTGGTAAAGTGTGCTTATTACATACAAAGGGCAGCTCGCGGCCCTATGGATATAGAGGACTTGCTGTTCATTGCTCTCGTGCTATTGGCACTTGTAGTCGGCTGTGACCACCCGCACAGCGGATAGGCGGACGACCAGCGGAACAGCCGACGTACAGACATCATTCACGCTTACTTCACGGCTCTAGTTGCTTGCACCATCCCCATAGACAGCCTGGGTTAAGCGATAGATCATTGCGGCTACCTCGGCGCGGATGGCAACACCTTGCGGATTCAGCTTGCCTCCGCTGCCATTAACGATGCCGCTATGAATCAGCGCAGCAGTGCCCTCGCTGGCGTAGCTGGAGATGGCGGATGCGTCGGAGAAGCCGCCCAACTGATCCGCTGCTCCAACTACCGGCTTGCCGGCTGCGGCAAGCGCACGGTAGGTCATCACGAACATATCCTCACGGGTAATCTCTCCGCTCGGATCGAAGCGATTGCCGCCCTTGCCGTCAGCTATGCCCAGCTCACGCGCTGTCATGATGGCGTCGTGCCAATAATCGGTAGCCGCTACATCTGCAAATGCGGTGCCGCTCTTCCCTGCACGCAGGTCAAGTGCGCGCGTCAGCATGAGAAGGAAATCACCACGTGTCACCTGGGCAGCAGGGCTGAAGTCTGTAGCGGACACGCCGTTGATGATGCCTCTGGCAGCGAGAGCATCAACAGCCATGCTAGCCCAACCATAGTTGCTCATATCGTTGAAGTTGCGGTTATTATAGATGACGCTGTAGCTTCCTGGACCATCCGCGAGGAAGGTCAGTGTGCCTGTCTTGGCATCGTAGCGGGAGGACACGAGCGGCGTAGCCTCGCCTGCGTCATTCAGTTGTCCGGCAACGAGCGGTGCGGCTTGCTCGCCTGCGGCAAGCTTGTAGGGCAGTGTCACCGTGAGCTGACCAGTCGTTTGACCCGGCTCCACTGGCTTGCCATCCATCTGGAGCTTCAGCTCGAACGTTGGTTTGTCTGTGGCATCCGTACCGGCCACTGGCGCGATCTGCAGATCGACATATTCAGCGGAAGAGTTGGCCATGCCAGCCAGCCAGCCCGCAGGCAATGTCACTACGCCGAGATCGGTCTTAATCTGCAACTGCTTGCCGTCAGCCGGCTTGCCCAGCGTAGCAACAGGCAGCTTCACGATCCAGGAGCTGGCCTGATCTTGCCCGCTACGGTCAAGGACAGCCGTGCTGCTGCTCTCCCACGCTTTCTCTACCGCCTTGGCCGTCAGCGTGACGGTAGCAGTATGATCGCTTATGGAAGGGGCATCGATGACGATGGCACCCGCTTGATTGCCCGGTGTAGTGCCTTCTGTGCCTGTACCAGCGTTGCCGGGGCCATCTGTACCTGTGCCTGGGGTCGAGCCGCTAGTGCCAGTCGAAGGATAATATGGCGCTTGCTTGGATGGCACGACAACCTTGCGTGTGACCGTGCCTGTCGAATTGTCCAATTGCCGTGTAACGACAAGTGTCAGTTCAACCTCTGTATTGCGGCTTGGCTGTGTGATCTTGCCGTCCACCGAGATGACCTTCGGTTGGCTTGTGCCCGTAATTGCCAGCGAGTAGCCTGCTGGCATCTCCGGCAGTGTGAGCTCCGTTGCGCCCAGTGCTGGGGCCGCAATAACCAGTCCGTCTGCCAGCTCCTGCGCGGATTTTTCGCGGGATACCATAATCCAGCTAATCTGCGGGTCGGAGCTGGATGCTCCGGCAAGAGGCGAACGACGAACCGTAACATCCAGCTTGCCGCCTTCTACAGTAAGGTTGCGGAAGTCGAGCACATCCTTGGCGCTGGTGAAGGTGTACGTCTCATGCACCTTTTGCTCGTTAATGATAATATCGGCCTTGCGCTTACCGTTGGACCATTGAGACCATGGATCGTACAGGCCGACGTAGACGGAATAGACCCCATCTTCGACATCGAAGCTGTAGGACAGGTCGTCGCCCGCGTTGCTGGTCAGGTAGCGCAGATTCGCGAATATATCATCCGATGCGCTGCCTGAAGTGTTCGTTGCATCACCAACGTAGCCCCAGGTTTGGCCAGCAGCAGGATTGTACTGCTGGTCAGGCGTGCCGGCATTCAGAACCGAGTCGCCCATCAGCTTGAGCCATGCTGCGTACTCAGTAGCCGAGCCATCATCTGTAGTCGGCGCGCCGCCAGAGTCAACGAAGTAGACCGTGTTATATGGCACGACGTCCATAGCAATCGAGATTTCCTTATTCGCCATCTCAGGCAGTACGCCACGCACGGTGACGCGTCCCGGCTTGTTGAAGCTTGCCGCGTCGAGCGTCCAGTTCACCGCGGTCAATTGCTCGCTACCGCCCTGACCCTTTTTGATTCGAATCTGTGCTGGCAGCACTGGAGGCTTGCCGACCTGTACGGATGCAGGCAGCGTGCTCACAATCTCGATGCTGCCCATCGAGTCCAGCAGCGGCAACTGCCATTCATCATACCATTTCAGCATCAACTGATTGTTCGGGCCGAACTCCAGCGGTAGCCAGATATAGCGGGAGTCTCCTAAGTCAGATACCTTCCATCGGTCTCCCATATAGACGAATTTGCCGTTGGCCGGGTCGATCGGAATAACATAGGTGCTCTGCGAGCCATGGGTGGTCGAAGCCAGCGGTCCGATCGATGGGTCGCGCATCGGCTGCCACGTCCCGAATAAACTGTCGGCTACGGTGTAGCGTGCTGGGTTCGGATCCCAGCCTGTGGCGCCGGAGGTGATCATATAATATTTGCCGTTGTACTTGAACACGGCTGGCGCTTCACGCTGTGCTCCGGGGAACACACGCACGTAGTCCTCGCCATATACCGCCTTGTACTCCGCATCGCGCTCTTCCTTGCCGTCCTTGTGCCAGCCGGTCACATCCGTATAGGCATCGTTCAGCTTGGAGATGTACATGGTCATGTTTTCCTCGCTGGAGTAGATGATATAGGCAGTGCCGTCGTCATCCTTGTACAAGGTCATATCGCGTGCCATGCCTGGCTGATTGGGTTGTCCGTTATATTCGGCGTCGGCCGGTGCACGGTCGAGCCGCTCGCTCTTGCCATATACGAATGGCCCTGTCGGGGAATCGCTCAGTGCATAGCCCGCTTCGGCCTTGGCATAGTTCGCGTTCGAGGTTGTGCTCGGGCCATCAGTGTGAAGCCACATGACATATTTCTTCGTCTTGTCATTATAGATGACCTTCGGACGCTCCAGAACACGCGTCGACCCGATGTCGTTATAGATGTCGTCCTTGTCAGCACGCCCATCATATAGCTTGGAGATGAGCGGATCAGACTCGAACTCTTCCATCGATTTGATTGCAGTCAGCGCAATCCCTTCATCCTTCCAGTTATACAGATCCTTCGAGCTGTAGACATGCACACCTAATGTCGGGGAATACCCGGTGGTTTTATCCTCACCATACCAATAGTAGGTTTGCGTGTTCTCATCATACAGAATACCGCCGCCGTGTGCCTGAATCGGCGCGCCGTTCGTATCCTTCCATACCTCACCTGGACGGAAGGAGCTATAGACCGGCGCCGCCTCGAGCGCGCCCTGCGCCTTCAGGATGCTGCTGCGCCAGGTATACAGCTCGTTCTGTACCGTCAGCACATCGGTGTTATTCTGCTGAGCAGTATCCAGAAATTGCTGAGCATCTGCGAGTACCTTCTTCAGCGCTTGGACGGAATAGACGGAATAGTCGGGATTGTTCGCCAGCGCTCCAGCCGAAGTGATCAAGGCTTGCAGTTGGCTGTACTCCATCACATTGTGCTTGCGGATAATGATATAGTTGATGAGTGGGTCGTTCCATTGATTCGGAGTCCCGGTTGCGGGTCCCTGCACGGCCACATTCAGCGTTCCGTCCGTCACGGACAGGCCACGGTAGACGAATTCGCGCAGCACCTTGCTGCCGATGGCGTAGTCGCCGCTTAAGTTTTGCCCTTCGGCAATCAGATTGACACTCCGATCGCTCCATGGGTTGAAGAAGCCGAAGGTCACATCATATTTACCCTCAGGCAGCTCAAAATCATATTGGATGGCTTTATCTCTTGTCTGTGGGCCATTATAGTAGCGCAGCGTCCCGGTCTTGCTGGAGGCGTCCGAGGTAGACGTGGAGGTCGTCGTTGTCCGCAGCCCCCACTGCTTGCCCGTAACGCTATCTGCACCGAAAGACTGCTCGGTCGAGCTGGCGAACAGGCCGAGCTTATCGCCGCTCTCTGCTGTAGCCGGAGTCGTATCCCCTGCATTGACAAAGTACAAGATATAATCGTTGGCTTCCAGCTCCGCTTCCGTAGGGCCGTCAGCGACAAGCGCCTTCAGTTGCAGCGGCTCTGCTTCACTGGCCTCCTGCTCCTCCACAGGCAATTCTTCCGTTGCCTGACCTTCCTGACCTTCTTGATCTAGCTCTTCGCCAGCTTGAACTTGCTCTGGCTGCTCCTCCAAGTCCGGGGCTTGAGCCTCCTCCTGCGAGGCTGCATTTGTCTGATCTGTGCTGGTTGCTTCCTCTTGCGCCTGTTGTGTCTGAGCAGCAGGCTCCGCGGCTGTAATCGCCGGAAGAGGCAGGCTGAGCACCATAGTGATGGACAGCAACAGGGCTACCCATTTTTTACGTGTACGCGGCGATGATGATTTAGATTGATGTTGTTCCATGACAGTTCACTGGACCTCCTTCATCGTTCGTCTCCGAAGCTTCAACCATCCGTTGCCGCCCTCGGTGCCGTCATCCCGTCAAGGAAATGCGGTTCCGTATGTAAGCGTTGTCAATAACATTTAATTTTCATTACTTTGCGGGGGCTTGAGGGCTAATCGAGTGATACAGCAGGCTGAAGCGCCCGGAGAGACGCTAACAATTTTCTCTCTAAACATAACCAAAGCGCTCTACAACAGACAATTGAACATTTCTGATATTCATGAACTATTGCAACGGGAAGGAGTTGAACATATGTTGAGGCAGTGAAGATTTGCTGGAGAAGGCCATAACGGGGGGGAAACATCGCATTTTAGACACATATCCGCGATGTTTGTATGACAGCAGCGGCTGCTTATATTGCCGCTGCTGTCAACAGAATCGGGTAGGAATGGAATGCTATAGATGCGAACTGGCCGAATACCGCGCGCGAATCGAATCGATATACTGCTTTGAAGCCGTCATCTCAGATCGGGATGCCGCTTCCATAATAATGTGGACATGCGGCTTATATTGCTGCAGCCGTTCCATGTACAGCTCATAGTTCATCTGCCCCTGACCCGGCGCAACTGTGACGAGCGTGCCTTCCGGCGTCATCAGCTTGTCCTTCGCATGACATGCGATAATGCGATTGCCCAGCAGCTCGAAGGCCTGCTCGATCACTTCATCCTGCCGGGAGAAATTATCCTCGTTCAGCAGATTGCCCGGATCAAGGACGACGCCAATGTTAGACGAGGGGACCTCCTCAAGCAGTCTGTTAAGCGATTCGGCAGTGCCGATCAGATGGCGGTCAGCGGCCTCCATGCCGACGAATACGCCCCATCGCTCCGCCTCGGCTGCCAGCTCCTCCAGCGTCTCCCGCATCGCGCGCCAGTCCTCCTCGGTGTAGTCCCCACCCGGATTAACACCGCTTTCAGCGGCAACGATCGGACAGCCCATCCAACTGGCGTAACGGAGCAGCTCCTTGAAGCGTGCCACATTCTCTCGGCGCTTCTCCACATTTCTGTCGAACAGGTGCACATAGCAGCCGAGCACGGATATGGATACGCCCTGCCGGGCGAAGGATTGCCCCAGCTCCTGTGCAAGGCCTGGGCTTAGCATACCGGACTTGCTAAAATCAACATCGCTGACCGCCTTCCACAGCGCAAGCTGCACATGGGAGAAGCCGGCTGCTGCCACCTCCTCCGCAAGCCTGCGGTACGGCAGGCTGCCAAACAGATGGGCAAGCACTCCTACTGACATGATGACTTCATCTCCTTCGGATCGGATTCATATGCGCTCTCTGCGCATCAGCATCTGTCTATCATTCTATGCTGTCCTTACGATTGTACACTAAAAATCGGGAGTCTGACGCGCAAATGTCGATTCTAGTGAAATGAGCAGAATTCGCAGAGGATGGATCGGGAAGGTGTGGTAAGATAGAGCCAACGTCTTGCCCGCCATCTCGCGCGGGTTACATGGAGCCATGCAGGAGGTATACAAAATGAGGATAGCATTAGGACAATTCATCGTGAGCTCGGGAGAGCTTGTTGTGGCTGATCCATGCCATGAGCTGAACAGGGAGAGTACCATTATGGGTGTCGCATCACCCGTCAGAAACGGCACATGGCAGGCGGTGTCCGAGTGGATGGAGCTGGAAAATTGGGGCGAGGCTTGTGCTTCTCTGATAGCCTTTCATACGGAGCACGGTACAGAGGATGGAGACTGGGTGAAGTGTCCCTTCATTGTAGGTGCTGTCAGCGGACAGGCTGGTATCTTTGATCGGGCATCCTATCGCGTTTCTGGGACAGAGTCAGACCATGAAGCGGCAGACAGCCAGTGGTACACGGACTGTTGTCATCTGATAGAGGCACGGGATTCAGGGGTGATTCCTGGTGGAACGGTATCGCGCACCGGGATGGGAGCCGGGACGTATGGAGCGTATTACAGGGTGGATGCGCAGCAGCAGGTGGTTGGCGTGAAGATCATTTTCCTGAGACAGCCGGACAGATAGAGCTGGCCGCTCGGGTGGTGGGGGCCAGCTTACGTCTCTCGGCGCAGTCACAAGGATGAAGAGTAGCGTCGCAGTCAATCTAGCGAGCGAATAGATGATCCAGATGACGCGATACGATGTCCTTTATCTGCTCGGGAGTGATGAGCTCCGGTCGTGTGATCGCATGGACAACCAACCCATCCACCAGCGCATGCAGCCGTGCCGCTTCAAAATCAGCATCAAGCTCTCCGTAGGCAGCATGTCCCTGCTCAACCAGCAGACGGATGAACTTCTCCAGCCCCTCACGAATCTGCTGGTGAACTGATAAGCTAATCGCAGCTACGGACTCATCCGAGGAGGCTCGTCCCGCAAAGGCGAGCCAAATCTCGGCTTCGCCCCGCCTCACCTCATCCAGTGGCATCATTTCCCAGATAACTCTCTCCATGTCCTGTCGAATATCTCCAGTGTAGGGAGAGTTGAGGATGCGTTCGTTGACTCGGCGAGAGACCAGCTCCATAGAGAAGGTGAGCAATTCATCCTGCGAATGAAAATAATGTCTTACCGACCCAAGCGACATCCCGATCTCGCTCGCGACCCGCCGCACGGACACACTGTCCAGCCCCTCGCGGCGGATGATGCGCCAGGCAGCTTCGGCAAGCTGTTCCTTGCGTTGATGATGATCGACTATTTTTGGCATAGCTATAGTATATCTCCATTGTTTTTTTTCATAAATAGGCTATAATAAAAAACGGGTTATATAATACATGTGTATTAAAAAGGGGTGATCGACTTGCTTGTATTTATTATTGCCTGTGAAGTGTTATTCTGGGTGTTTGTGCTCTCTGGGCTAGTCTGTCGTTACATGCTGCGCCTTCCTCGCACTGGAGCAGCGCTGTTGATCTGTACGCCATTGATTGATCTGGCATTATTGGCAGCCGCAGTCCTTCACCTGCGCAGTGGCGCAGAGGCCAGTCTGGTGCATGGTCTTGCCGCCATCTACATCGGCGTCTCGGTCGCCTTCGGCCATTCCATGATTCGTTGGGCAGATGTACGCTTCGCTCAGCGCTTTGCCGGCGGGCCTGCGCCGACAAAGCAGCCAAGGTGGGGCAAGGAGCATGCCAAGCGTGAGCGAAGCGGCTGGTATCGACATCTCGCCGCCTGGGCGATCGGCTGCGGTGTCCTCTATATATTAATCAAGCTCGTCGGGGAGCCGGAGCGAACCTCGGATCTCCTTCAGATCATTCAATGGTGGTCCATCGTGCTCGGCATCGATTTTCTTATCAGCTTCAGCTATACACTATGGCCCAAGGAGGAGAAGAAGGGAGTATCCCATTAAGTGGTCTCCCGTTCTGCCTGTTTTAATCTCCGGTAATCCGAAGGCGTGACGCCAAAGTTCTTCTTGAACATGCGATGGAAGTAAGAGCTGCTCATGTACCCGCTCTTCTGGGCAATATCGGCAACAGACAGGGTACTGTTCTCCAGGTAATCCATCGATTTCTCCAGTCTGACCGTATTGATGATGTCGACGATGGCATTCATCGTCTGTTGCTTGTACATCCGGCTCAGATAGACAGAGGACATATCCAGCTTGTCGGCGATCCAGTTCAGCGACAGCTCCGCATTGTCAAAGTTCTCATGAATCAGATCATTGACTCTGCGTACCAGCTCGCTCTGCTTGGTGGTGCGCTTGCTGGACAGCTTGAGCTGAATATCATCGAACAGGGCAAAGAATACCTCGCATAGCTCCTCCAACGTCTCGAATCTGTCATAGGACGGAATCTGGATGCTGGCACTCGCCTCTGCATCGAGATTATTGTTCTTGTATAGCGTGTGCAGCACGTTATTAATCGTCATCGTCAAGTGGGAGATGGCGAGCTGCATCACATGAATCGGATAGTTGGCCGTCTCGCGAACAATCTCCTCAAATAGCTTCTTGGCCTCCTCTGTCTTGGAGGTCATGAGCGCGTCGGTCATCTTGCGCTCCTTATCCCCAGGGAATACGTATTCCCTGGTCTCTAATGCGGTGATCGCCTGCGCATCTATCATACTTCCCCAGCCGTAGAACAGTCGATGCCTGGAGGCATCCTTCACCTGTCGATACAGTACACGCAGTTGGCTAGGATCGGCTGCTTCCGGGCTGTACGTGATGGATAGTCCGAGCTTCAGATACTCCTGCACGGCCTGCTGCACTTGTCCAAGCAATGCACGAAGCAGTGCATCGTCAGGCTCGTTCGTGTCATCCACTCTGTTGATTAGCATAATGACGCTGTCCTCATCACTATCGATGGTCTCTGTGCGGTAGTGCTGCATGCACGTCTCTCCACTAATATTCATGATGGCAAATTTGTACACACTGATGTCATCTCCGCGTGTCTCCTTCAAGTTGTCGAACTGATCAATTTTCAGCATGACGACGCGGTAAGGAGCCTCCAGATTCAGTGTAATCCCGCTCTCCACGAGCCGTTGCATAAGAGAAGCTGTATTCATCGATTGCTTGCCCAGAATCAGGTTGCGCAGCATGGTCTGTTTGATCGTATAGGAGCTGTTGCGGCGCTCATTCTCCAACGATTGGACCTTGTCGACGATCTGATGAATCGGACGGTACAGAACGCGCGAGAGCAGCCAGGAGAACAGCAGACCCGCCAGCAATATGATGACAGCAATGAGCAAGGTATTATTGCGAATTGTATAGACGGCGTTCGTTACCGTACTGTATGGAGTCACCCGGACATATTGCCAGTCCAGCGAATCGGGAGCAGTGAAGGAGATGAGCGACTTCTCCCCGTCAAAGTTGGCGACAATATAATTCGAAGACTGATCCCTCACCTTGCTCTGAAGCAATTCCTGATCCTGAGCAGACAGCTCCTTCGGAAGCAGCGTGTCGGCCAACAGCAGCTTCGACTGATTGTCGAGAATGTAGGACATTCCCGCTGCTCCATTACGAGTTGCGCTGATTCCTTTATTCATCCACTCTGCCGAAATGTTCACAATAACGGCTGAATTAATGGTCTGCGAGCGTCCGATGGCATCATAGCCGAGATAGGTGTAGGCGGCAACCTTGTTCTCCCCGACAAGTGTAGGGACGCCATACGTTCGCGGAATGGGGGAGAAGGGACGGTATTGCTGGAAGTTGTCCAGAATATCCAGGATACCCTGATCCGCAAGCTCGGACTTGCTGAACGTCCCCCCCTCTGCAGCCCGTCTAGCTGTATAGAAGAGTCCATTCTTGGAATTGTACACATAGATGGACTCGATGAACGGAATGGAACTAATATAGTTGTTCAATTCGCTCATAGCTGCCGTCTCATCATAAATATTCGGCTGTGTATAGAACATGAGCTTGGAGATCGTGAAGGTACGGTAAATCTGAAAGGAAAGGGCCTGAGCGCTCTCCGTCATACTGATCACTTCGCGGCTCGTCTGTTGCAGGTTGCTCAGATCGCTCTCGTAGGCCTTCTTCAGATCAATTCGGGTGTAGGTAACAAAATAAAATAGAGAAGACACCAGCAAAGTAACGACAATGCAAAGCGTAATGCTGAGCAGCAGTCGAGTATATAATTTCCTGTTGTGTGTAACGTGCAGTACTGCCATGCTCATAACCCCCTTTGCTTTGTACAAAACATACAATACGGTAGCCGTATATAGAAAGAATTCTACAGAATTGCTGGCCGATGTTGTACAGATGAAAAGATAGCGCTTACTACGATGATCCCCTCGTTCACAAGATGAACGGATGCGTATGTTTTATTATTATAATCATCAATCAAAAACCTGCGCAATGAAAAGAGCATACCTCAACTGAACGAACCAGGCCGACAGGGTGTGAACAATCTGTACATCAGTGAAGTAAGTTGCTGTTCACCCTCTAAAATCCTTTAGGGACAAGGGTTTTACTCTATCGTTCAAGAATTCTCGGAGGCGGGTGCGGAGTTCTGGGTGGTTGTCATATCGGTGCAATTTGTTCACTGAACAATTCTCCATTTCGTTCACATTTCTTGAATAGTTGCTCTATTCGGGGGGTGAACATCTGTCGTACACTAAGTGCACAAGGCCAACGGGCCACACACGACAACCACGACGAGTGAAGCTGTGAAGGAGAAGGGAGAAGCATCCTCATGCTAAAAAAGAATGGATTCATTAAGGAGCTTGTGACGAATCGCTTGTTGTTTCTCATGCTGCTGCCGACAATATTATTTTTCCTGCTTAATTCGTACACGCCGATGTTGGGCATCTATTATGCCTTTACCCGGTTCGAGTTCAACACCAGCCTGTTCGATATGCAATTCGTCGGATGGGATAATTTCAAGTTTCTGGCCCAATCCGGCATCCTCATGAAGCTTACTATTAATACGATCGGTTACAATCTGGCCTTCATCCTGCTTGGCAATGTGCTGGCGATTGTACTTGCGATTCTGGTAAGCGAGCTGAGAATGCAATGGTTCAAGAAGCTGTCCCAATCCATTCTGTTCCTGCCTTATTTTGTATCCTTCGTTATTTTGAGCGTTATCGTCTATAACATGTTCAATTATGAGAACGGATTCCTGAACTCCACACTGGAGCGTTTTGGAGCTGAACCGGTGGATGTGTATAATACGCCATGGGTGTGGATCTTCCTCATCATTATCTTCTACCTGTGGAAAAACCTTGGATATAGCATGGTCATCTACCTTGCCTCCATCACAGGGATTAGTGAAGAGTACTACGAAGCGGCCAAAATTGACGGGGCAAACATATTCCAGCGCATCTGGTATATCACCGTTCCGATGCTGAAGAATACGTTTGTGATGCTGCTCCTGTTCGCGCTTGGAAGCATTATGAAGGGCCAGTTCGACTTGTTCTATCAACTCGTAGGCAACAATGGCATGCTGTATGATACGACAGACATACTCGATACCTATGTGTACCGTTCACTCAAGGTAACCTTCGATATTGGGATGTCCACTGCAGCGGGATTGTACCAATCGCTGTTCGGATTCGTCCTGATTATGACGGTAAACTATATTATCCGGAAAATTAATGACGAGTATGCGCTGTTCTAAGTGATTATTCATACAGGAGGCTTTATGCGATGAAAATAAAAGACGACCAATATATGATCTGGTTCCGGCTGATTGCTTACGTGGTCATAATCATTACCTCGGTCGCGTGCCTGTTCCCGTTCTTGCTGATCATCTCGGCGTCATTTACACAAAATGAGGCCATAATACGAGATGGCTACAACCTGATCCCGACCGTGTTCTCGCTGGAGGGCTACACGACGATCTTCAAGTTCCCGAAGCAGGTATTGCAAGCCTATGGTGTGACGATTACGACGACTGTTGTCGGAACAACGCTTGGTCTGTTCCTCATGACAATGGCAGGCTATGTGCTCCAGCGCAAAGACTTTAAGTACCGCAACTTCTTCTCATTCTTTATCTACTTTACAACGCTGTTTGGCGGCGGATTGGTTCCTTGGTATATCCTGATTACCAAATATCTGCAATTGACGGATACGCTGACTGTGCTCATCTATCCAGGGCTTATGACACCGTTCCTGATTATTCTAATGAAGAACTTTATTCGTTCCGCTGTACCCGATGAAATCGTTGAATCCGCCAAAATTGACGGCGCCAATGATTTCACAATCTATAGTCGCATTGTGCTCCAACTGTCGCTGCCAGGCATTGCAACCGTAGGCCTGTTCCTGGCTCTGAACTACTGGAATGACTGGTTTTCTTCGTCCCTGTTCATTAATGATACGTCGAAGTACCAGTTGCAATACTATCTGTACAATGTTATCAACGCGATGAGCTTCCTTGCCCAGATGGGTGCAGGCACTGGCGTATCGCTCGGCAGCGACATGCCGACCGAGTCGATGAAGATGGCGATGTCGCTGATCGTTACCGGCCCGATTCTGTTCTTGTATCCTTTCGTGCAACGTTACTTCGTGAAGGGATTAACGATCGGGGCTGTCAAAGGTTAGGTTAGAACCGGGCGGGGGCGCTGCCCCCGTACTGGCTAACATAGATGAAAGAACCACCAAAAAAAGGGAGGATTCATATGAGAAAGACAACGATGCGCGCAGTAAACGTAATGCTCACTCTTATGCTTCTCATTTCCGTGCTGGCAGCCTGCTCAGGCGGCAACAGCGGAAGCACAGGCAGCACGAATACACCGAAGGAAAATAACACCCCTGCTAATTCAGGAAGCGCTTCCGAGGGCAACTCGGCAACGGGTATCGACACATCCAAGAAGGTGGAGCTGCAATTCTACATGCTGGGCGATGCGCCGAAGGACCTGGCTATCATTCAGGACGAGATCAACAAGATGGCGCTGCAGGATCTGAACGCAACGGTCAAATTCAACTACACCTCATGGACAGATTGGGATCAAAAATACAAGCTGTTGCTCGGCTCCGGTCAACAGGTGGACTTGATCTTCACTGCCGAGTGGACGCAGTACCAATCCTATGCGAAGAAGGGTGCCTTCCAGCCACTGGATGAACTGCTGCCTAAAGCAGCTCCAACGCTGTATTCCTTCGTGCCGGAAAATATGTGGGAAGCGGTTAAAATCGACGGCAAAATCTTCACCGTCCCAGCAACTTATAAGGAGTACGTAACAGATGGCTTCGTATGGCGCGAGGATCTGCGTGAGAAGTACAACCTGCCGAAGCCGGTAGACCTGGAAACGTTCGAGCAATACCTGGATGGCATCAAAAAGAACGAACCAACGATGACTCCGCTGTCCATGAACTCGGATGTGAAAACAAACCTGATGGATCGCTTCAGAGGCATCGCTCATGATCCGATCGGCGCGCTGCCTTACGGACTGGGCGTTCGTTATGAGACACCTAAGGAAGTATACAGCTACTGGGGCTCGGATGAGCAGAAGCAGGACCTCGTAACGCTCAAGCGTTGGCAGGATAATGGCTATATGGTGAAAAACGTGCTGGCTGTGAAGGATACACTGCAAGATCAGATCACGAGCGGCAAGGCATCCGCTATTCTGGGTGACAATCCGAACCGCTTCAATGACATGGTGATCAAAATCCAGACAACACATCCAGATTGGAAGCTGGCTTATCATCCATTCCCGCTGACGAATGGACTGGCGACTCCAGTTCACCCGATTCATAACGGATTTGCGATTCCGACAAGCAGCAAAAATGCAGAGCGCGCTCTGGCGTTCTACGAGAAGATGGTAACCGACAAACGCTACAATCAATTGACGCAATACGGTATTGAAGGCAAGAACTATGAAGTTAAGGACGGCTACTATTCCATGCTTGGCGATGCTAACTCCAATGGCTTCGCGCGCGAGGGCATGAATGGTTGGGCATGGCGTAACCCAGAGTACATGCTGTTCGACAAAAACTATGACGGCGTGAAGGCCATCTTCGACGAGCTGGACAAAATTCAAGTACCGGACAAATTCACTGGTTTTGCTGAGGACTACACATCCTACCAGGCAGAGCGCGCAGCGCTGGAGCAGGTCGAGAAGCAATATCTGTTCCCGCTTAATGCCGGTCTGGTCAAAAATATCGATGAAGGCTTGAATACCTTCATGGAGAAGGCGAAGCAAGCCGGACTTGACAAGATTCAGGAAGAGTACAAAAAGCAATGGCTGCAATACGTGCAGGATCAAGGAATTAAGGACGGCAAATAAGCAGATTAGCTCTAGCTCTCTAAAGGAGCTGGCTAATGAATGGCAAGCTCTCCACTGGCGATGTACGCTGGTGGAGGGCTTGTTTGGCGTGGAGGGGGAATCGATGAATATCAGGGTTGGTCATTGAATAAAGCCAGCATTTCTCTTACAATAAAGGAAAGCGCTTTCCTATAATATTAAAGGTCCGTTTCATGCGGTAGCTTAACAAGATAGGAAGTTGAATTCTGCAGGAAAGAGGAGTGGAACTGTGAGGAAGCCCAACTGGTATTATCGCATGCTGCTATCCTATTTTCCGATTTTTTTATTCACGGTTACGATTCTCGTCTTCCTGTCCTTCACCATACTCAATGAAATCTCGCATCAGGAGACGGTGAAGGCAGACCGGATCTCTACGGAATATGTAGTCGATGCGGTCGATCGGTCGTTGCGCGGCATGGAGCTGGGCATTCTGGAGGACATGGAGAAGAATGAGCTGTTCCGCCGTTTCCTGCAAGGCTCCGCGGGAGAAGATGCGACGCAGGGTGTCTTCGAGGCGGCGTCCAGATTGCGCCAGTTGACTGTCAATGACAGTCTGATCCACTCGGTCTATCTGTATCGTCGGGCTGATCAACGTGTGCTGACGCGTAGCGGGCTTGAGGACCTAAAGCACTTCGCAGACCGGGATTTTGTTGCGGAGGCGGAGCGGCTCGGCCATTACAGCCGCTGGTCTACGATTCGGGACTTTAAGGAGTTCAGTAACGAACTGCCTAAAGAAGTGATCACAATGTATAAGCCGGAGCCCTTGCCATTTGGTACGGATGGGTTGCTGTTTATTAATGCGGACGTATATGCCATCGGACAATTGATCCGTTCCATGAACAATCAGGAGCTGTCCTTCCTGAACATTCGAGATGACCAAGGTAAGCTGCTGTTCTCCACACGGGCGGTGGAGGGGGGCGAGATTCGCTCTGGAGAAAGTGTGCTGAATGTCGTGCAATCTGAATTGACGGGCTGGCACTTCGAGAGTGGTATTGTCGGAGGTCAGTTGTTCATGTGGGTGTCCGTCATCTCTTATGTGTGGATTGCGATCGGCATCGGAACCGTGTTGTTCGCCGGCTTCTACATTATCTATATTACGCGCCGCAACTATAAGCCGATCCGGGTCATGATGAACCGGATTGAGTCGATTCAGCTAAGGCATGATAGCTTCGGGATGAGGCTGGACGAGCTAAGCCAGATCGATCGGACGCTAGAGGGGCTCATCCAGCAGACGGTGGACTACGAGAAGCAGCAGCGGGAGAACCTGCTCGTCACGAGGCGGCAGTTGTTTGTTGATCTGACCGAGGGGATTGCCAAGGGCGATCTGCTGCAACAGTTCGCTCATCTCAAGCTGTATCCAACACATGGGGCGGCGGCCTTGGATAAGTGGGCTTATGTAGCTGTGGAGTTAAATGAGTATACCGCATTCACGCAGGACTTCACGGACCGCGACCAGGCGGCACTCAAGTTCGCGATCGTCAATGTGCTGCAGGAGCTGGCGCGCGGCGAGCAGATGGAGGGCTGGGTGGAATGGACGGGAGACCGCCGTATCGGCATTATGATCGGTCATCGGGGCACAGGGGGAGCGGCAGCGGTGAAGGCGGATATCGGCAGATTTGCGTCGGCGGGTGCCGACTGGATCCGGGAATATCTGCGAATGGGACTACTGTTCGGCATCGGGCCGCTCGTACCGCTTCAGGAGATGAACGCCTCATGCAAGGAGGCGACGCAGGTCATGAGGCATAAGCTGGCGCTTGGACGGGAAACGGTCGTGATGAGCGATGATCTGCCACGCCATATTGAGGGCAGTTGGTATCGTCATCTGCAGTTGGCGTCAAGCATCGTCCGTGAATTCCGGTTGTCGACAGGGGAGTGGCGCGAGCAGTTGGAGCAATTGATGCAACGGGTCAGGGAAGAGCGTCTGAAGGATGAGGAGATTCGTCTGCTGCTGCACACGCTGCTGGAGATGCTGGGGACAGAGCTGGGACACCTGTCGGAAGAGCTGAGAACGTATATCCAGGGGGAGAAGGCCGAGCTGTGGAAGCGAGCACTTGAGGAAGTCGGTACACTCGATCAACTTTCAACCGTATGTCAGGATTATATGACAGAGCTGTACAGAACGTATGTGGCGATGTGTGAGACGAAAAACCATCGTGCGATGGTAACGGAGATGCGCGGCTATATCGAGGAGCATTTTCAGAACCCGGACTTGTCCCTGAATCATCTGAGCGACCGATTCCAGATCTCGCCCAAGTATGCGTCTTATCTGTTCAAAGAAGAATTCAATATGAAATTTGTAGATTTTCTAATTCGTCTGCGTATCATGCATGCGGAGCAGCTACTGGCATCGACGGCGCGGCCCGTGCAGGAGATCGCGACAGAGGTAGGGTATGCGAATGCCATTACATTTGGCCGAGTGTTTAAGCGGGTGGTAGGTGTTACCCCTGGTGAGTTTCGCAAGCTAGGAATGACCCCGTCTGAGCCTTATGCGAAAAAGGTGTAGTGCACGAAACCGGTTTATCCCGCCCGTCCGATCAGCAGCGTAAAGCCAAGAGCAAAAAGGTTTAGCGCGTGGAAACATGTTTATTGCCCGTTGTTCGCCAGCCATGTCATACTGTGGTCATTCCAGGCAGGGCTGGCTGCTTAGCGTTGAAAGCGCATACTATCCTAGTGTGTTCCAGAAATGGAGGCGGTAAGCGGATAGCTCACTTACGCTTCCGGCACAATACGGATCATAGGCAAGAGCGCTGCCGGGGATAAATTCGGATAGATAAAGGGGCTGGGACAATGAAGGACGTCCATCAACACAACACCGCGACACCATCACGGAAGACCAAAGCCATGCCGGCAATCGCCATTGCACTAATCTGCTCACTGCTGCTGGCAGCGTGCTCCTCCAAGCCGGAAACGCAAGGGGGCGGCAGTAATGCAGGGGAGAAGGAACGGGTAACCTTGAAGGTGGAAATATTCGACAGGGGGAATTCACCCAAGGGCTACACGATTACCGACAACTACTGGTCGCGTTGGGTTCAGGAGAACTTCGGAGCTCCACGCGGCATCGACGTGCAGTATGTGCCGGTGCCTCGTTCCGAGGAGGTCGAAAAGCTGAATGTGCTGATGGCCAGCGGCGGCGGCGTTCCAGATATTGTATTCACCTATGACACCAATACGTTCAATCGCTATGCGAAGCAGGATGGATTGACCGACTTGAAGGAGCTGCTGGACCAGCATGGGCCGAACCTGAAGAAGCTGCTGGGTGACGATGTGCTGGACTATGGGAAATACGATAACAAGCAGTTCGCCATTCCAGCGAGACGCTCGAATACTGGCAAGTATGCCTCCTTCATCCGCAAGGACTGGCTCGAGAAGTTGAACCTGCCCATCCCGCAAAATGCTGACGAGCTGTACGAGACGCTCAAGGCGTTCAAGGAGAAGGACCCAGGCGCTACCGGGGGCCAGGTCATCCCGATGGGAATGACGATAGCATCTGCTCAGTACGAGCCGTTGCTGTGGAGCTTCATCAAGCCTCTCACGGAGGAGGAGCGCTACACGCTGACCCAGCAGCTAGGCTCGAACGAGTACCCTGTGCTGCTGCCAGGGTTTAAGGATGGACTGCGATTCATGAACAAGCTCTATAACGAGGGGCTGATGAGCCGTGATTTTGGGCTGGACAAGGACAAGAAGAAGCTGGGCGAGGATATAGCGACAGGCAAGCTAGGATTTTTCAGCGAGGATGACATCAATATTTTCTATGAGAATGGTTCCTATGATTCGCTCCAGAACAATGTGCCGGGTGCAGTCATCGAACCGATCGATGTATATAAAAATGAGGAAGGAATCTACGCCAAGCCGCAATATGCACCAAACGGGATGTATATTATGATACCAAAATCAAGTGAACGCGCGGTGGAGGCGATCCAATATCTCGACTGGATGGCTCAGGAGGATGTACTGTTCACGATTCAGAACGGGGTAGAGGGCGAGAACTACGATCTTGTTGATGGCATCCCGGTGACAAAGAACGATCAGACAGAGGAAGCGATTAACCGGATGTTCAATGTCGGCGATCTGGCCATCGTATCCAACGGCAAGCAGTTCGGCAGTCTGGAGAAAAACCTGCAGGCTCGTGCGTATCAATTCCCGCAGAAGTTTCTGGAGCAGGTCACGAAGGCGCAGCAGATTGCCAATACGGATACGATCCCGCTCGTGCCGATGCCGCGACCGATCGAGGCGCAGACCAAATTCGGAACGGCC
The DNA here is from genome assembly GCF_054955055.1 of Paenibacillus sp. J5. Lineage (NCBI taxonomy): Bacteria > Bacillati > Bacillota > Bacilli > Caryophanales > Paenibacillaceae > Paenibacillus > Paenibacillus sp. J5. The sequence goes on along the minus strand of NZ_JBUEDD010000011.1, from coordinate 117,527 downwards.
CTGCTGGATAAGTTCAATGAGATCATCGTGAAGACAACGATGGCCAAGCCGGATCAGTTCGACAGTATCTATGAGTCCATGCTGGAGGATTACATGCGCAATGGCGGCCAGGCGATACTGGATGAGCGCAAGGCGGTCTATGAGGAGATGAAATCGAAGTAGGCTCGCGGCACTGCCTGCGTGGTCAGGAAGGAGGAGAAGGCCGATGGGCACCTATATGCGGAGATATTGGCAGCTATATGCGCTGCTAATGCTGCCAATTGCTTATTTTCTAATCTTTAGATATGGCCCGATGTACGGGATTCAGATTGCATTCAAGGATTTCAACTTTTTTCAAGGGATTACAGGCAGCGAGTGGATCGGCCTGGATGCCTTCAGGGAAGTATTCGCGATGCGGGATTTCCATCTCGCATTGCGCAATACGCTGATGCTCAATTTTCTCGATCTGCTCGTCTCATTCCCGGCGCCGCTCATTCTGGCTGTCCTGCTGTTCGAGATGAGGCACCAGTGGTTCAAGCGGCTGTCGCAGACAATTCTGTATATCCCGCACTTTATCTCCTGGGTCATCATTGGCGGTATCGTATACCAGGTGTTCGGCACCCAGTCCGGGATGATCAACAATATGCTGAAGGCGCTCGGATTAGAGGCGATCCCTTTTCTGACGGAGAAGTCGAGCTGGCTGCTTACGTACCTGTTCGTCGGTGTATGGCAGAGCGCGGGCTGGGGCACGATCATATACTTGGCGGCGCTGACGGCGATCAACAAGGAGCTGTTCGAGGCTGCGCAGATCGATGGCGCGGGCAGACTGAAGCGAATCTGGCACGTGACGCTGCCGGGCATTAAGCCGACGATTGTCGTACTCCTCATCATCAATCTGGGGCATATGATTACGATAGGCTTTGAACGTCCGTATGTTATCGGCAATCTGGCCGTCCGCGAGTACGCGGATGTGCTCAGCACCTTCGTCTACCGTATCGGCCTGCAATCCGGTCAATATACGCTCGCTACGGTCGTCGGGCTGTTCCAGGCTGTTGTCGGACTGGTGTTCGTGCTAAGCGCGAACTACCTGTCCAAGAAGCTGACTGATGAGAGCATTCTGTAGCACAGACCTGCAAGCGCGCAGCCCGGGCGCTGCCGCACCACAGGTTCGGCGGCGCCCGCGGCAGGCTGTGCTGCTGTAGAAGAAAGGAGTGGAGTGCCGATGAAAGAGCATACGGCCAATAAGATTTTTGATGGCGTCAATTTCGTGGTGCTGCTTGTATGCACACTGCTGTGTCTGGCCCCGTTCGTTCATATTGTTGCCATCTCCTTCAGCTCTGCGCCAGCGATCTTGTCCGGCAGTGTGAATCTGCTGCCGGTAGAGTTCGAGCTGGATGCTTATCTGAAGGTGTTCACAGATCAGTCGATGATCCGCGCGCTTGGCTTCACAATTATGCTAACCGCCATCTTCACCGCGCTGTGCATGATGATGACGATTGCGATCGGCTACCCGTTGTCCAAGCGCAATCTGAAGGGACGTCAGGTGTTCATGTTTATCGTTATGATCACGATGTTTTTCTCGGGCGGCATCATTCCCGAGTACATTCTGATTCGCAACTTGAATCTGCTTGATTCGATCTGGGCACTGGTGCTGCCGGGGCTGATCAACCCGTTCTACCTGATCATTATGATCTCCTTCTTCAAGGGCATCCCTGAAAGCTTGGAGGAATCGGCGGAGATTGACGGCAGCAGTCATTTTCGCACCCTGCTTCACCTAATCATTCCGCTGTCGCTGCCCGTCATTGCGACACTGAGTCTGTTCTATGCGGTTGGACGGTGGAATGGCTTTACGGATACGCTGCTCTACATTAACAGTCCTGAGCTGTACCCGATCCAGCTCAAGCTGTATCAGATGATTCAGAACAACATGGTCACCGATCTGATGAAGCTGGAGGGTGCTCAGATGGGCAAGATGGTGCCGGAGAGTCTGAAGGCGGCCAGCGTCGTGTTCGCAACGGTGCCCATTCTCATCGTGTACCCATGGCTGCAGCGTTATTTTGTAAATGGGGTAATGCTAGGCGCGGTGAAGGGGTAGTGGGACGGTTGTGGTGAGGCTGCATAAACATTTTTGTACAGATCAGTGCGGTTAATTTACTTAATATAGAAAATACAATATAGTGTTGATATCCTTTTCAATGGATTTAAGGACAGGTTTACCTTTCTAATCCATTGTAAAGGATTTTTTTATTTTCCAAAGCTTAAATAAACAGAATATTATGAATGTTAAAGTGATAACAATGGGACGCTAGTGAAATTGAACAATAAAATAGAAATTAAAGTCAGCTAAACAGCTAGTCAATAATGACATGGGGTTGTGATCTCATTTATAAAATGCCTCAATTGCAGACGTATTCCGAAAACGGTCCGAATAGAACATATTGATGATTATCCTAGACTTGAGACATTTCTAGAGTCCTTCCGTGATAACGAATTAGGTCAGGCCAGATTTACTTAATTGAACAAGATAAATTACAGGCTTCTTTGGTTTGGTTTGTCCCTATTGGTGTAATTATAGGTGAATGGCTGCTTTCGCATTTGCTAGCTGCGGCATTAGCAGTTATGATTGGTGGTGTAGCATATGTGGTTTCTTCTGAAATTGCAGCGTCGTTAAGAAACGATAGTCGATATGATCATTACATGGCCAAGATCATGCAGGGGAAACTTTGGATTGGAAATTCAGTAACATTATCACAGGCGACTGCAAGGCTTGTTAATCCCATATTGGTAAATGGAGAGGATGTTTGGTCCAGAAATTACTCCCTAGCAGCAGAAGTAGCGAGAGTAGCTGGTGGGTATGTAACTCCAGTTGGCCCTGAGTTAACATGTAATCTGATAGTACAATTCTTTCAACTTTGTTTAATGATGACGAACGAAGAATGCATGCTGAAGTAAGGCAACGCAATGCTATGGAGCCTACATCATCACAATCTGAGATCAGAGCATCTGAGCTTTTTTGGAGAGATATTCAAGAGGGGCATTTCCTGCAACTTGTACTCGAAAGTGAAGATGGGGAGTATATTTCTTCGTTTACTTTACAAGGTTTAAGTGAAAAGATGTTACATCAACTGATCATATTTAAGGGAATCTCACCCGAAGAAGGTTACATAGGGAATCCCGCGTATGAATTTATATTAGGTATTCTGCACAACAATGAATTAATTTAGTTTTTTCCTTGCCTATATTAACAAAAAGCATCGTAAGAATCCTTCATGAAGATTCTGGAACGATGCTTTTTGGCGTTTCACGCTTCCTGCATGTAATAGCTGCGAAACTCGGTCGGGGTGAGGCCGGTCCATTTCTTGAATAGTGTGCTGAAATAGCGTGAGTCGGGATAGCCGACCCGCTCGGCGACCTCGTATACTTTGATGGCGGGGTCAGTGAGCAGGTCGGCTGCTTTTTTGAGCCGATGATGCGTGCAATATTCCAAGAAGGTGTAGGAGGTCTTGCTCTTGAACAGCTTGCTCAGGTAGCTCTCGCTAATGTACAGATGATCAGCAATATCCTTGAGCGAGAAATTGCGCTCGATATGGCAGTTGATATAGTCGATGGCCGCTTGCAGGTAACGGTCATTGGGTCGTCCATTCTCATAGGAAGCCAGCCTTCCGTAGAGCTCGGGAATGCCGGACGCTTGTGTCGCCATCGCCAGATCGTAACGCTTCTTGCGGCGCACAGCGTCCGACGCCTTGAGCAGGATCGCCTCCAGCTCCTCATCATCGATCGGCTTGAGGATGAAGCCTTGCGCACCCAGGTCGATGGCGGCCTTGGCATACTTGAAGTCGCTGTAGCCCGTAATGAAGATGAATTCCGTATCCACCACTGTCCGCACCTCCTGCATCATCTCGATGCCAGTCAAGCCTGGCATACGAATGTCGGTGACGACAATGTCTGGCTGCAGCTTGCGAATCAGCTCCGCTCCCTCCCTTCCATCTGCGCACTCCCCAACGACCTCACAGCCGAAGGTATCCCAGGGCGTCGTCCATACCAGCCCCTTGCGCAATGTCAGCTCATCTTCAATGACCATCACCTTGAGCACTAGCTTCACTCCTCTCGTCGAATCTCCGGTAGGGCGCGCGGAAGCTGATGCGTGTCCCTTGCCCTGGCGCGCTCTCGATGCTCAGCCCGCAGGCTTCGCCATAGTAGAGCTGAATACGCTTGTGAACGTTGCTGATGCCAATCCCATCCTGATGCTGTTCGCTGCGGATGCGCTCCAGCAGCTCCGGCGGGATGCCAGCGCCGTTATCCGCAATCTCGAACTCAATCTCCTGATCTGCCGCGACTGCGGAGATGCTGAGATAGACGTTGCCGCTCTGATTCTCGAAGCCGTGAACAATAGCGTTCTCGACGAGCGGATGGAGCAGCAGCCGCGGGATGCGAGCGTCGCGGATGCCGGGATCGACACGAATGTCCAGAAATAGCCGGTCCTCGAAGCGAATTCGCTGAATGTACAGGTAGTTCTCGATCAAGTCCATCTCCGAGCCGAGCGTCGTCTCCTCCTCATCCACATGAATCATGCCGCGAAGCAGCTTGGCCAACTGGACGACGATAAGATTGACTTCTTTGGTCTTATTCAGCTTCGCATTCCACTTGATCAGATCGAGTGTATTGTAGATAAAATGCGGGTTCAACTGTGCCTGCAGCGCCTTCATCTCCGCGATCCTCAGCCGCTGCTGCTCCTCCTTGGCGCTGGCGATCAGGTCGATAATCTGTGAGACCATCGAATTAAAGCCGCTGCCGACGATGCCGAATTCATCCTTGCGGTTCGACTCGATCCGCGTGGACAGATCGCCCATCGTAATGCGCTTCATCGCATAGGCCAGCTCGTTCACCGGCTTGAAGACGTACTTCGATATTCTGTAGGCGCAATAGACGCATATGAGCAGACTGATCAGCCCGGCGATGACGAAGAGCAGTTGAATGTAGCCGATGCTCTGTCTCACCAGCGTATCCGGGGAAAAGGCAACCGTGCGCAGCGTAAGTCCGGTGGACAGGGCGCTCTGCGACAGCCAGTTGCTGCCCGGCTCATCAGCGGCGCGGCGCAGCGTGCCCTCCCGCTCGGGGTAGCGGGTATCGACTAGCGTGAACCCGTGCTCGTCGATGACGATAAAGTCCATCGCGTAGGGGGTATCATCTGCACTGATCAGATCAAGCAGATGGCTGCGCGTGACATCGACGATCATATAGCCCAGCACCGCCCCCGAGCTGCTATGCACCGTCTGCACCAGACTGAGGACGACCCTTCCGCGCCCTGGCGCCTCATACGTCTGGGGGTAGACCTGCATCTCCCCTTCCTGGCGATGAGCCGTGCGGAAGATTCCCCAGCCGCGATGCTTCTGCGGATAATACATGGCGGGCAGGGGGCTGGTGGAGAAGTGCAGGCTGCCATCTGCGCGGATGATATAGAGCGCGGGCTTATGCTTCTTGCCCGCGAGCAGCAGATGCATGCGCTGCTCGATGTTTTTGCGCTGGTGGTCATCGCCGCTGATCAGCGCTTGCCTAGCCTCCGGCAGATCGCTGAGTGTGCCCAGGATGGTGCGGTACTCTTCAGCCAACAGGTCGAACCGCTCCGAGATGGCGGCCACCTTCTGCTGAGTCTGCATGCTATATTGCTCTTGAAAGAAGCGCTTGGAGAAGCCATAGGTGATCGCGCCGATAATGACCAGCGGAATGACACTGACCAGCAGGAAGAAGAGGAGCAGCTTGGAGTAGAAGCTGATGGGTCGGTTCATGCGCGCGGCCTCCTTATGCGGCGGAAGACGCCTCAGAGCCGCAGTCCGGTGCGGCCTGCCATCAAGCGGTCAGGCCGCCGCCGAACGCGGCGGCGCTTCTAGGATGGGAGCTTATGAATGATATAGCCCTGCCTGGGGCCTCCATTAGCAATCGCGATGGTTCAGAGCCGCTGCAGCAGCTCCTGCTGAATCGCCCCATTGCTGGCGGCGAGATCAGTGATGGCCAGATTGGCATCCAGCTTGTTCCCTTGCCAGTCGCTGGCTTGCCCGCCCGCCTCCTCCAGCAGCACCAGGCCGGCAGCGATGTCCCAGATCTTCAGATCCTGCTCGAAGTAGCCGTCCAGCCGCCCGGCGGCGACATAGACCAGATCGAGCGAGGCGGGCCCCTTGCGCTTCATGTCCTGGCAAGCGGCATAGACCTTGCCGACCGCGGCGAGCATCGGCGCGCTCTTGGCGCGGTCATAGGGCAGGCCGAAGCCGATGATGCATTGCTCCAGCGCGGTATGCTCGGACACGTGCAGCGGCTGGCCGTTCAGGAAGGCGCCCTGCCCGCTAAGCGCAGTGAACAGCTCGCCGTTGAACGGGTTATAGATGATGCCGAAGCGTTGCCCCAGGCTGTAGTGGGCGACCGAGATGGCAACATGCGGGTAGCCGTGAATGAGATTGGTCGTGCCGTCGATCGGGTCGACAATCCAGCGCGAGCCGATCGCTCCGTAATCGTTGTCTGCATTTTCCTCGGAGATGAATGCGCTTTCGGGAGACAGAGCGGACAGCCCTTCCTCCAGTTGATGCTGGACGCTCATATCGATGTTGGTCACGTAGTTGGCAAAGCCCTTCTCCTCAATCTTCAGATGCTTGCAAGCATTGCGGACATATTCGCCACATTGAAGGACGAGAGAGACGGTTTCTATCATCATAGCATGCATTGGCGTTCTCCTCACTGTCATATTTTACATCAGCACGCTGCGGCCGCCGGAGAACTTGTTGAACAGCAGCAGGGAAACGACAGTCGCTGCCGACAAGATGGAGGCCAGCGCGGCGGCCGTGCCGAAGCTATCCTTGAAGATTTCAGTAAAGATCGCGACCGAGATGGTGCCTGTCTGCCCGGAGAACAGAATAATCGTCGAGCTCAGCTCATTAATCGTCTGTACCCAGCTCAGGATGGCACCGGCGAACAGGCCGGGCAGCATGAGGAATGCGGTCGTCTTGAAAAATGTGCGCATCGGCGGCACCCCCAGACTAATCGAGGCCTCCTCAATGCTCGGATCGATCTGATACAGAATCGCCGTGCTGGAGCGCAGGATGAACGGCAGCTTGCGGATGACATAGGCGATGATGATGATCGCTGCCGTGCCCGTCAGCATCAGCGGGCCTTTGTTGAAGGCCATGACCAGCCCGATGCCCAGCACGGAGCCAGGGATGACATACGGGAACATGGCCAGGGAATCGAGCAGAGACGTCACCCATGTTTTGCGCCGCACAACCACGTAGGAGAGCAGAAGTCCGACAATAATCATGATCAGGATGGCGATGCTGGCGAAATAGAACGTGTTGCCGATATTACGCGCCAGCTTGAAGCCAATCGTCCTGTAGCTATCAAGACTGAAGCCGCTGACGAACAAGGGCCCGCGCGTCTTGATGAAGGAGGTGATGAAGACCACGATCTGCGGCGTAACCGCGAACAATGAGATCAGGAACGCGGCGGCTGTCAGCAGCGTGCGCCCAAGCGGCTGCAGCTTCTGCACAGCAGGCGGGCGCAGCGCGCTCATGCGATAGTTCTTGCGCGAGATGGCATACTTCTGCACGAACAGCACCAGCAGCGCACACAGGACAATCACCGTACTGAGCGTGCTCGCCAGATAGACATTGCCGCCGATGTCGCTCATATACTCCTCGTAGACCACGACCGGCAGTACCTTATAGCCCTCGGCGATCAGCAGGGGCGTCCCGAAGTCGGCCAGTGAGGTCATGAAGACCACCAGCGCACCAGCGCTGATCGTAGGCATAATGACCGGGAAGGTAAGCGTCAGCAGCTTGCGCATGCGGGACATGCCCAGATTCTCAGCCGCCTCCTCTAGTGAGCTGTCCATATTGCTAAGCGCCCCGGCAACGTACAGATAGACGAAGGGGAACAGCTTGAGCGTGAAGACAAGAATCATGCCATAGAAGCCGTAGATGGTCGGCAGTGTAATGCCGATCTGCTCGAACATCCGGGTGACGAAGCCATTGCGCCCGAGCAGCAATATCCAGGAATAGGCGCCAATGAAGGGCGGCGAGAGCAGCGACAGAATAATCATAATGTTGATTGCCGCCTTGCCCCATACGTTGAAGCGTGTCATCACATAGGCGAGCGGCACTCCGATCAAGGTAGCCAGTAACGTCGTGACAGCCGATACGGTCAGGCTGTGCTTCAAGGTATCCAAATAATATTTGGTCTGAAAAAATTCCTGAAAGTGAATGAGCGACAGCTTGCCCGTCTCCGGGTGGTACAGACTCTTGAGGAAGAGCGAGGAGAACGGGTAGACCAGAAACAGAATCATCAGCGCCAGCAAAATAATAATGACGAGAAGCCAGAAGGAGGGCAGTCTCAGCTTCAGACCGGAGCGCACGGAGCGTTCCGGCGGAGAGATGACGGGCTTGCTCATCGCAGCGCCTCCTTCGTGTCACAGTCGAACAGATGCAGGCGCGCGGGGTTGAAGGCCAGACTGACCTTATCGCCCATGCTGCGCAGATGATCTGTATCCTTGGCGTATTCATTCACCTCAACGACCGTGCCGCTGTTCAGCATGACCTCATAGCTGATATAGTCGCCAAGGAAGGTCACCATGCTAATCACACCCCGCAGCTCGCCATCCACACGCTCTGTCATGTACAGATCCTCGGGACGGATCGCAGCATCAACCGGGCCGCGGCGTTCCTTGGCAATCGGCACATTGAGCGAGGACATGCCTTCAATGACCACCGTACAGGTGCCGTCTCCAAGCGGGAGCATCTCGGCCTTCATGAAGTTGGATGTGCCGATGAAGCCTGCGACGAAGGAGGTGGCCGGCTTCGAGTAGATCTCTTGCGGTGTGCCGATCTGCTCGACGATGCCGGCGTTCATGACCGCTACCCGATCAGACATCGCGAGCGCCTCCTCCTGATCATGCGTCACATAGATCGTCGTAATATTCATGTCCTTCTGAATCTTCTTGATGGCGATCCGCATCTGAATCCGCAGCTTGGCATCCAGGTTGCTCAGGGGCTCATCCATCAGCAGGATAACGGGGTGAATCACGAGCGCCCTTGCTAGCGCAACCCGCTGCTGCTGTCCGCCGCTAAGCTGAGACGGGTCGCGATCCTTATACTGGCGGATATGCATCAGCTCCAGCATCTCGTCCACGCGCTCGGCGATGATCTTCTTGGAGAGTCGGCGGGCCTTGAGGCCGTAAGCCACATTATTTTGAATCGTCATATGGGGAAAGATGGCGTAGTTCTGGAACACCATCCCGATATTTCGCTTGTAGGCTGGAATATCATTGATGACCTGATCATCGAAGTAGATCTCGCCGCTCTCGATGGAATTGAAGCCCGCGATCATGCGCAGCAGGGTCGTTTTGCCGCAGCCGGATGGGCCGAGAATCGTGAAAAATTCGCCTTCCTTAATGGAGAAATCAATGCCGTTAACTGCAATATGGTCGCCATACTTCTTGGTTACCTTGCGAATCGTAACACGGTGGCTCATCTATACCTTCACCTCTTATCTGGTTGGGGAGGCGGCTTCCGGCGATGCAGGAGCCGGGATGCCGCGGCAGACTGTGGCAGACCGCGACACCTGCTTGCCGAATATTCGCACCTCCCGTTATTATGAGCTTGAAGCGATCTGCAAGCAGGGCAAGACGGATTGGCGGGCAGCCAGCCTGTACTCGCCGCATTCCGTTAGGCTTGATGCCCACAGCCTGCTGAACATGTTATTGCCCGACGACAAATTCCTTCCACTTCTTCGTGATCATCTCTTTGTTGGCAATCACCCATTCCATGTCATACGGAATCTTGTTGAGCTGATCGAGCGGTGCCATGCCCTCCGGCTCCGATACATCTGTCCGCACTGTGCGACGGTAGATCCCGCCAATCTGTGACTGCGTCTCCTTGCTGAGCAGGAAATCAACGAATTTTTGCGCGTTCTCCATGTTTTTGGCATTCTTGACGATAGCAAGGCCAGAGGTCAGCAAGGTGTTGCCGTCGCTCGGATAGACGATCTTGAGGTCAGCCCCGGATTCGAGATATTTCAGCGCGCCTTGCTCGTAGGTAACACCGACACTGTACTCGCCATCCGATACACCCTTGAAGGTGCCGGAGGAGCTGCTGATCAGCTTGCCGTCGAGGTTATCCACGAACCGCTTGATCAATTCCATCCCGTCCTCGCGAGTCGGCTTGGACAGGATCATATTAACGACCGCCGTGAAGGAGGAGCCGGACTTCACCGGATCGGCATGGGCGATCTTCCCCTTCCACTTGGAATCCGTCAGATCCTCCCAGGATCGAGGCGCATCCTCATCCTTGACGAGCTTCGGATTGTAGACGATGACCATCGGCTCCAGGTTGAACCCGTACCAGGTATGGTTCGGACTCTTCGCCTCCGGGATCAGACTAGCCAGCTCTGTGCTCTCGTAAGGCTCCAGCAGATCGTCTACGACGGCATAGCCATCTACGAAGCCGCCCCACAGCACATCTCCTAGCGGGTTCGCCTGTTCAGCCCGAATGCGGGCGACCAGCTCTCCCGTGCCTGCACCAACCAGATTAACGGTAATGCCGGTCTTCTCCTGAAATTCCTTGACGATCGGGTCAGACCAGTCGGCTGCGTGTGAGTAATACAGGGTGAGCGAGCCGGAGCCCTCCGTACCGGCGGAATCGCCGTTGGAGCTGCCGCAGGCGGCCGTCAGCATACTGATTACAAGCAGCAAGGCGAGCAGGGTTGCCATTCTTCTTTTCATAGGGGTGCCTCCTCTGTTTTAACTTCTCCAGCATGCTGTATCCTTCGCTTCCTCGTGCGGTAGTTTGGCTGCTGCCACTAGCGTAGGGAGCATGCTGATCTGCGCGACGCCGACGCCGTGTTTCCCGAGCCGCTGCTGTGGTTAAGAACGACGGTGACCGTTTGCGCTTGATGTTTACGCTTACATTTTTAGTGTATGATGTTCTTGATGGTCTTTCAATGAGGCGATCTGTCACTTTTGTTTGTAAAAACGGAAGGTTCCGGTAAAGGAATCGGACACTATAGCTGTCGAATACCTCATTCTAGAAAGAATTGCATTCCGATACAAATTTAGAAAGAGGGGTGTCGCATGAACACAGTGGTCATTGTGGACGATGAGCAATTTGTGCGTAAGGGATTAGTCAAGATGATGGATTGGGAGGCTCTGGGCTTCCATGTCATTGGTGAAGCGGACAATGGGGAGGATGCCTTCGCGATCATTCGGGCGAACAAGCCGGATCTGGTCGTCACAGACATCCGAATGCCAGCGATGGATGGGCTGGAACTCATCCAAGCGGTAGCGGAGGACGGGCTGGATACCGAATTCATCATCATTAGCGGATACAATGATTTTCGCTATGCACAGCGGGCGATCCGCTTCGGTGTAATGGATTATGTGCTCAAGCCTGTGGATAAAGAGGATATGACTGAGATACTGAATAAGCTGCGCGGCAAGCTGGAGGAGAAGCGGAGAGAGCAGGAGCGACAACGGAATGAGCTGGGCCAGCGGCAGATCGAAGCGCTGCTGCGCGGGGAGCTGCGCGGCGAAGAGCTTGCCAGGTGGAGCGCACCTTGGGTAGAGGCGGGGGCCGAGCAATATGTGTATGTGCTGGTCGAGCTGAGCAGTGACCAACCATGGGAGCAGGAGACAGCGAGCGATACGAGTCAGATTCGCAGCAGGCTTCAGGAGGTATTCCGACACACGGCTCGCTCGCCGCTCGCTCCGATCATCTATGAGCATCGCAGAGCCTACGGGCTGATCATCCCCGATCTGTACTGGCGAGCAGCACATCATCAGTTGGCTGGCTATCTGCAGGAGGTGCTTCACCAGCTCAACCAGGAGCCGGGCTGGCAATACCGGGCGTATACGGGAGAAACCATCCATTCCCTGGAGCAGTTGCGGCATTCCTACCGTAGCGCCAAGGAGGCGGTAGCGTATCGCTTCGTTCTGCATCAGCAGCTATTACTGCAGCCGGCGGATATCGAAGGCATCTCGCTCGTGTATAAGCCTCTGCAGGAGCATACACATCGACAGTTGATCGAAGCCGTGGAGGAGAATAAGCCGGAGCATATTATGCAGTCTGTCCAGCGTATCTTCGCCGAGTGTGTGGAGGAGCGCTTCTCACCGGAAGCGATCAAGACAGCGATCGTTCAATGCGTGGCATCGGTTATCAAGTCGATCCGGGAGTTCGAGGGTGATGACCAGGAGCTTCGGCATATAGAGGCGATCATTGGCTGGCATGATCATAATATTACCTGGACAGGGCTCAGGCGGTTGTTTGAGCAATTCATGTGTGAGGCTGCGGAGATGATCAGCGGCTTGTACCGGACGGCTGGTCAGCGGGGGATCTATAAGGTGAAGTCCTATGTCGATCATCATTTCCACAAGAACATTAATCTGAAAAGTATTGCCGCCCAATTTTATATGAACTCTGCTTATCTTGGACAGCTCTTCAAGAAAAGCTACGGCGTATACTTCAATGAATATTTGCTGCAGTTGCGGATTGACGAGGCTAAGAAGCTGCTGAAGCAGGGCGATCTGAGAATCTATGAGATTGCTGATCGGGTAGGGTTTAATTCGGCGGATTATTTCGTCATCCAGTTCGAGAAGCTGGAGAAGATGACGCCGACAGAGTATCGGAATCGCTGGAAGTGACAGGAGGAGCAAGAATGAAATTGCTGAATAATGTCAAGCTGCGCAACAAGATGCTGGCTGTCTATTTTCTATGTGTATTCGCGCCTATTCTGCTGACGAACCTGATCTTCTACAATGTCATTGCCGACAATGTAAGGGATCAACGAATTCAGGATATTGACCGAGCCATTGCACAGATTGGCAATGAATTCAGTCAATTGCTGGACGATGCGGTCGGGCTGTCCTCTTATTTTTACACGGATTTTCGAATCAATGAGATTCTGGAACGGGATTTTGTCTATGCAGAAGATTATGTCGAGGCCTATGACGGCTATCTGCGACGTGTCATGAACAGCTATAACCCCGGCGCGGTCTCCTATCAGAACATGTTGATTTATGTGGATAATACGACACTGCTGCATTCAGGCAATATCGGTTATCTGTCAGAGCAGATTCGTGCAACGGACTGGTACCGGGCGGCGGGGGTCAGTGCCGGCTTGCAGCCTGTATTTGTACGGACGGAGGGGGGTGGCGGTCGGTTCGCGACCTTCTCCCTGCTGCGCAAGCTGGACTATTTCCCTGAGAGGATGCATAAGGAGAAGCTGCTCAAGATTGATTTCAGAACAATTGATCTGGAGGAATTGTTCACCAATCTTAACATTCAAGGTGATATGTATCTTATTAATCCGAGCGGCTATATTGAATATACGACCAATCGCGAGCTGGACTGGCGAGCCAGCAGCAAGCAGCGGTATGCTCAACCTGAATCGCCGTCCACGATCGAGTTCGCTCTCGATTACAGCGACATCAGCTATTTGCAGGGCTGGCGTATTATCGGGACGGTGAACTCAGATGAGGTGTCCAAGGAGGTGTGGAAAACCCGCGACTTTATCCTCTGGTCGGCTTGTCTGATGGTGACGCTCCCTACACTGATCATTACGATTACGACCCGTTCCATTACGCGAAGAATCGTTAAAATATTGAGGCATATGAAGAAGGTCAAGAGTCAAAACTTCGAGATTATACAGGAAGCGGATGCCCGCGACGAGATCGGCCAATTAACGCTGGAATTCAATCGGATGACCCAGCAGATCAAATCATTGATTCAGGATGTATATCTGGCAGACATTCAGAAGAAATCGTCAGAGCTGGAGCGGCGCAAGGCGCAGTTGAATGCGCTGCAGAGCCAGGTGAACCCGCATTTTCTGTTCAATGCGCTGGAGACGATCCGCATGCGCAGCCTGCTCAAGAACGAGGAGGAGACGGCCAATATTATCCATAGCATGGCGAAGATTCTCCGCAGCTCTCTGACCTGGAGCAAGGACCGAATTACAGTCCAGGAGGAGCTGCAGTTCATTCGCTGCTTTCTCGACATTCAAAAATACCGGTTCGAGGACAAGCTGGACTATCATATCCAGGTTGACCCGGATGCTTACCTGTGTACGATACCAAAAATGATGTTCCTGCCGTTTGTTGAAAATGCGTGCATTCATGGCATTGAGGCATTAAAGCACGGAGGCGTGCTGGAGATTCAAATTGAAGTTATCGGGCAGGAGCTGGTATTCGCCATCCGGGATAACGGGGTTGGCATGACGATGGAGAAGGCAGAGGAGCTGCGGCGATATGTACAGACGGATGAGGTGATGGGCGAGCGCATCGGCATCCAGAATGTCATCTACCGCAGCAAGCTGATCTATGGCGATCAGTTCCGATTCGAGCTGCATAGCGCGCCAGGCAACGGGACGCATGTTCGATTATCGATTCCCAAGGGAGATGGTTCCCGCAGAGAAAGTATATCCAGTCATGGAGAGATCATATAATTTGTAAAACATAAACCATAATTTAACCGGTAATCAAACCATAAGTTACTCTCTATACTAAGAGTAAGCAAGAAATAGATACAGAGAGGGGAATGAACACATTGAGTAAAAGCAAGATTATGCTGCTAAGTCTGGCGGCCGTCATGCTGTTATCTGTTGTGACAGCTTGTAGCGGAACCCCAGGGAAAGACAACAGTACAGCGACCAAAGCAGGGTCATCGTCGACGGGCTCCGAATCGAAGGGTAACAATTCGGCAACCTCAGAGGATAAGGTCACCTATACGATCTATAATGGTGTGGCGAACACGAAGGACATCAATACGAACGAAACGACGATCGGCAAGATTCTTGAGGATCAGACCGGCGTCAACTTCAAGCTTGAATTTCTTGTAGGCGACTTGAATACGAAGATCGGCACGATGATCGCATCAGGCAAGTACCCTGAGGTACTGATCCCGGATGCGGCGATTGAAGAGGTTCTCAATGCAGGCGCTTTCATTCCGCTCGACGAGCTGATCGAGGAGCATGCTCCTAATATCAAGCGGGTATACGGGCCATATATGGAGCAGATGAAGGGCAAGGACGGCAAAATCTATTTCTTGCCGATCGCTGTTCAGGTAGGCGACTATGTGCCTGACCCTGAGCCAGCGGCAGCCTTCTGGGTGCAGCGCCGTGTGCTGGAGGAAGCCGGGTATCCGAAGATCACCACCCTTGATCAGTATATGGAATTAATCGAGAATTATGTGGCGAAGCACAAGGATGAGAACCTGACAGGGATGGTTTCACTGACGCATGACTGGAGATTCTTCGCCACCTCCAATCCGCCGATGCATCTGATGGGTTATCCGAATGAAGGTAATGTCACGGTCGACCTGAATTCACTGGAGGCCAAAACCTATGCAGGCACCGAGGCAACCTACAAATGGATGAAAGCGCTCAACGAGCTGAATGCTAAAGGCCTGTTCGATAAGGCATCATTCGTGGATAACTATGATCAATATATTGCGAAGCTGACCTCGCATAAGGTACTGGGCTTCTTCGACTACAGATGGCAGGTGCAAAATGCGCTGAACCTGCTGAAGGATGCGGCGCGCAAAGACCCATCCCTGAGCCAATATAATTACTTCCCGCTGCCGGTAACCTTCGATGAGAATACGAAGGATGCTTACATTGACCCGCAAGGCGGGTTGGTCAACAACCGCGGCATCGGCATTACCGTTAGCGCGAAGGACCCGGTTCGGATCATCAAATACTTCGACAACATGCTCAAGGAAGAGAATCAGATTCTGACGAGCTGGGGAATCAAAGGCGAGACGTATGAAGTGAACGAGGAAGGCCGCTTCTATCGCACGCTGGAGCAGATCAACATGATTGACGAGTCGTTCAATGAGAAATTCGGCTTCAAGCAGTATGGCTGGAACTGGCCGAGCTACAATGCGAATTCGTCGTTGTCCGATGGCAACGCCAAGAACGTATTGTTCCAGCCGGAAGTATTCCAGATGAGCCTGATCGACAAGGACAAGGAAATTCTGGACAAATACGGCGTGCAAACGTACAGCCAGATGTTCGCTGCACCTGTGTACCGTCCATGGTTCCCGGCATGGGGCTTTGCGAAGGAGCAGAACTCGCCAGAGCAGATGTGGGAAACGAGCAAGGATGAGCTGACGAAGAAGTATTTCCCGAAAATGGTACTGGCGACGCCTGACAAGTTCGAGGCGGCATGGGAGGAATATACGAAGGAATTCGCTAAGCTGGATACGGCTGGCTACGAGAAGTGGACGACCGATGAGGTCAAGAAGAGAGCAGCAGCGGCAAAATAATGCAGCATAGCGGCAGGCCGGGTCCAAGGGTTCACCGGAGCAACCGGCCTGCCGCTTACCCTTAAGTGGAGCAGCGGAAGGAGAAGATTTATGGAGACCAATACTGCGCCTACACCATCCAGTGCTGCGGCGGCCAAGAAGACAAGCCGAATCGGCGTCTTCTTCTCCAAGCTGATGCGGCAGCGGGCTCTGATGCTGATGTCCGTACCGTTTGTCATTTGGTTGCTGATATTCAAGTACGTCCCGATCTGGGGTTGGACGACAGCATTTCAGGATTATAAGTCCCATCTGAGCATATGGGAGCAGACGTGGGTCGGCTTCAAGCATTTTGAGTTCTTGTTCGGCGATGATCGCTTTCTGCGCGTCCTGCGCAACACGCTTGCGATGAGCAGCATTAACCTTGTATTCGGATTTGTGACCGCCATTACGCTGGCGCTGCTGTTGAATGAGCTTCGTCATATGGCCTTTAAGCGGATCGTGCAGACGGTTAGTTATCTACCACACTTTATCTCTTGGGTAGTTGCGGCGAGCATTATCCAGACCACCCTGGCGCCGGAAGGCATATTGAACCAGATTCTTCTCTGGATAGGTGTGATCGACAGAGGAAATGAGATCTTATTTCTAGGCATTCCCCACCACTTCTGGACGATCTTCGGAGCAGGCTCGATCTGGAAGGATGTCGGCTGGAACACCATTGTATATTTGGCTGCGATGACGACGATTGACCCCGCTCAGTATGAGGCGGCAGAGATGGATGGCGCAGGCAGAATCAAGAAGATGATGTACATTACCTTACCTGGCATCAAGCCAGTCATTATCGTATTGCTGATTATGAATATCGGTTACTTGATGGAATCGGGCTTTGAGCCACAGTATTTGCTGGGCAATGGGATGAATATCGATTACTCTGAAAACATTGACATTTTTGTCTTGAAATACGGGATTGCGCAAAGCAACTTTTCTCTTGCGACCGCAGCGGGGATATTTAAGACGGTCGTCAGCTTCATTCTTCTGTTTTCAGCGAATCATCTTGCCAAGCGGATGGGCGAAGCCAGACTATTCTAGAAATGGAGGTGCAGCGCATGGCTGCGAAGGGTGCACGAAATACCATTAAAATGCCGCTCGGCGACAGAATATTTGATCTGTGCAACTACGGGTTCATGATTATACTGATGTTTGTTACGCTGTATCCGTTTCTTAATGTTCTGGCGGTATCACTCAATCAGGCGCAGGATTCCATCAAGGGCGGCATCTATCTGTGGCCCCGGATATGGACGCTGGATAATTACGCCTATGTTCTGAAGGAAGCGACGATCTTCCATGCCACGATGATCTCGGTGCTGCGTACTGTAGTGGGTACGGTATTAACCGTATTTTGCTCGGCGATGGTCGCTTATACGCTGACGAAACAGGAATATGTATTGCGTAAATTTATTACGATTGCCTTTATCCTGACCATGTACTTTAACGGTGGACTGATTCCTACCTTCTTGCTGATGCGTGACCTGGATCTGCTGGGCAGCTTCTGGGTGTATATCTGGCCGGGTCTGATCGGCGTGTTCAATCTGATCATTATCCGCTCCTTCATTGAAGGCTTGCCAGAGAGCATCCTGGAGTCGGGGAAGATCGACGGCGCCGGCGAGTTCCGAACCTTCTTCAGTATCGTACTGCCATTGACGACGCCAGTGCTGGCAACGGTAGCCTTGTTCTCGGGTGTCTACCAATGGAATTCATGGTTCGACGTGTTCTTGTACAATTCCTCAGACATTGATTTGAGCACGCTGCAATATGAGCTGCAGAAGATCCTGCAGAACTCCAATACGACAACCAGCTCCACGAGCGGGATGGTATCGGGGATGACTGGAGGGTCGCAGAATATGGTGACACCGCTGTCCGCACGAGCCACGATGACGATTGTCGCCTCCGTGCCGATCATTATGGTCTATCCGTTCCTGCAGAAATACTTTGTTAAGGGTATGATGGTCGGTGGGGTGAAGGGCTGAGCTGGGGTAACGTTGTAAGCAACAAAATAGGGCATCCGGGAATCAGTGTGAGCTGATAACCGGATGCCTTTGTTGTGCCTAGACCCCCCTTAGAACTTCATCTGCCAGCTCCAGCGTAATCGGACAATGGTCGCTCCCCATAATATGCGCGTCGATGCCTGCCGATTGCAAGAACGGAGCGAGGCGCTCAGATAGTAGAAAATAATCGATCCGCCAGCCAATATTCCTCTCCCGTACCTTCGGCATGAAGGACCACCAGGTATAGGCGTCTGCCTGCTCCGGGTGCAGATAGCGGAATGTGTCGATAAATCCGGCATTCAGCAGCTCGGTCATCTTGCCCCGCTCCTCTGTGGTGAAGCCGGAGTTGCCATGATTGGACTTGGCATTGCGAATATCGATCTCCTGATGCGCGACATTCAAGTCGCCGCAGAGTATAACGGGCTTCCGTTCATCCAACTGCTTCACATAGCTGCGGAAGCGCTCCTCCCATTCCAGCCGCAGCTCCAGCCGCGACAGATCCCGCCGAGCGTTCGGCGTATAGACGTTCACCATATAGAAGTGCTCGAATTCGAGCGTAATGATCCTTCCCTCCTCCTCGCTGTCTTGCTCCAGCCCGTACCAGACAGATAACGGCTTGATTCGCGTGAAGATCGCTGTGCCGGAATACCCCTTCTTGACTGCATAATTCCAGTACATCTCGTATTCTGCAGCCAGCTCCATACAGATCTGTCCCTCTTGAAGCTTGGATTCCTGGATGCAGAACAGATCGGCGTCCACCGACTGGAAGTAATCGTAGAATCCTTTATTCACGCAGGCGCGCAGGCCGTTGACATTCCATGATGCAAGCTTCATATGTTCGCTCTCCCTAGTTCATTTATCCTATTATTATATACCGAAATTGCAAGTGAAACCTATTCAATCTTGCTCGTTCTTATCCATTATTGCGGTATTATAGAAATTTTGCAGAGAACACGGACAGCAAGATATGTTAAACATAAGACAATTTTCATGCTTTTATTCTACGAAATCTATGCTATTATCGTAATAAAGCGTTTACATTAATAGATCAAAAGCTTGTGACAAAAATCATGTGATTTGGGAGGAGGCGCACATGTCGTATAATGCTCATTATCCTACCAATAGGGCATTAAAGCAGGAACGAATCTACATTCGTTATCAAGTATCTGAATGGCAGAACAGTTGGCCACTCCATACACATGATGGTTATGAGATTTATTTTTTTCTGCAGGGCAACGCCAACTTTGTGATTGGCAATGAAATCTACGTGTTGCAGCCGGGGGATATGCTGTTGTTCAGCGGCGATGTGCTCCATCGTCCTAATCCGGCGAAGGATCAGCCGTATATACGAAGCTATGTCAATTTTACAGCAGACTATATTCAGGAAATGGCGGGGGATGATCTTCATGTGAAGCTGTTGAATTTGTTTGCGCACCCCAACGGACTACTTCTGCGGTGGGATGAGCATAGTAAGGAGGAATTGGACAGTCATTTTGCCACCATGTATAGCGAACGGGAAAAGGGGGCAGCCGGACATGAATTCATGCTGCAAAGCCTGATGGTTCAACTGCTGCTCAAAATATACCGCAAGTCCAAGGATGTCTACTCGCTGCTTACGGCTCCGGCACAATCACAGAAGGAATCCAATGTAAGCCGTATCCTGATGTATCTCAATCAGAACTACAGGAGCACGATTTCGCTGGAAGAGCTGTCCGCAGCGATGCATCTGAACAAATATTATATGTGTCACTGCTTCAAGGAAGTAACAGGCATATCGATCAACAACTATGTTACCCGCAAACGGATCGATGAAGCGAAGAAGCTGCTCAAGCTCTCCGATAAGTCCGTTGGGATGATGTCCGAACAGCTCGGATTCAGCAACCCGGTTCACTTCAGTCGGATGTTCAAGCAATATGCCGGCGTATCTCCTCAGATGTATCGCAAGACGCATCGGTAATTCTAATGTTGAAGGAGCATGATCTCAATGAGAAAAATTATTCCAACCCCAGTGCTTGCAGCAGTTCTCATCCTCTTGATGGTTTTCGTAACCGCTTGCGGCTCCAGTCCTGCCAAGCAGGAGTCAGCCTCAGGCTCGAAGGAGTCAGGCAAACAGGTTACGCTTGATTTTCTGTGGTTCTCCGACGGTGTGGAAGGCGATGTCATCAAGAAGCTGATCAAGGAATATGAAGGCGCCACACCGAATGTGAAAATCAATCTGATCGAGGTTGCATTCAAGGACCTCAACACGAAGCTGAAAACGATGATCAGCGGTGGCAGCCCGCCAGCTCTAGCCAGAATGACCGACACAGGCGGCTTCGCCAAGCAAGCGCTTGATCTGACGCCTTATGTGGGCTCGGCGGAGGAATTCACAGGGCAGTTCATGGATTCGATCCAGCCCTATTATGTAACGGACGGCAAGATTATTGCAGCACCGATGGATGTGACAGCCAATGGGCTGCTCTATAACAAGACCTTGTTCGACAAGGCAGGCGTATCCGTGCCGACAGACCCGAACAATGTATGGACATGGGACGAATTCGAGGCATCGCTGCGTCAGGTAATGGATAAGGGCGGCGCTAAGTACGGTCTTGTATGGGATGTAACCCCTCACCGCTGGTCGACGCTGCTCTATCAGTTCGGCGGCAGCATGATTAGTGCAGACGGAACGAAGGCGGCAATCAACAGTGCGGAAGGCGTGCAAGCGCTCGATTACTTCAACAAGCTTCACAAGGACGGGATTATGCCAGCATCGGTGTGGCTGGGCAGCGAGAACCCGAACAATCTGTTCCGTTCCGGTACAGTAGCGGCTCACCTGGCAGGCAACTGGATGCTGAGCAATTACAAGGACATTACGGCTTTTGAGTGGGGCGTTGCTTATATGCCGAAGGGCAAGATTCGTTCCTCCGTTCCTGGCGGGAAGTATCTGATGGCGTTCCAGGGAAGCAAGGTGGAGAAGGAAGCGGCTGAATTTATTAAGTGGGCGACATCCAAGGACATTAATGGCCGTTACAATCAGGAATCGCTCTTTATTAGCCCGCGCAAGGACAATGATAAGCTCGATTATGCGTTCGGCAAGGAGATGTTCGAGGTGTTCGCTAATGAACTGGCCAATACCCCGCCACTTGCTGCTAACGACTGGTCGCGTCAGACGGTTATCCCTAAGTTCTCAACTGACCTGAAGGACAATATCGTAAGCGTGCTGTTCGATAAGAAGACCTCGCAGGAAGCGCTGGATGAGACCGCAAAGCTGATCGACAAAGCGCTTGCCGATGCCGAGAAATAAGCGTCCATCTGGGACGTTAACAATGAAGAAGGGCAAGAGGATTGAATGAGGCAGGTAGCGGGAGAGGGGTGCCAGGCAAGCTGGCGTCCCGCTCCCTGCCACCTGGCCACTAGCCCATAGCAACAGAAAGGAGAGGAAAGGGTGTCTCAGACTATAACCAGCTCCAAGAGCAATCCACGTTCCTCGATGGGCAGGGACAGACTTAGACGCATGCTGGCGCCATATCTGTTTCTTTTGCCTAATCTTGTCATCTTCACGACCTTTATTGCCATCCCGGCAGTTGTCGGGTTCATCTACTCATTTTATGAGTATGACGGACTCAATGAGATGGAGTTTCTAGGCTTACAGAATTACATGGATGTGCTCAGCAATAGCGAGTTCTGGGCGGCTCTTGGCCGTTCCGGCCTGTATGCAGCTCTTGTCGTACCTGGAATCTACGTATTGGCGCTTGGCATTGCAATGCTTCTGATTCGCGAAGTCAGGCTGAAGGGGCTCTTCCGGGCCAGTATTTATTGGCCGACCATGATTTCTTATATTATCGTAGGTTTAACCTGGAAATGGATCTTCGGCGACACCTTCGGCATCTTGAATTATATGCTGACGTCGATCGGCCTGGAGCCGGTAGCATGGCTAACCGATCCATTCTATGCGAACCTGTCGGTTATCATTGCGACCTTATGGTCGAGGGTCGGGTTCTTCATGGTTATTTTCATTGCGGGTCTGCAATCGATCCCGGTTGATCTATACGAAGCGTCCAATCTGGACGGCGCATCGAAATGGCGGACCTTCTGGAGCATTACATTGCCGATGCTGAAGCCGACCAGTGTGCTGGTGCTGATGGTATCATTGATCGATGCTGTCAAGGCCTACCCGCTGATGTATGCGTTGACTGGGGGCGGCCCGGGCAAGGAAACCACGTATGTAGTGCAATACATTTATGAGATCGGCTTTACGAAGCAAGAGCTGGGCATGGCCAGCGCCATGTCCGTCATCCTGTTCGTCATTATCGGGGTGTTCTCGGCCTTGCAATTCCGTCTTGCCAAGGGAGGAGGCTCCGAATGAGCAAAGCAAAGCTAGGTACTTATGCATTACTGGTGTTGCTGTCGCTGGTATGGTTATTTCCAGTGCTATGGACGGTGCTGTCCTCCTTCAAGAATAATACGGAGCTGTACAGCTTTCCGCCGGCCTTTCTGCCCGAAGTATTCTCGCTGGAGCATTTCGTGACGGCCTTTGAGAAGGGCAACTTCGGCACCTACTTCATGAACAGCACGATCGTAACGGTCGTATCCACGCTGTTGCTGGTGCTGATCAATACGATGGCCGGGTTTGCTCTGGCGAAATACCGCTTCAAGGGGGATACGCTATTTCTGATCGGCTTTATCTCCACGCTGATGATTCCGCTTGAAGTCATTATGATTCCGATCTTCAAGGTCATCTCCTCGCTCGGTCTGTACAACAGCCTGCTGGGCATCATCATTCCGCCGGCTGCCACGCCAACCGGAGTGTTCCTGGTACGCCAGTATCTGCTGTCTGTACCGGATGACCTGCTCGAGGCGGCACGGATCGACGGAGCGGGCGAATGGAAAATCTTCTGGCGTGTCGTGTTGCCGATTGCGAAGCCGATCATTGCCGTATTGGCCATCTTCTCCTTCATGTGGCGTTGGGACGACTTCCTGTGGCCGCTCATTGTCATCAGTGATCCGTCCAAATATACGCTTCAACTGGCGCTGTCCAACTTTATTGGTGAATACAATGTCGACTGGGGCAGCTTGCTGGCGATGTCCACCATTACGATGATTCCTGTGCTCGTGGTCTTCCTTATCTTCCAACGCCACTTCGTACAAGGTATCGCAACATCAGGGATGAAGGGATGATAACTACAATGACGACGAGAGCCAACAAAGGCAACTGTCTTGTCTATACACCGTTGCAGCTGCGGCACCAGGTCATTAACCGCTGGCTGATCAGCGATATTCTGACCCGCAGCGTGCGCTTCGAGCCGATGACGATGGAAGGGGATATTAACGATTGGCTGATCAAGGGCTTCTCGATTCATGAGAACCCATGCCGCAAGGAGTTTGTGGCGGACAGGCGGGCTGCTGCTCCCGAGCTGCCCGCTAACACCCGGCCATTGCCAGGAGAACGGATTGCGCGCTGGGAGAGCGAAGCGTCCTGGGACGTCTACTTTCCGTGGGGCAACTCGCGCGTGGAGAAATCCGGCTTCTATTATGTTCCGACCCACATGCTCCGGTATGCGTCCACGGTGGTCACAAGCCCTGTAGCGCATACAGCGGTATTCCATCTGAAGACCTGTGGCAGCGTGGCGCTGTGGGTGAATGGTCGCCTGGTGAGTGATTTCACTCCGTTCACTCGCAACATCGAACAGCAGACACAGATTGAGATCGAGCTTGCAGCGGGTGATAATCATTTCTTCGTCTGTCACGAGGACCTGGCAGAGCGAGATACGCTGTACCACTATACGCTCGAATATACTGGCTCGGAGCAGCTAGAGATCTGCCTGCCGCTTGCTGATCAGGCGACGGCAGATGAGGTGCTGGCTATGGAGCGCGCGTTGGAGGGGGCTTGCTTCCCTCAGGACAGTGTAACGGACGAGCAGGTTGTGCTGCATTTTGCCGAGCCGTTCAGCAGCCGTATGGCGTTCGATGTGGTGTACAGCAGCTTTTTTGACGGACAGTACACACTGAATCGTGAGCTGGAGGCGGGGCAGCGCGAGCTGGTGCTTGGACATACCGATCATTTCGGCGTCGATTACAAATACTTTGACCTGACCGTTCGTGCGGGCGATGTTACTGTCGGCAAACGGTTCGGCATCGAGGTGCATAACAGCCGCTTCCAGCCTGCCGATAGTGCGGCGTTGACGGTAGCGGAGCGCAAGCAGATCGCACTGCAATGTGTAGCCGAGCTGGGCATCCCGAACATTCATACGGCGATTGCCAAGCTGAAGACAGGCGGCTCGCCGGCAGTGTCGCAGCAGATGATTCGGGATGGTCTTGTGGGCATCCGCGAGCGCAGAGATTGCGCGGACTTTTACCTTATTACTCTATTCCGACTATGGCGTGATTACCGCGATAGCGGGCTGCTGGATGAAGCCTTCTGGGCGGAGGTTAAGGAGACGATCCTTGGCTTCCGGTACTGGATTGACGAGCCAGGCGATGATGTTATGTGGTTCTTCAGCGAGAATCATGCGCTGTTGTTCCATAGCTGCCAGTTGCTGGCGGGACAACTGTTCCCGGGCGACGTGTTCACGAACAGTGGCGAGACGGGGGCTCAGAGACAGGAGAAGGCTGAGCGTCAACTGATCGATTGGTTTGAGCGCTTCCTCGCAGAGGGCTTGGCCGAATGGAATTCCAATGCGTATATCCCGATTGACTTCCTGGGGCTCATCCAGCTCTATGACTTGGCAGAGCTGCCTGTGCTGCGCCAGCGGGCGAAGGAAGCCATGGACCTGCTGTATGCCTATATGACGGCTGAAGCGCATGAGGGCTATCTGACCTCGACGTTTGGCCGCAGCTATGAGAAGGAGCTGATCGGCAATCAGGCTGCCGGGACGACCTCGCTGCTGTGGGCCGGCTATGGGGTAGGCAATGTCAATAGCACCAGCTTCAATGTCTCCGTCTACCTGTCGGAGTATGCGCCGCCAGCGGAATATGGCGAACACACCAAGCTTCGTCCAGAGGAGGAGCTGGAGTTCCGGCTGGAGCAGGGCAAGGACGGATATGCCAAGCTTATGCATTACCGGACGAGCACCTATGCGATGTCCAGCATCGCTGATTTCCGTCCTGGCCTGAAGGGGTATCAGGAGCATGTGCTTCATCTGGCCTTTTCTCCAGTAGCGCAAGTGTGGGTCAATCATCCGGGTGAGTTATTCGCCCATGGAGCGGGGCGTCCGTGCTTCTGGGCAGGCAACGGCTATCTCCCGAAGGTCGGGCAATATAAGGGGCTGGGTGTTCTGTTATTCCAGGTGGATGAGCAGCATGATGCGGATTACACCCATGCGTACTTCCCGGCCTATGCCTTCGAGCGTGTAGAGCGCAAGGACTCCTGGGTATTCGCAGAACGCGATGGCGGCTATGTCGCTCTCTATGCGGCGAACGGGCTGACGTTCACAGAGGAAGGCGTGAACAAGGGGCGTGAGCTGGTATCAGCGGGAAGACAGAATGTATGGCTGATCCGGGCGGCTGACCGCCACGAGTTCAGCTCATTGGAGCAATATATGGACAGTATGCTCGGCATGGCGTGCGACATCTCATCTGAGTCCTTGCAGGTACGGGTGGACGACCCGCTGCTAGGAGAGGTACGCTTCGGCTGGGAGGAGCCTCTGACGGTGAACGGGGAGCTGGTTCAGATCAAGGATTGCGGAGTAGAGGGCAGCCTGGTGCGTCAGGTGAGACAGGGCAGCCAGGTATAGGTAGGGGAAGGAAAGGAGGATGGCTTGAAATTGAAAGCAGACACGATAACAGAGGCGATAGAGCGTGTATCCCATGCGATGAAATCGATGAAAAACGAGGGGATGGATGAGATCTATCCGGTTGGACTGATTGATATTCATCTATGGGAGTGGCCGCAGGGCGTTGGCTTGTATGGGATGTACCAGTATTACCAGGAGACGAAGGATGAGGGAACGCTGCAATTTTTGCAGGAATGGTTCGATGCGAGGATTAGCGAAGGGCTGCCGGAGAAGAATGTCAATACATGCTCTCCGCTGCTGACGCTCATCTCGCTAAGCGAGTTGACCGGCAATCCCGAGTATATCCGCATCTGCGACGAGTGGAGCCGCTGGATTATGGACCCGGAGAACGGACTGATTCGCACTGGGGATCATGCGTTCCAGCATATGATTACAGGCGATCCGAATGACGGGCAGATTCTGATTGATACATTGTTTATGACGGTGCTGTTCCTGGCACGGGCGGGCGTCTACTTCGGTCGGCCGGACTATGTCGAAGAAGCGAAAAAGCAATTCTTGATTCATATTAAATATTTATATGACCGCCCTACAGGCTTGTTCTTCCATGGCTGGGACTTCAACGGAAGGCATAATTACGGCATGGTGCGCTGGGGACGCGGCAACGGCTGGTATACATGCGGCATCGTCGATTTTCTGGATATGGTAGAGCTGGAGAGGGGCATCAAGGACTATCTGCTCGACACGATGCGGAGCCAGGTTCAGGCATTGGCTGAGCTGCAGGCAGAGGATGGCATGTGGCACACGGTGCTGGATGACCCGACCTCTTATGTGGAGACCTCCTGTGCTGCTGCCTTCGGCTATGGCATCCTGAAGGCGGTACGCAGAGGCTATCTGGACCCGGCCTATCTGACAGTCGGCCAGAAGGCGCTGCAGGCCGTGCTGGAGCAGATCGATGTGAATGGTGTGGTGCAGCAGGTATCCTATGGAACGCCTGTGGGGCAGGATGCACAATTCTACAAGGACATTCCGATCTCCCCGATGACCTATGGACAGGCGCTGACATTGCTGATATTAATTGAAGGGCTTCGTCATGCCCGGCAGCCCGTCTAGGACGGGGGGATGACGGCGGGGGCTGGCCAGAAAGCCCCTTTCCCAAGTGTTTTAACCCAAGCTAAACCCCCAAGAATGTTGAATGTACAGCAATCTAGGGGGTTAGCTTTATTGTTTATCAGGCTTAACCCTGACTTTTCGGATAGCTCCCTGTTGTTTCGGGTGTATATTGAACTATGGGATTGAATGATAGATTTTGATGGTGGTTACTTTCCCGTCTTGCACCTCAAATGTCATGGTATTAAATTGATCTGGGTTGGTTCTCTCATAATTGGCCTGATTCGGGTCTTCATCGTTGACTCTTAAATCGGAATAGGCTTCTTGCAATTTCTGTACGGAGTCGCCTACTTCAATTCCATCTGGAGTTGCGAACCCGCTCTTAGACGCAATCATCGTCATGATCCAGAACGATTGCTTGTTTCCTTTTGGGGAGAACAGCTCCAATTCAAGTCCATCGTAGGTCAGCTTTTTGAGTAAGCTTCCGGTGTGGGTGTCAAATTTCATTTCTTCGACACTTTCGCTTAGAGGAGTGCCCAGAATACGGGTCAGATCAACTTGATCGTCCCAATCATGTAGGGCAATTTGTTGATCGCCA
This sequence comes from Paenibacillus sp. J5, assembly GCF_054955055.1. NCBI lineage: Bacteria > Bacillati > Bacillota > Bacilli > Caryophanales > Paenibacillaceae > Paenibacillus > Paenibacillus sp. J5. The sequence goes on along the minus strand of NZ_JBUEDD010000011.1, from coordinate 89,818 downwards.
ATCTTAAAGGCGAATTCGCCAGGGGGATTCTGGTCGTCTGGCGTTTCGGTGATTTCAGTTTGAGCTTGCTCAGTAACATTGACATTATTGTTCGTGGTGACGGGCTGTCCTGTGGGCTGATTATTGCAGCCCAGAATGATGAGGAGACAGATGAAAGCAGGAATACGCCATAGTAGCCTCAAAACAACTCACTCCTATTCATTACCAAGGAAGGTGACCGATCCGGGCAGTTCGAGGACAAGCAATCAAGGAGTAACGGTGTCAGGAAATCGATGGGGCTGACTAATCACGTCGATTTGACTTGTCATCAGCCACTCCCCCTCAATTCCTTGCCGCCATCGTTCGAATTAATCAAATTTCTTGCGCAATTGCTCGAACCCGGCCTTGGACAAGCCATCCTCCGCATCACTGCGGAAGGCCATGCCGAACTTGCTGTCTACGTTGATCACGATCATCTCCACATCGGCATCTCCCTTGAGCAGTACGGCGTCCATCTTGTCGCCTTTCTCTTCATAGTTGATGCTCTTGACTACCTTTGGATTCGGAAATGTATTCGTTGCTTCGTCACCATTCGCCTCGGATGCTTTCAGTCCGAGCTCGAACAACGGTTTCATTTCCTCATGCACATTGTTCTCCACGAATTTCTTGCGTGCTTCCTGATCGCTGCCGTTCACAAATACATGGACATAATCGAGAGCGAGCTGCTCGCTTGCGCTTGTCTTGCCGCCACAACCTGTCAGAACGAGGACAACCATCAGCATAATCATGATGCTCTTCTTCAAGATAACTCCCCCAAATGGATTATATATGGTCATCAGGCCATTCCAACATTATCTCCTAAAATCCACATTTTGTCTACGCAACCAAAAGTCCTGAGTTACTCCTTGTATTATTCAAATTCCCGCTTGAGGGGCTCAAAGCCTGCGATGGACAGCATCGAGCCGCTATAATTATCAAAGCCGAGCGCCGTCTTGCCCTCGATGATCAGCACGATAACCTCCTTGCCACTGTCTCCCTTGAGCCATACCGCTACACCGTTTGCCTCACTCTGCACATCGGTAATGCTCTTATATACCTGAGGGTTGGACAGCGGCAAAGCCTTAATCGGCCCATCTGGCATCTGAGTTTCGGCAGTATAGAGTGGTTGATATTCCTCGTGAACCTGCTCCTTGACATAGGTCATGCGCGCTTCCTCCGATGGCTCGTTCAAAAATTGCTGTACATAATTCATAGCGAGCTGCTCGTTGCTGCCTAGCGAATTGCCTTCTGTATCGTCTGCGCCTGCAGGGCTATTACTGCAAGCCGCCAGCAACAGCAGGAGCATAAGCAGGGTAGGTACCAACATCAATGTTCTCATCTCGGGTCTCCTCTTCGTATCCTGTTCGATATAGACATGATGACACTAAATACCCCACTATTATGTCGAATAAACAGGCTGCTGTCCAATCTGCGCTGGGATAGAAGGAGAATCGGTCGAGACGAGGGGGGAATGCTGCAACGGGGCAATCCATTTATTGCTTTTTCCTATGAATGCTATGCAGTTCCATCAATAAACAAATATATGTATAAAAATACATAAATGGTTGACATGATATAAGGCAGTCTGTAATATATAGGTAGTGATGGCGATGTACACGCTATCCAGTTTCTGAGAGATGGGGAGTTATGTATACCGGTGCATAATGACCAGAACCACAGAAATTTTTTTTGCAACTATATTGATAATGATTATCATTATCTTGATGTCTGTGGGTTGTCCTCTCTATGATGCTAGCCTGAAGGGAGTGAAGGAGCGCAGCGGTTCATGAATCAACGAGAATAGGTAGTAGGCATGCGTTGTATCCACGGTTGAAATTCGCTATGCGATTCAGATGTAAACTACGAAATGATATTCAATAAGGGAGTGTATCTAAAATGACAAGAACATTTAAAAAATCGTTTACGATGTTGATGCTGGTGCTCGTGCTGGCGCTGGCTATGGCTGTGCCTGCGTTTGCTGCTTCGCAATCCTATACGTTCCTGCAACCTGATGGTTCGCCATCCCACGCCTCCGAGTATATTGTAGGTGCCGCAGAAGTCAATGGCGATCAGATCCAAATCACGCTGAGTGGCAACTACTACCCGCAGCTTGTTGTATCCGATAGTGGACAGGTTGCTACGAGATCCGTTGTAGGCGGCAATACCGTATTCACCTTCACTGGCGATGCTAGCGGAGACAATGAGCTGGAGCTTTCCATTCAAATCGTTACACCAGTGTTCACGCACAATGAAGTTCGCACTGTCGTTTTACATTGGCTCTAAGCCAATGGCTTCGTGAGGTGCAGCAGCACCAAAAGAAAAGCGGCCACCCAAGCCGCTTTTCTTTTGGTGCTGCTCATATGAGGTGTCGTGGCTGCAAGATGACTATGATCGCAAGAGGAGTGTGCTCGTTGAAGAAGCATAGAAAACCATCGCTCGCTTTGTTGCTGGCTGTTGTGCTGGCGTTATCATCCGTTGTAGTGCCGCCTGAGCCTGCAGCATCCGCTGCAAAGGTGATCGTGCCGGGAATTTATAACGTCGATTACCAGATTCTAGAGAACAACTCGAGTAAGGAATCGACCGCTCACGGCTTTATGTATGTTAAAGACAGTGGACGACTCATCGTGGAGCAGGACCATGTACGGTTCGAGCATGAGGTTCGCAATAGCAATTATAAGCATTTTGAATATTTGGGGTATCGTCTGCCGGGCAGTCCCAAAGCGCAAATTAACGGGGATGCCAACAACGGCTATACGATTATCGGTCTGAACGGTTATGAGCAGGTTGCTGTTCGTCCCTCCGAGACGAATACGGATCATTCCATTGTGACTTGGGAGCTTGAAGATCCGTTCAACAGGCAGGATATACTCATGCATATCAATTGGAAAGACCCGGGAATGGAATATAACCACTGGTACCATGCGCAGTTGGCGCTGGATACGGCAGGCTTGCCTGTAGTGGAGACGGAGGAGCCTGGAGTCCCGAGCGACGACGCGCTGAAGCAACTGACGGCACAACTGGACGAGGCCCATGCGCTGTATGACGGCACGGTAGCGGGAAGCGGCTTGGGCGAGTACCCGGAGGCGGAGAGAGGGGCGTTCGCCGAAGCGATCGAGCAAGCCAAGGCTGTTATGGCCGCACCAGGCTCCACTGACCGTGTGCTTGAAGCACTGGACCGTCTCAAGGCGGCCATGGAGAGGTATAAGGCTTCCGTCCACTCTGCCGACAAAAGCGCACTGATCGCCCTGTATAATGAGGCGAAGGCATGGCATGAGGCTGCCTCTGCGAAGGTGATTGGAACAGCCGAAGGCCGGGCCAGCTCGCCTTATTCTGTTGCTGCCTCGGGTGAGTATAATATGAATGCCCTTAGCGGGGTCATGACGCAACTGAATGTGGCCAAAACGCTGATCGATAATGTCAAGGCGACTCAGGAAACGGTAGATAAACGAGTGAATACGTTCAAGAATGTATTTTCCCGCTGGAAGGATGCCTACTATGTGGAGACGGAGGCGATCCCAATCTACATCCTGGACTCGTTGGATACGCCAGGGCTGTCGCGTTATGCCGCTGACTTCCGTCCTCAGGCGACGTATATGGAGCTGCACAACAAGACGACGTATCCCATTGCAGACACGCTGCGTGCGAATGTAACCTTCACGACCAAATCTGCACCGCAGGAGGTGGTTAAGTCCTATGCCGAGCTGGATGGTGGATTTACGACAGAGGGGCTGTCCTACGCGCACGAGAGAGATCAGGGGCTTTATGTTGCCCGCAAATCCACGGATCAGGAGCAGGTGTATCAGCTACATGTAGCTGGCACGGGAGTAAACCTCGACACGGAATGGGTCGGCCTCAGCTATGTGAGCTATAAAGTTGGAGAGGAGCAGCGCGAGGTCTATATCAGCTATAATGCGAGTCAACTGGAGGCGCTACAGGAACGATCCGGCCAATTAGCGCATCGTGCTGCTACGGCAAGGGCGCTTCAGGGCAAGGAGCAGGAGCATGCGGCAGCCAAGGAAGCACTGCTGGAGGCGACGCGCGCTGCACAGGAGACGACAGCCAATCTGGCTGCAACCCGTCAGGAGCTGAATGCTGCGGCTGCGGAGCTGCAGGCGGCATGGACGGCGTTCGAGGCGGTGACACAGCCGCAGGTGTACTACTCTGTCGCACATGCATCTGCTGCGGCCTTCTCCACCATGGATCGTTATTTGTTGAAGCCGGCGGAGATCGAGATGCAGGCCGATGGGAATGCGCGAGTGACACTGACGATTGGATCCAGCTCTGTCGTGACTGCATTCAAGATCAAGCAAGGCGAGGGCAAAGAGTACACCGATGCGGAGATCGTTAGTACAAATGAGGCGGACAACACCAGGGTCGTATCCTTTGTAGCAGACGTGAGCCAACTGGTTGCAGCCAAGGTTCGTGTGGTGACGCCTGATCAAAGCGAGGGTCGCGAGTATGACATTCGGTTAAACGTTAATGGTGTGGACAATGAGTCGCTCTCCGCAGCCGTTGCAACTGCTACGATCGAGCTGCGCGATGCCAAACCAGGCGATGAGCTGGGACAGTATTCGGCAGAGGCTGTGGAGGCGTATAGAGCGGTAATCTCCGAAGCGCAGGAAGAGGCCGTCCGTCTGGATGGCTCCGGCGAGCGAAGTGCTGCTCTGCTGCGCAAGCTGCAGGACGCAGGCATCACATTCGCAGCTTCTGTGAACAAGGACTACACGAAGCTTCATGCAGCGATTGCTGCCGCCAAGTCGGCTGTGGCGACGGCAGTAGAAGGAACGAGTGTCGGGCAGTACAGAGAGGGCTCGAGGTCGAGGCTGCAAGCTGCGATTGAGGCGGCTGAGGCCATAGTGGGAGAACACTCGGCAGCGCAAAGCGATGTGGATCAGGCTGCCTTAGAGCTTCAGAAGGCATGGATTACATTCCAGGCATCCAAGCAATTGCGATCGGGCAGCTACACAGCCCAGATGGTCTCTTCTGTGGAGGCCCTGGCTGATTATGTCAAGCCAGCAATCGAGATTGCTGTGGGAACAGAGGGCTACCGTGTTACAATGACGCCACAGCCGGGAGTGACGCTCAAGGAGCTGCGACGTGCAGCTACTGCCAAGACGGATGGATGGGCAAGCATACGGCAGAATGAAGCATCGTCCGTATCGCTGCCGATGTCATTCCAGATTAGTGATTTGAGTGGCGAGTATGAGCTGGTGATGGAGCAGCAGCGTGATGGGAAGACCGTTGAGTGGGTCTATCCGGTACAGTTTGCTTCGATCACCCCCAAGTCCAGCGTATATTATCCAAGCCCTTCTACAGGCGTAATTCATGCTGATGGAGTCGACTCGCCGAGCCCGGACAGCAAGCCGGCAGTGGACAAGGACACAGAGGTGTCCGATAGCGACGTGAAGAGCGGTTCTGTGGAGCCGGGAGAGGGAGGGGTGCAGCCTGAGTCCCCAGGAAGCTCTGTGGGGGCAGGCGCGGCCTTTAGCGACACGGTTGGTCACTGGGCGGAGCCGGAGCTGATGAAGGCGATCGCTCTTGGCATTACGAGCGGTTATGCGGATGGCAGCCTCCGGCCGAACGGGCCGGTGACGCGCGCGGAGTTTGTCACCATGCTGAGCCGAGCATTGCGGCTTGAAGGCGAGCCTGCAGCGGTTCGCTTCGCAGATGCATCCGTCATCCCGGCCTGGGCGCAAGGCCATATCGCCAAGGCTACCGCAGCGGGTCTGGTCAGCGGTTATAGCGATCAGACCTTCAGACCGGACAGTCAGATCAGCCGTGCGGAGCTGGCGGTGCTCATTGCCAGGGCAGCGAAGCTGGAGCTAGGAGGGCTTGCCCTGCCAGGCTTCGCGGATGCGGAGGAGCTGCCGTCATGGGCGCAAGCCGAGATTGCCGCAGTTGCACAGGCGGGACTAATGCAGGGCAAGGGGAAGCAGCGATTCGATGCCCTGACTCCTGCGACCCGCGCCGAAGCGCTGACGATTATTATCAAGTTATTGACGATGCAGACTGGAGAATAGAGCGTCCTTGCGTGTTCAGGCTCAGCATACGCTGAGCCTGAACAGCAATTGGAGAAGCAGGGCAGTGGCATGGAATTTCGTTAGGTCGGTGCCATTGACAATATGCTCTGGATGGTGTAATATAAGATCATCAAGTGATAATGATTATCATAATCAAGAAGAAGGAACCGGCTAGCCGCGCTGCGCTAAGGTATCCTTCCTTGGATTAGATATTCAGAGACTGAGGCCAGCGTTAAGCCCCCCTTACGCTGGCCTCAGTCTCTGAGAGGCGAGGGACAGTCTCCTAGCATGGCATAGGAGCTGTCCCTTGTTGCATGATCGCGCATGCTGTAGTGCAGCGCCACATGGAAAAGCCCTGCCTGTAGCAAGCTGCGTCAGCGCGCAGCCTGCTACGGCAGGGCTTATTCCTTATCATGAAGAGCGAGCTAAAACCTGCTCACTGGCAACTCAGGAGGAATGGGTGGTTGGCTTATCCTTGCTCCATGGTGTGCCAAGAAGCGGCAGCGCCCAGCGGTCAAGACCATACCAACCGGCATTTTTCCAAGCCAGCACGAGCCAGGTCGCCAGAATGAACAGCAGCGGGTTCGTGCTTACAGTACCTGCGAACAGAAAGCTTACATTCATCAGTCCGCCGAAGAAGGCGGCGATGCCGGTCAGCAGTCCCAGGATCAGCCCCAAACCAACCAGTACCTCGCCGAAGGCCACCATATACGAGAAGACCTTGGCATTGGGGATAACAACATTCTCCAGGAAGCTCGCGTACCAGCCGGCAACATCCTTGCCTTCCTCTGCTTTGGCGAGTGCGCCTTTCATAAATCCTTCAATAGCTGTACCTGCATTCTTGCCCGTCCAGGCATCGCTATTGACCTTTTTCCAGCCTGCAGTAATCCACGAGTAGCCCAGATAGAGTCTAACCAGCAGCCAGATCCACCCGGCTTGTGTACTGCTAAAGAGAAACCGCGAGACGGGGTTCTCTGGAATATATACATTCTTCGACATGATGTACAACCTCCCGATATTTATTATGCTCTAAGCTTACCGAAATCATTTTCCACCGACCATGACAAAAGTCATAGCCAGATCGCCCTTTTCCAACATATGGCGCTATGTATTCAATCATGCCTGCATGGAACAGAATTTCACAGCGGTACGCCCGCCCATGGCAGCAACGCCGTCTGCAACAAAGACACCCCCAAACACGCCGCAGGGCGAGTGGGGGTGTCTGTAGGGAGAGAATTAAACGACGCCTTGAGCTACCATTGCGTCAGCAACTTTGATGAAGCCAGCGATGTTGGCGCCGACGACCAGGTTTCCTGGGTAGCCGTATTGCTCAGCAGCCGACACCGAGCCTTGGTAGATGTTCTTCATGATGCTGTGCAGCTTGGCATCGACTTCCTCGAAGGTCCAGGACAGTCTCATGCTGTTTTGCGACATCTCCAGTGCAGAGACGGCTACACCGCCTGCATTGGCTGCTTTCGCAGGCCCGAACAGTACGCCATTGTTCAGGAACACGTCAATTGCGGACAGAGTGGAAGGCATATTCGCTCCTTCACCAATCGCTTTCACGCCATTGGCAACGAGCTTGGAAGCATCCTGCTCATCGATTTCATTTTGTGTAGCGCAAGGCAGCGCAATATCACAAGGGATGGACCAGATATTCTCGCAGCCCTCAGTATAGGTTGCCTCTGGATGCAGCACGACATACTCGCTTATGCGTTTGCGCTCTACTTCCTTCAGTTGCTTCACGGTTTGAAGATTGATGCCGTTCGGGTCGTAGATGTATCCGTTGGAATCGCTGCATGCAACGACTTTAGCGCCGAGCTGCTGCGCTTTTTCAATTGCATAGATAGATACGTTGCCAGAGCCGGAGACCACGACGGTGCTGTCCTGGAAGCTCAGACCTTTGGATTCAAGCATCTCGTTCACGAAGTAGACGCAGCCATAGCCGGTTGCTTCGGTACGGGTCAAGCTGCCGCCATATACGATGCCCTTGCCGGTCAGAACGCCTGCTTCATTCGCGCCGCGGATACGTTTGTACTGGCCGAACATATAGCCGATCTCTCTGGCGCCAACACCGATGTCGCCTGCAGGAACGTCAATATCTTGACCGATGTATTTGCTGAGCTCTGTCATGAAGCTTTGGGTAAAGCGCATAATTTCATTGTCGGATTTGCCCTTAGGATCGAAGTCGGAGCCGCCTTTGCCGCCGCCGATCGGCTGTCCAGTCAGGGAGTTTTTGAAGATTTGCTCAAAGCCGAGGAACTTGATGATGCTGGCGTTAACAGACGGATGGAAGCGGAGGCCGCCCTTGTAAGGTCCGATGGCGCTGTTGAACTGAACACGGAAACCACGGTTGACTTGCACTTTCCCTTTGTCATCTACCCACGGCACGCGGAATGTAATGATGCGCTCCGGCTCTACGATGCGCTCCAGAATGCCATGCTCCATGTATTTCGGATGTTGCTCAAATACGGGCACAAGGGAGTCGAGAATTTCTTTGACTGCTTGATGGAATTCGCTCTCGAATGGATTGCGTTTGATGACCGTGTCGTATACCGATTGTACATATTGTTGTGCAGCAGTTTTGTTTTGCTCAGAAATAACGGTTGTCACTTATCCAACACTCCTTATGGCAGATTATCTCAATGGAATAAGCAGCTTTGCATTAATCGCATGATAATTTGCATTTGTATACACGAATTCTAAACAAAGTTCGTCAGATTCGCCAATAAAAATATTTTTAAGCCCCGATTAAATAAGTCTATCTCAAATAATGGAATGAAATGAACAAATTAGCTCACATGAAACCCGATTCTTCGTGAATTTACCCAAAATATCCAAAGAAATCGACGATTTTAAACATTGTTCATCCATAAAAATCGAGAAAATTGACAGAATATTTTAATTATATGTTAATATTAATTACTCGAAATAATATATAAGTGTACATAATTAGTCATAAAACCTTATAATTATGAGTCAATTTGTTTTCGTATTACAAGTTATATAAACTGACATGCTGCCTGATTCCTCTTCTTTTCTTCCTAAAATTTAAGGTGTTTTAAGTGTTTGGGTATTTTATATGACATATTTGGCTGATAATCTAATCTGCTGGTTGGTTTGAATCAGGGTAATGACAATGAACCTGGGACAACGTATAAAAGCAGTGGAAGAATCCACTGCTTTTACCCAAATTATAATGTCTGATTGAGGCTTTAGGTCATGCTGGTGCTGCACTAGAGGTTAACAGATGTAACATCTGTAGTAGCTAATATTGCTATCAGTCTCCTGAATAATTAAGGAATTAAGTCAATGGCTTGCTGCGGAACGAAGGATTTCTCGCCATTATACACGATGACGCCTTCGAGCTCGAGCTGCTTTCCGTTCAATTCTGCGATGCTGGTATAGACCGGAAGCCGTAGCTTCGTGTCGCCTTTTGTAACAACAATGACCGGATTTTTCGGATCGCTATTGTCCCACTTGATCTCTGCTCCCTTCGCAGCAAAGCCTTCTCTTGCCGGGACGAACAGGCGCTTCGTGACGGCATCCAGGTCAAGGGAGAGCGCATGAGCCATATAGCGGGCGATCTCGGTATTTTCTCTGACACCTGTCCAGCGCTCATCGCCTGGAAGGTAGGTATATAAGGTAACATCCCCGCCCGTATGTCCGCCGGATGTCCAGCCGATTCGTGCGCGGTTGCTAATCATCGGACCGATGACATAGTTCAGGCGTCCAGCGCTTGCCTCCCGAATCGCTTGCACTTCTTCCTGTGTCAGATCAGAGATGCCATAATATTTGGACATGACTTCTTTTACATTCGAACGATCCTCATTCAGCATCGATTCGACACCCTCGCCGGTCAGCTTGGCACGCTTGAGCGGGGCGATGAAGGTAGATAACGGCTCCGTGTCATAGGTTTTCGTCGTATCGCGGTTGCCAATTGTAATACCGCCATTGCCATGATCCGTTGTAGCGATTACGATCGTGTTTTGATCCTTTTTGGCGAAGTCGAGGGCAGTCTTCACCGCATCGTCGAAGGCCAGCACATCACTGATAATGCCGACGGGATCATTGGCATGAGCCGCCCAGTCGACCTTGCTGCCCTCGACCATCAGGAAGAATCCCTGCTCGTTCTTGGACAGCACCTCGATCGCCTTGCTGGTCATCTCGGCCAGACTTGGCTGCTTGGAAGCGTCGCGGTCCATATCGTAGGTCAGGGCTCCGGTGGCGAACAGTCCCCATAGCTTGCCGGAATCGGAGGCCTTCATCTCCGCGGGTGTCGTGACATAATCGTAGCCGGACTGCTCAATCACCTTGAGCAGGTTTTGCTGGTCCTTGCGTCCTTCGGGCATGAAATATTTGCTGCCGCCGCCCAGTACGACATCCAGGCCGTTATACACCTGCTGTTTACTCAAGGCGTCATAATTGCTGCGATCCGGGTAATGGGCGCTGAAGTCGGCAGGGGTGGCATGCATGACCTCCGAGGTGGAGATAATGCCGGTGGATTTCCCTGCAAGTCTTGCCGCTTCTACAATATTAGCCACAGGCTTCTTCTCGTCCCCAGGCTTGATGGGGGCAAGGCCTGGCATATCATTGTTATCGGGCAGCACGCCTACATAGCCTGTGTGCGATTTGTGTCCTGTGGCGAAGGCTGTGCCTGCCGGTGCGGAATCTGCGATGGCTGCATCGGCGGAGTATGTCCGAACCAGACCGCTCGCCATCTCATCGAGCGCGAGTGGCGATCCGCCCTTGTACCAACGGGCAAGTGTCGTTCCATCCTGGCTCATGCCGTCCGGGATCAGCAGGATCACATTCTTGACTGCTGGTGCTGTTGTAGCTGCGAGCGCAGGCCCAGACACGGTGGTCGAGGAGGCCAGCGCGCCGGAGGCGATGGCAAGAGACAGCATTATTTTAACGGTTCTGGTATGGCGTTTCTTCATTGCTTGTAAACCCTCCCATATCATTTGGAATCTTGCTCCCCTATGCTAGCAATCTTCTATTACAGGAGTATCAAGCGAGTGTTATTCGGAAGTAAAGGAGCCGGACAGGGACCAAAATAAAACAAGTCCGCGGCATATAGCCGGGACTTGTTGCCCATCATTTCTATAGAAGAACGGAATTACAGCAGTTCCTTGCGGAGCTGCTCTGGCGATTTGGGAGAGAGATGACCAAAAGGAATGTCGAATACCGTCTTCGCTCCGCGCTGCCCTTCATTGCTCAGACGATATGCGGCGCGTGCATAAGCGACGAGGACACTGGCCGTGAATTCAGGATTGCTCTCCAGCTTCAGACCGAACTCGATAATCTGTTTCGTGCTTTCACCTGTGATGCCGCTGCGAATTACAAAGCCGCCATGCGGCATTGTGCCATGCTCTGCCCGGAGCTGCTCCTCGGATATAAACGTTACTGTCGTGTCATAGTCAGCGAAGTAGTTCGGCATGGAGACGATCGTTTGGCGAATCTCCTCCTCATTGGCTCCCTCTTCAGCGACGACGAAGCAGTTTCTGTGGTGCTTCTCACGTGTTGTCAGCTCAGGCGTCTCGCCGGAGCGGATGCGGTCGATTACCTCTTGTACAGGAACCGTGTATTGGACGCCAGCCTTCACGCCTGGCACGCGGCGGATCGCATCAGAGTGGCCCTGGCTGATGCCTGTGCCCCAGAACGTATAGTCCTTGCCTTGCGGCAGGATGGCTTCAGAGAGCAGGCGGTTGAGAGAGAACAGGCCCGGGTCCCAGCCAGTGGAGATGACGCTCAGCGTGCCGGCCTTCTGAGCTACGGCGTTAACCGCGTCGAAGAACTCAGGGATTTTGGCATGGGTATCGAAGCTGTCTACTGTATTGAACAGAGCGGCTAGCGCAGGTGTCTGTTCAGGCAGGTCCGTAGCCGAGCCGCCGCACAGAATCATAACATCAATCTGTCCTTTGTACTTTTCCGCATGGGCAATATGCTCGAAGCGTGCTTCGCCCCCCTCGGAGACCATGCTTTCAGGCTGACGCCGCGTAAAGATTGCGACCAGCTCGATGTCATCATTTTGGGCGATTGCTTTCTGGACACCCTTGCCCAGATTTCCATAACCGACAATACCGACTCTAATCTTTGACATTGAGATTTCCTCCTAATGTTGTACAAGTCTTTCACCATTATAATGGGAATAACACATCACATCAAATGTAAACTAATGCGAATGCAAAAATAAGGCCTGCCAAGCAGACTAAAAGGGAGCTTGAGGCGCAGCCTCCGCTTCGTTCTGCGACAGCAGCAGGTGCTTGCCGCGGCACTCATTGTGCCAGGGAATGCGCTCGCTAGGACTTGTTGTAAACATTTTCATCTGACACTATAGGTTGAAAACATTGACGCATGTGAACAAGCCCTATAATATTAATCATATGATATGGAAAAGAGAGGGGCTTAATGGTAATGAAGAAAAGAGTTTGGTTCGCGCTCATGTTGTCTGCTGTGCTGGTACTGGCAGGCTGTGGAGCCAAGAATGAAGGCACGACCCCATCGAATGCGAGCACAGGAGGCGGCAGCGGCGCTGCCGATAGCAAAGTATATAAGGTAGCCATCTCACAGATTGTAGAGCACTCCGCGTTGGATGCGACACGTGAGGGCTTCCTTGCTGCTCTGAAGGATGCAGGCATCGAGGGCGATAGCTTAAAGCTGGATTACAATAATGCACAGGGTGACCAGACGAACAACCTGTCGATCGCGCAGAAGGTGGCGAGCGGCTATGATCTGGTGCTCGCGATCGCGACGCCGTCGGCTCAGGCCGTGGTGCAGCATGTGAAGGAGACACCTGTACTGTTCGCCGCAGTAACGGATCCGGTGGATGCCCAGTTGGTATCGAATCTGGATGCACCGGGCGGGAATGTATCGGGCGCTTCCGACACTAATCCTGAGGCGATCAAGCAATTAATGAAGTTCATTGGCGACCAATTCAAGAATGTGAAGAAGGTCGGCATTGTGATTAACCCGGGCGAATCGAATGCTGTCGTCATGGCTGACATTGCCGAGGCAGCTCTGAAGGAGCAAGGCATCGAGCTGGTGCGGGCGGCAGTAACGAACACCTCCGAGGTGCAGCAGGCTGCACAATCGCTCGTTGGCCGTGTCGATGCGCTGTATGTCACGTTGGACAACACAGTCGTTAACGGGATCAGCACGGTAGTTAAGGTTGCCAATGATAACGATCTGCCATTCTTCGCAAGCGATCGTGATACTGTAGAGAATGGAGCCTTCGCTACGGTCGGCTTCAAATATTATGACCATGGCTACCAAGTGGGACAGATGGCTGTCGACATTCTGAAGAATGGCAAAAACCCGGGCGAGATGAAGGTTGAGCTGCCGAACAAGCTGGATCTGATCCTGAGCATGAAGTCAGCTAAGGAGCAGGGAATTGAAGTAACCGACGCCATCAAGGCGCTGGTCAAGGACCCTGCCAACAACATTATAGAATAAGCGAATGTATTAATGATGTACAATGTGGAGTGTTCTTTATATTGAAGCAGGATGCTCCTACTGCATCATGGCTGCCTCGTGACGGGGCAGCCATTTGAGCTTATAGTGACAAAGGAGACAATGGAATGGGACTGATGACTGCAGTTAGCAAGTCTGTCGAGCTTGGCCTCCTCTATGCGTTGATGGCGCTGGGAGTATATATAACCTTCCGGATATTGGACTTCCCTGATCTGACAGTAGACGGCAGCTTTACAACGGGCGGCGCGATCGCTGCGCTCATGATCTCGGGAGGCTCCTCGCCTTGGCTGGCTACACTGTGTGCATTTGCCGGGGGCTTGGCGGCCGGAGCATGCACCGGGCTGCTGCATACGAAGGGCAAAATTAACGGCTTGCTCTCGGGTATTCTGATGATGATTGCACTCTATTCAATTAATATCCGCATTATGGGCAAGCCCAATATTGCAATCCTGAATGCAGAGACAGTATTCACTGGTGTCAATCTGATGGTCATGATGATTGTGGTGGTGGTTGCTGTCAAGCTGCTGCTTGATTTGTTCATGCGTACTGATCTGGGGATGGCGCTGCGCGCTACCGGCGATAATGAGCGGATGATCCGCAGCTTTGGAGCCAACACCGATACCACCAAGGTGATCGGCATCAGCTTGTCCAACGGTCTAGTGGCGCTGTCGGGGGCATTTATCGTGCAGCAGGCAGGCTTCGGTGATGTCAATATGGGCGTGGGGATGATCGTGGTCGGCTTGGCCTCCGTCATTATAGGCGAGGCGATCTTCGGCGCGAGGACGGTGTTCCGCGCTACGCTGGCGGTGCTGCTGGGCTCGATCGTCTATCGTATCGTTATTGCATTAGCACTGCGTGTGGAGTGGCTGGATGCAAGTGATGTGAAGCTCATTACAGCATTGATCGTTATTGTGGCGCTGGTGTTGCCTACCGTGCAGCGATCGGTCAAGCAGAAATCAGTGGCGCGGAGACGCTCGGCAGAGCTGCTCTCCAACTCGCAGCAGAAGGGAGGAAGCCGCTAATGTTGCAGGTGAATAACGTGTCCAAGCTATTTAATCCTGGTACACCGGACGAGAAGATTGCGCTGGTGGGCATTGAGCTGAATCTGAAGCCTGCGGATTTCGTTACAGTGATCGGGAGCAATGGGGCTGGCAAATCGACGCTGATGAATATTATATCTGGCGTGATGAAGCCGGATGCCGGCTCGCTGCACATTGAGGGCAATCCGGTCGCACATCTTCCCGAATACCAGCGGAGCAAGTGGATTGGCCGCGTGTTTCAGGACCCGATGGCGGGTACGGCGCCTCGTATGACCATTGAGGAAAATCTGGCGATGGCTTATTGCCGCGGCCGCTCGCGCGGGCTCAGCCTTGGCATTAACGCGCGCAAGCGCAAGCTGTTCCGCGAGCAGGTGGCCAAGCTAGGAATTGGGCTGGAGAACCGCTTCGGTGCTATGGTGGGTACGCTGTCTGGCGGAGAACGTCAAGCTTTGAGCCTGCTGATGTCCACCTTCACACAGCCGAAGATTCTGCTGCTCGATGAGCATACGGCTGCCCTTGACCCGGCTCGTGCGGAGCTGATTACACGGCTGACAGAATCGATCGTGCGCGAGATGAAGCTGACGACGCTGATGGTCACGCATAACATGGAACAGGCCATTCGCCTCGGCAATCGCCTGATTATGATGGACAAGGGGCGCATCATCCTCGACATCGACGAGAACCGCAAGAAGGATCTTACTGTTGAACGTCTCCTTGGCGAGTTCGAGCAGATCAGCGGCAAGAAGCTCGCGGATGACCGCATCGTGCTCGGTTGAGAAGGTGCGTTGAAAGCCAGTCTGTCTGGTAGTACACCACAAAAGAAGCAAGTCGCATACGGGAGTGTCACCCGAAACTGCGCTTGCTTCTTTGGCTTGGATTATCATAGCTCGGCAGATGCGATATGACTAGGGCATCCGATTGTGCCGAGGCGATTATGGCTGAACGACGATCAGCTCGACGGTAGCTTGCGGCGGCATGCTCCTGGTGGTTGCGGGACCGTAATAAGCCTTCACTTGGGTCCCTTCCTTCAACTCTTCAGGCTTGACCTGCTCGCCATCAGCTCGGACAATCATCGTCTGCTCGTTCAGATTCATCACTAGAACGTTATGCAGTTCCTCTAGCGATCCAAGGTGAACCTGCCAACCATACTCGCTCTTCTTCACTTGGCTGATCGTATCCTCCTTGATCAGACGCTGCTGGCCGACGACCACCTTAACCGCTGCGGAGCCGCCAGGATAGCTCATGGTTGAGATCGGGCCATAGAGCGTGTCCACATGTGTCCCAACGGCGATGTCCTTCGCGGTCTTCGTGACCCCGGATTCATCGACGATCTCGGTATCCTTCGTAAGGCTCAGCACCATCCAGTCCGAGCCGCCATTGCCGCGAATCTCCAGCTTCACTGTCCCGTCAACCTCAGTCTTCCCGACTACAACACCACTGAGCTCGATTGGACGCATCGCTTCATCCTCTCCTGGCTGCTCCTCCTGTGATGCAGCAGATGTCAACTGAATCTGCTTGCCGCTGGCCTGAACCTCATAGCCGAGCAGGCCCGCCGTATCCCGGATCGGGACGTAAGCTTTGCCGTCTATATATACCGGCTGCAGCGTGGATGGCTCCCCGTTCACCGTAATTTTAATATCGGAACGGAGCAGTCCGCTCACCTTTTCCGTCAGCCCGGCCGCTCCCGCTGCTGCAGTTGCCCCCAGCATGCCGATAGCGGTCAGAATAATGAATGTTTTTTTTGCCTTCATCTTCATCGTTATGTCTCCCTTCGAAGTAAGTCCATGAGTGCCACTCGCTTATCTTGACGGAAGGGACACTCAGAAGGTTGCAGGTCACCAACGAGTCAGCCCTGATCTCTATTGAATCTTGTGCGTGGTTTGGCTGAGCTGCTCATAGAACAGCGGCTTGCTGCGGTTGAATAGCCGGATGAGCAGATGAATGGCGAACCAGGCATCCAGCAGAAATACAGCGAGAGCCAGCAGCACATAGAGCAGTCCGCTGACGGCGGACCCTTCGAAGCTGCTGAACAGCAACCCTACGTTGGCCCCGCCCAGGAAGAGGTAGAGCAGTCCGCCTCGAATCGCCAGTTGGCGCAGCGTTGCAGGCTGTTCGAGCCCGCTGATTCGTATGCGCACGACCAGCTTCCCAAGCGTCATTCCATTCATGAGGGAGGGAAGTACGATAAAATAGAGCGCCGTCAACACAAAATAAGCGCCTGGAAGCTCCACAATGATCACCACGATAAGCAGCGGAAACAACAGCATCCAATCCAGCATGAACGCGATGCCGCGCCTTGTATAGCTGACGCGCTTCTGGGAAAGATCAACTGCATGGTCAAGCTGGTCGATACGCGGCAGCAGGGCAGACAACCATGATGCGAGCACGAAGCCGAGCATTCCCCCGAGCGTATTCATCATCAGGTCGTCGACATCGAACAGTCGATAAGGGTAATCGAAATAGCCATACAGCGCGGTCACTTGCGTCACCTCAAAAAACAGCGAGAGGCCGAAGGAGGCGAGCAGACAAGCGAGCCAGCCGGTGCGGAAGTAATAGCGCAGGAACATGCCGAACGGCATGACGAGCAGCACGTTCAGCATCACTTGCCAGAAGGCGCGCTCCTGCAGCAGCCGCAAATAGGTGGCGGGCTGATCCGGTTCGAGCCGCGTCTCCTTAATAATATCCTGTATAAAGTGAAACGGAATCCACTGCATATAGGACGCCACATCCGGCGGGGCGTTATGGCGGGTAGTGGGCAGCGGCAGAATCACGAGATATAAGGCATTCATGAGATAGAGCAGCAATAGGTACAGCATCGTCGCCCGCAGCTTATGGATATAGCCGTGCCGCCTGTATTGCACGATCAGGAAGGGCAGCGTGAACAGCAGCGCTGCAATGGGAAAGGTCAGAAAAGCATAGGAAATCGGGTATAAATAGAACTTGAACATAGTACCGCCTCTTTAGTTAACTGTGAGCTTCACGGACCTTGGCGCGGAGAAAGAGCACCATCTCCCCAAGTGGTTGGGCTCATGGATTTATGTAGAGCTGCAAGGCTGCGTTAGTAGAGCCGCCTTGTGCTGCGGTCGCAGCAAAGTTATGTCTATCATAGACCCACCCTTTAAATATTGTCAAACAAACCAGCCATTCATACCGTTGATCTGACAACTATAATAGGGCTCAATCTCCAACCACAATAGGGCTCAATCTCCAACCACGCGAGATTGAGCCCAACCAGCTCATGGCTATTATAATTGAAATCTGCTCCCTTAGGAGTTATGAAGACACACGCTAGCGGAACAGCTCCAGAGGGATGGAGAACTCAGGCATCCCCTCTGAATAAGGAGTGTACTCATACAGGGAGAAAAAGACGATAATTTTGTCGCCGCGCAGGTAGAAGCCCTGGTCGTCGCTGATCGTCTCGAACGGCTCCAGCATGTCGTAGCCGCGTTTTGTCAGCTCCTGCTTGATCTGAGTATTGATGATCTGCTTGTATCGGCTGTTATTAAGCGCAGCCTCTTGCAGTGTCAGCACCTTGCCGCTGTTCAGGTCGAAGGTGAACCCTTGCTTGCCGTAATTGCCATGAGCGCCACCTGTAAATTCATAATGATCAAAGACGATGCTCAGCTTGCCATCCTGATTGTACGTAATGGTGTAGTTAACATCATAGTACAACTGCGTGCCTTCGATCAGATCGATACTGCTGCTCTGTGCGAACAGCTCCTTGCCTGCTTGCTCAAATTCCTTGGCTTGCTTCTCCAGGAAGCTGTTGATCTTGCCCTGTGCCTCCGGCTCGCTCATGCCGCTTAGCTGCGGGTATTGAATGGCAAAATGGCGGTCAGATGTCGAATGATCGATGTCCTTGTTGCTAAGGATGAGTGAGTTTTCCACAATCGGATTGATGGTGATCAACTGCTCCTTATGATTGTACACGATCTCATAGCCCATCTGCTCCAGAAGGAAGCGGAGCGGAAGGTAAGCGGAGCCGTTCTTGACGATGACCGGTTTGCCGCTTATCCTGTGTCCGTTCACTTTGAATTCGGTGCTCTGATCCTGCATTGTTATGGTCTTGGTCGGACTGCTGGTCGTAATAATCTTCGTCTTGCTATCCCAGGTTGTGGTCAGCCCGAGTTCATCAGCCAAGAACCGCAAGCCAATATAAGTGTCGCCTTCCGCAGATACTCCTCCGGGCACCTGCAGCGTCTTTCCGTCTACCTTGATCATAAGTATTTTGCTTGTCCAGGCAGCAGCAGTCGAGGCGGCATAGGTCGGACTAGCTGCAAGCGGCAAGGTGGCGGCGCCAAGCAGAAGCGCTGCGGCAAGCGGCGCAGCGATCCATGTCCATGGTTTGCTTCGTTTCACAGTTCTTCCTTGCACTGTCGGTCACGCTCCTTGTTGTCTTGAATATTGGGGGGTGGAGACGGTATTGATCTCTACATGAAAAGAGACGTAGCTGCGGCGCACAAGGTTCATAGGGTGGGTTCTTCATGGGAAGCCGCGGGCGTCCTGTTGATCTGTCTCCATCATAGCTAATGTCGGCGCTCAGAGCAATCTTGCCGCACGTATCTCTTGCGCCAATGCCATGCGGACAGTGCAAAGAGCCAAGGGGCGGGGACGATGCCCTTCCCTTGGCTCTGCTTGATGCTTGCAACGTGTTCTCTCGATAAGCTGCCGCCGCTGGCGCAGGCTAAGCGTATACGGAGGCGGAGATGGTGATTGGGCCGTTGGCTGTGGCCAGTGCAACTGTCGAACGGCCAAAGAGCTGGATGACATGATGGCCTACCGGGACATTGGTCAGGATCGTCTGGAAGGCTGTCGTATCGCTCTGGGTAGCGGTGGTGACACTCTGGAAGGCGGAGCCCGAAGGGATGCCATCGACCGTTACGGTGTAGACGAGAGAAGTAGGAGCAGCATTAATGGAACCGATGGTTGATAGGATCTCCAGGAAATTAGTCGGCTGAGCCACATAGATGCCCAGTGTGACCAGCAGCGTATCTACGCCTACTGGAAGATTAACTGCCGGTGGGACAGGAAGGCCTGCCTGGTTCCCGACAAGACCACGGTTATAGTTAATCAAGGTTGGCATGGGTAATCTCTCCTTTCGTTGGGGGATGCTATATTCTATGAGAGATTAGTAGGGGCGGTATGGATGAATAGCTGTACAAGCCTTAATTCCCACGCTTGTCCCTGCGATTGTGCGCTTACAGCTTCGGCACCTAGCGGCCGGGGCGATGCCGGTGGCCTCGTAAGATTAGTGAGAACGCCAGACAGACCTGATCGGAGTGATCAGGTCTGTTACGACAATTCGTTAGCGGTTGCTATGGCGGGTCAAGCCTTCTGTAGCAGGGTGTGCGGGCTATTTTGAGGCATCCGACGAGTTATTAATAAATGCGGCCATGTCTTGAATGAGCTGGAAGGACACATTGGCTGGCTCGTAATATTCGCTGCCGACGGATAAGCCCTTATATTCTGCAAGCAGATGGTTCACATTCGGATAGGACTTGAAGGTGACATCGGTGCGATCCTTCAACGCATCCTTCCAGGCAGTGAGCTCCTTCAACGGCACTTGCCAGTCGTTCTCACCTTGCAGCACGAGCAGCCGACCCTTCTGGCTGGCAGCCGTCTCCGCTGCCTTATAGTCACGCAGCGCGTACCACCAGTAGGCAGGCTGCAGCGGGAACTGAGCGGGTAGCTTATCGGTGGAATATTGGCGGTCGTTGATCACGTCGACAGCAGATTGCCAGAACTGCAACGCCTGCTCCTGAGCAGCGATCGTCTCTGCTGGCAGCTTAAGCTCCTTGAGGCGTGCCAGCAGCTCCTGCTGCTGCTCTGCGAGCAGGTCCTGGAACCGTCCAGCCGGAGCCGCTAGCATGATGGAGCCAGCGATGCTGTCGCTTCGGTCTGCCTCGACAATAAGTGGGACAGCGAAGCCGCCCTGGCTGTGACCGGCGACATAGATGCGGCTGCTATCAATCCCTGGCGTGTTAGCAAGCAACTGGACAGCAGCAAGCGCATCCTGAACGGTCTCCTCCTGAATGGTGATCTTCTGGTTGGACGACATCTTGACGGTATGCTCATACGTGACCTTGTCATACTGGAGTACCGCGATCTGCTGGCTGGCGAGTCCTACAGCCAGGTCGCGGAATACTTTGGCGCTTCCGATCGAGGAATCACGGTCATGCGGCCCTGAGCCGTGCACAAGCACAACGGCCGGGAATGGACCAGTTCCCTTCGGCAGCGTCAGCGTGCCCGGCAAGGCCATGGAGCCATCGCCAAGCTTGATCTCCTGTTGGGTATAATTGCCCTTATCATAATCGGGCTTCTGATACTTGCTTGGCACCGATGGCACGAGATTGAAATCATCCACCAGCCCGTCCTTACTGACACGGATCGTGAAGACAAAGGCTGTCTTGGCCGACTTGTACGTAATGGCCGTATTGGTGTGCACGCTATTGCTGGTAGTCTCGCGCCCAAGCTCCTGCTCCGGCTTGCCCAGATATTGCTCGAAGCCGCTCCACATGACGCCGAGCTGCTGGGCCGAGCCGATGGCTTGCTTCATCGCAGGACTTAAAACGGCATAGGCTGAGTCGGCATCGCCTGCCAGCAGCGCGGCAGCCAGCCGGGACGCGGCGTCCTGCTGCCCGGCCTCGTTAAAGGCGCGGGCGAGCAGATCGGCCGGAATATGGGTCTGATGCTTCACAACGTGCAAGGGCTGCCCAATCTCGAAGGGCTGTCCATTCAGTTGGGCTCTGCCCTCGGCGACGAATAGCACTAGCTTGCTGTCTCCCAGTGTGACTGTTGCGGTACGCGTAGCTTCATCCCAGGTGACCGTTGCTCCGATCTGCGCGGCTGCAGGTCGCAGTGGAATGCCCTGAGCTGCAGATGAAGCCGCAGCCGCAGTGTTCAAGATGGGAGCAGCGCCGAAGGCGGGGGCGGATGCAGTCAGCAGAGCTACAGCGAGCGACAATGCTGCGGTCTTGCGCAGCATGCGGGAATAGTTGTTCATTATGGAACTCCTCTCCAAATTAACTTATACGTAGTACGTTTGAACGAGCATAAAGTTCCACATTAAAAAGCCTAAACTTTAAATAACGAAGTCTGCTCCTGCAGGAGCGAGGAGCTCTGCTTCAAATTCTGAGACAGCTCGCTCAGCTCATTGGATGCGTGCAATTGTCGGCTGGCGAGCTCACTCATGGTGTTCATCTTCCCATTCACATCTGTAGAAGTCGATACCAGATTATCTACGGATTGGACGATCAGGTTCATGCCGCGGCTAATCTCTCCGATGGCAGCAGAGATGTCTGTCATCTGTTCGGACAGAATCCCCGACTGCGCCTCTAACTGCTCAAAGGTTGAGCTAGCGTGCTCGCCAGCCTCCCTCGTCTGCAAAATGACTGCGTTGAAGGCGGACATCCGCTGGGCGCTTTGCTCCAAATCCTGCCGGGTCAGATGCAGCTCGGCGGATATATTGCGAGCAATCTCGTCCGTCTGGGTAGACAGCTTGCGAATCTCCTCGGCGACGACTGCAAAGCCGCGCCCGTGCTCGCCAGCTCGCGCCGACTCAATCGAAGCGTTGAGCGAGAGGAGATTGGTTTGCTGGTTAATATCCTGTATGCCGGTCAGGAAGCTGCTAATTTGCCCATACCGTTCCTGTGTCGTGCGGAAGGAGGCGATCAGAGAGGCAAACTGCTCGATCGTCTCATGTACCTGTGTCATCACCGTATTCATCCGCTGCAGGCCGGTCTGCGCCGATTGGCGCATCTGCTGCATATCCTCGTTAATCTGTTGGCTGGAGGCGTCGATCTGCTGAGAGCTTGCGGACACCTGCTCCGTAATGGAGGAGATGGAGGCTGTCTCGTCATGCTGGGATTGAAGCAGCGTCTGGCTGTGGTCGACCCCGTCCTTGACCTCCTCGGACATATTCTTGTTCTGCTTCGATTGCCCATCCATCGCTTCCGAGATACGCAGCACCTCCTGACTGACATGATGAGTAGACCGGACCGTCTGGCGCAGATTATTCCCCATCTCCTGCAGCATCTGGTCGATGGCGCCAAATTCATTGTTCCGGGAATAGCTGTCGGCATAGGTGAAGTCGTTGTCCTTGTAAGCATTGATTCGCCGCGTGATGCTGCGCAGGCCGCGCCGGATGTTCATAGCCACCCGGTATGACATCAGGAAAGGCAGGATGGCAAGGACAATAATGTTGACAATGATGACGACAGTCGTCATGTCCACCCGGTCGGACAGCGCCTGCTTCGTAACGGCTATATCATTCGTGAAGCGCTCGTCCAGCTTTTCTGTAGAATACTGCAGCATCACGGTATAGGTTTGCAGCAGACTCTGCAGCAGATCACGCTTATCGAATTCACTCATATTGGTGTCGATCTTCTCATGAATGCTGACCAGATTATTGTAAGCCATCTGAATGACGTTGATCTGCCCAGAGTATTTATGCATCCCGTCTTCAGCGATGAACTGCTCGTCCAGCGCCTGGAAGTCCTGCGCTAGATTATCCAGCTTCTTGGGAATCGCCTCAAGCGTCTGTTGTATGTAGGCTTCGCGGGAGTTGTCCGATTCGGGGCCGGAACCGGTGCCGTGAATCAGAGACACCATATACAGCATCGTCTGGAGCATGCTGTTGCTAATCTCGCGATAGCCGCCCTCCCGCTCCGCCAGCAGGTTGGTTACCTCAATATCGTCTGAAACCACCCGATTGAGCGTAGTGATGGTGATGCCGGATGCGATGTTGACCACGGTGATGATGCTCACGACGACAATCAATTGCTTGACGATGCCGCCACTGAACATGAGGGAAACGCGGGGAAGCTTGAACTTGCTGAATGTTGCGGTGTTAACTTTCATTTTCTCCACTCCTTCGATGAACCCCGAGGAAAGGACAGACATGCAAAAAAGCCACCCGGAAAAGGATAGCTATGCGTCAATCTCGCACTCGGCAGCCTGGCGACCGTAGCAGCATTCCCCTTAGGCCCATGGCTTTGCGTACATGCCTTTCGACATGCTTGCCCTTTTCAGTTCAAGATATGTTCTCTATATGCCCAACGGTACGTCGACCTGAGCCTGTCCGCTCCTGTCTCTGCTGACCCCGTCTCCTTGCCGTTCTGGCTGAATGTCTGGTTCTTGCGAACGATCCAGGTAGGCACCTAGTCAGCAATACATAGATTATACGAGAGTGTGCAAATTTTGTAAATAGATGTCGGATCATGGCAGGTTTTCGCGCTCGCCTGACGGCTAGGGCTCAGGGGAGAGCCAGCCTCTCAGACCTTGCCTAGTGAACCCTAGCTGAGGCTCCCCTGTAGCATCACGCAGCAGCTAGTACCCCGAATTCTCTCCCATCAGGCTATCCAGCATATCATGATGCACGCGCTGCAGCGGCTTCTCGGCAGGGCCTTCAATGACCTCCCCCGTATACGAAAATCTGGAGCCGTGGCAGGGACAATCCCACGTGCGGTCACCGGCATTCCAGTTCACCTCGCAACCGACATGAGTACAGGTCGTGTCGACGATGTGGAGCTGGCCTTGCGGGTCTCTGTATGCCCCTTTGCGTTCACCATTCAGGGTGATAACAGCGCCTTGATCGTTGGACAGGGCGCCAATGCTCGTATCCGGCATCTCCAGCTTGCCTTTGACCAGATGCTTGAGCACATTGAAATTCTCGACGAAAAACCGCTTCAGACTGGGATCTGCATAGAAGCGGGACGGCGAATACATCGCGATATACGGATTATCCTTGCCGAGGACGATGTCCTTCAGCACATGCGCGGCGGCTGTGCCATTGGTCATTCCCCATTTTCGGTATCCTGTTGCAATCAGAATGTCGGGACGGGAGGCGGTAATCGCTCCCACATAAGGCATCTTGTCCAATGTAATCAAGTCCTGGGTCGACCATTGATACTCGATGCGATCCAGTCCCAGCACTTCCTCGCCGAACGCCTCTAGCGCCTTGTAATGCTCACGGGTATCCTTGCCTTGTCCCGCCTTGTGGTCGTCTCCGCCAATAAGCACGAGGCTTTCCCCATCTGCCGAGACCGACCGCAATGACCGACTGGGCTGATCTACGCATAGGTACATTCCCCCTGGGAATTGCGTTGTGGTCTTGCAGGCAAGCACATAGGAACGGCTAGCGTACATGCGGGCAGAATACAAGCCCATCCCCTCGTAAAAAGGAAAATGCGAGCAGGCGATTACACGTTTTGCGGTTATTTTATGCCCATCCCGTGTCAGCACTGCCGTCTCGCCTCCGTCCTCCTGGACGTTGACGGCAACCGTATGCTCATAGATGTGCGCCCCCGCCTTCCGCAGAGCATCAACCAGGTGAGCCAGATATTTCAATGGATGGAATTGCGCTTGCCCTGTCATGCGGAGTGCGCTGGTGATGCCGATCGGGAATGGAATGCGATCCACCAGCTCACCGGCGATGCTCAGGGTGGTATACGCTCGATATTCCTTCTCCATCTTGCGGGCCGACTGTTCTGTCGTTGCATACAGATAGGCATCCTGCTCGCTGTAATCGCACTCGATCCGGTGCTTCCCGATCATATCACGTATATGCCCCATCGCTTCAGCATTCGCTTCATAGTAGAGTCTAGCCGTCGTCTGTCCAAAGTGCTGGATGAATTCATCGTAAATGAGGTGATGCTGGGCGGTTATTTTGGCTGTCGTATGTCCTGTCGTGCCATTCAACAACCGGTCGGCTTCGATTAAGGCGACCTTCAACCCTTCCTGAACGAGCAGGTAAGCCGTTGTGATTCCAGTGATGCCCCCGCCGACGATGACGACATCCGCCTTCTCATCCTTCCGCAGCGCTTCGAATGCGGGCAGACTCTCCGTCTCCCGCCAGTACGGCTCCAACAATGACATGCAGATCCCTCCATTAATCGTTTCATTCTTACTATAATTTACAATTAACGGAGTATTAAACAGATTGGACAATAAATAATGTGGCACGGCGGCATCATCCTGGAGCTTCACCGATGCAGCTTGAAGCGTCATCAGCGGCCAACATGAAAAAACAGACGGAGCCGGATGGTTTCCGGCACCAGTCTGTTCTTCGGTTATTTCGGGAGGCGGCATCCTCGCGCAGCTTATGGGGAAGCGGACAGTAGCTGGCCCGCTTCGTTCTTCCAGCGCTCAACATAGCTGCCGGTGGCCCACTGCATCATGATGATCGATTCGTTATCCTTGAGCTTCAGGGTAAGCGCCGGCTTATCGGCAAGCGCCCAGCCATTGAGATAGAAGGCGACCGCATCGTTGGTTACGACAGCCACGGTCTCACCTGCGGGGGAGGAATAAGCATCGGTAGCCTTGGGCACACGTTCCCAGATTTCCTCCCACGGGGCGCTCAGCCGGTCGAAGGATGCGACCTTCTCTGGCGGAGCGGCAGATAGCTCCCGCAGTTGCATTTCATTCGTTCCCTCGACTAGCGCTTGTGCTGTCCAGCGTCCCGGCTTCCGCACCAGCGTCCACTGGCGGGGGCTGAGACCTATGATCCGGTCCGCGGAGAAGAAGTCGGTCAGCGGAATATTCAGCTCGGAGGCTGCGGCGAAGGCCAGCGTGCGGTTTACTGCGAGCTGTTCGATATTTTTGATCCAGACGTAGGAGCGCGCGCCAGCTCCTCCAGATCGGCTCTCCACCTGCTGTTCTACAGCCACATACCGGTTGCCCGCAAATGAGAGTCTCTCCATCGTGAGCGTGTCCAGTTGAGCGATATTGGAGGTCAGCTTGCTCTTGACATCGCCTGGACTCTGCTCCAGGCGCTTCGACTCTGAGGACTGCTTACCTGCCGGGGCAGCGGATAGAATCTGAACCTCCTTGCCGCCATGCGACTTCTTCTCGGTGTCAATCTCCCAGAAGCCCATCTTGTACGGCATCAATATTCCCTCACTGCTGGAGATTTCCTTCAGCTCCCCGTTGTCAGGCGCAACGAGTACGGTGCGGTACTCGCTATACGGGTAATGATCGCTATCTCCAGTGTGGTCAGACCGCAGGCCGATCAGCAGCGCTGACTTGAAGACCGGCTGCTGGTCAGGCACGCTGCCATCAGGGGTGACTCGCGCAGCGTTCCCCAGCTTCGGCTGCTCCGCCAGGGGGGAGCCCGGTTGGCCAGACCCAGCGTCAGGCAGCCCATTCGTCAGCACCAGGAGCAACACGAGCGCCACAGCGGCCACTCCGCCCAGAAGCGGTGCGCGCAGCCAGGTGCGCGAGCGCCGCGGCTGCTGCTCCTCCAGTTCGCTGACGCGTCGCAATATGGTTTCCTGTAGAGCTTTATCAAAACCACGATGCTTCAAAGGAGGGGCTTCAAGCGGTTTAAGCTTATCTTTATCGCTCGGATGCATGATGGTGTCGCTCCTTTATTTGGGATAGTTTCGTGCGTGCATGATGTAATCTGGACTTGACCGTGCCCTCGCTGACCTGAAGCACCTCGGCAATCTCCTTGAGAGACAGTTGGTTGTGCGCATACAGGATCATGGCCTCGCGGTTTTTGGGCGGAAGCTGCAGCACCATATCCCACATCTCGCTGGTGGCCTCGGTCTGCAGCGCTTCCTGCTCGGCGGACAATCCGGTCTTCGAATCGCTTGCGAAGTAATCCACGAGCGTAATTCTGCGGAAGTAGGCAGAGCGCTTATAGTCCAGCACCGTATTGCGGGTAATCGTAAGCAGCCATGTTTTGATGGAGGCCTCGCTGCGGAAGGTGAAGAGGTTTTTGAATACCTTGATAAATACCTCCTGTGTAATATCGTCGGCAACCTCCCATTTGCGGGTCATGCTGTAGGCGTAGTTCCAGACATCCTTGCCGTAGGCGGTCATCAGCTCGTTAAGAATCTCGGTCTTGTCTTCACTATCGTTCAGCGCTTTTAAGTAATCAAATTGGGTATCGGAACTCAACACGGCCACCTCTATCTATAGACGATGTATTCGTCTTCTCGGTTCAATTATGAAGAATGAAATGGAGCGTACCTCTGGCAATGCCGCTTGCCCCTGTACTGATTATAGGCTAACAGGCAGCAAATTCAAAATAAGGAAGGAGGCGTTCCATCCATCTTCGAGAGGCGCCAAGCTACTGAAGCATGAAGCGGTATACCTCCATGGCGCGCGCCCGAGATGCCTTCAAGTCAACGATTGCATCGGGCCTGGGAAGATGAATCTCACGGTCAGACAAGTGGCCAAGCTCGGGCAGCCAGCGGCGGATGTAGTGGCCATGCGGGTCATGGGCGGCAGATTGAGAGCTTGGGTTCATAATGCGGAAGTAGGGAGCCGCATCGTAGCCAAGGGAGGAGCTCCACAGCCAGCCCCCGCGGTTGAGGATATGGTCGTAATCCGACAACTGCAAGCGGAAATACTGTTCCCCAAGTGTAAAGGGACAGAGCAGGTTCTTCGTCAGAAACATCGCCGTCACCATGCGGAGACGATTAGGCATCTCGCCCGTCTGATTTAGCTGCGCCATAGCGGCATCGATGATCGGGATGCCTGTCCTGCCTTGCGACCAGGCAGCAAAGTGCGTCTCCTGCAGTGCGGAGAAGTCATACTGCTGCTCTATTGTGAAAAATCGCTCATTATGAATCGCCTGATACAGATAAAAATCACGCCATGCCAATTGGCGAATCCACGCTTCTCCGCCAGGCTGCAGAGACGCTGCCTCATAGGCCTCGCGGACGGAGAGAGCCCCGCTGTTCACATAGCGGGAGATGCCGCTAGTGCCTGGCTCGGCGAAGGCATCCCGGCTCTGGTCATAGCGATGCAGCCGCTCGTGGATGAAGCTCTGCAGAGCCTGTGCTCCGCTGCATACTGTCCGGCCGCCTGCCATGACGCGCTGCCTGGCTGCAGAGCAGGCAGCCTGAATGGGAGCGGGCAAGCCGAAGGCCTCCAGCACACTGGCCTCCAGCTCAGCAACCGTATGCAACTGCTTCACCGTGATGCGCGCTCGCCCCGGATAATGCTGCTGCATGAAGCTGCTCCACTTGCG
The DNA here is from genome assembly GCF_054955055.1 of Paenibacillus sp. J5. NCBI lineage: Bacteria > Bacillati > Bacillota > Bacilli > Caryophanales > Paenibacillaceae > Paenibacillus > Paenibacillus sp. J5. Next base: position 61,289 of record NZ_JBUEDD010000011.1, on the reverse strand, counting down.
GTAAAAGGGAGTGAACACCTTGTATGGCTCGCTGCGTCCCGCATAGTCCTGCAACTGAGACAGTGGCGCAAGCGGCAGGTCATCCAGAAAAACAGCGGGAATCGAACGGATGGTTGCCGCCTGCGTCAGGGCGGCATCCCGTTGCCTGGCGTAGGGTGTATAGTCAGCATGTGCGACGAGGCCTTGAACAGGGTAAGCATCCATTACGGCAGCGGCGACTGCGCTTGGCTGTCCCCAGAGTAGGTGCAGTGTCTGTCCCGCCTGGGCATAGGCATGCTCCAGCAGGACGGCGTGCTCCAGAAACTGCTGCCCACTATGTGCCACCAGCCGCTCGGCGGTGAGCAATTGCGGGTCGAGGATGAGCAGATGAATGCCGGGAAGTCCGCGGCGATGAAGAGCGTCGAAGGCGCGCAGATCGTAGGTTCGCAGATCCTTGCGGTGGATAAATACATACATGAGCGTTGCTCCTCCTGGTTAAGATGGTGCCTGATGGCTGCAGGCGCGGTGAGAGCGGGCAGCCGCGATATAGCTAACCGCCTATAGGGTGCGTTCGCACACAAAAAGAAAACCGCAAAGCCTGAGGCTGCTGCGGTTTCAATATAAACAATGCAAAGAATTAGTCCGTATCTCCGCTGGTGTCAAGCACTTCATCCGAAGGCTCGTCAGCATATTTTTCAAACGTATCAGTGTCCATCACGCGGCGCGCGGTCACGTAACGCTTGACATAGTAGGATTCGCTCAGCTTGCTGATGGTTACACCTTTGCTGGACGAGGAGTGGGCGAACTTGCCGTCTCCTACATAAATTCCTACATGGGAAATGCCTTTTCCGCTTGTGTTGAAGAATACGAGGTCGCCAGCTCTCAGATCATCCTTGTCCACTTTCTTCCCGATCTGAGCTTGGGAGGACGAGGAACGTGGCAGATCAAGCTTGAACTGTTTGAACACATACGAAGTAAAGCCGGAGCAGTCGAACCCTTTGGTTGTCGTGCCGCCGTACTTGTAAGGTGTACCGATCAGTTCGTCAATCGCATCATCCATCTTGGAGTTTGCAAATGCGGAGCCTGCCGAGAAGGACATAAGGACGAGCAGAGCTAGCAGGGACAGAACGGCTTTCTTCAAAACAAAAAAACTCCTTCCGATGCCTGCGAGGTTAGCTGTGGGGTTCGGTCGAAGGCTCCCTATGATACCCTCAGGCCAGCGCTCTATCTTCTCTTGCTGGTCGGGATCAATTCACCCAGAGTGGTTCCCCCGCTCCCTGACCGGTTCATCAGGGATTCGGCAATGTGTTAGTCGGCGGGGCGGGCTGCAAGGCAACATTGCGCTGCGGCTCGCCCACGCCAGGCGTGCAGAGGTACAGATGACTGATGTGAATGAAGAACGGACCATCTGCACTTATGTACTCGCTATGTATTCGCTTCAATCGCCACTTTTCCTGCTTTGTTCACACAATGTTCACATTTTTCCTGCAACTTATTGCGGCTATTTGACGTATTATGCCGCCAGCAATCAGTGATTTGGCATCATCGTGGTTGATTCGCCCGCCGCGCGAAATTTGTCGAATCGCGCTGCTCTGTCACCCTCCGGGAGAATGCAAAAAAGTTGGATGAAAAACGATCGTTTTTCATCCAACTTATTCATTTGCGATCGGTTAGACATCCGTCCTTCTTAACGTGTTACTCGCTGTGCTGACGGCTCTGCCACGCCTGATATTGGGAAGCCATCGTCCACACCTTGAGCAGCGACCGAATCAGATAGAAGGCCTGGTGAAGGATTAAGGCGAGCAGGCCCGCCCAGATCATCGATACAGCGGAGGCAACCAGCGACAGCAGCAGGCTTACTCCCAGCAGAGCAAGCGAGATAGCTGCCAGTGGCAGCAGCGACTGCAGGGCGGAGGTTATCGATGCGCTCCAGCCTCTGCGGGCGACGATGCCGAACTGCGCGGCGCGGAACAGCAGATGGAGCAACCCGCCCCACAAGAGCCAGCCGCATAGATAGGGCAGAGCGTTCAGCAGCAGTTGTTCGCCAGAGCCGCTCGTATGCAGCAGTCGGGAGGCGACCGGCAGCAGCCACCATACCGGGGCAAGCAGCAACGCCATCTCCGCGGCATAGAGCGCCATCATGGGCTTCCAGACTCGGCGGATGCCCCGAAGAAAGTGCGTGCCCCGGTCATCGCATGTATGGTGCAGCGAGTAGGCGAGCCCGGCCTGAATGAATGGTGTGAGCAGCATACGCGCGGCCAGCAGCCCGACCAGCATCCATAGATAGGGCTCGATGATCTCGGTCTTGGTTAGTTGGAACTGCGCCTCCAGCAGAAACAGACGGACGGAGCTGTTGTCCGACATCGAGTCCGGGTACCGCTTGAGCAGGGGGATGACTACAGATTGTACAGCGCGGTAGAGGAAGAAGCCCCACAGCAACTGATACAGGAACAGCATAATAATGACAGGGAAATGCTTCAGCGACAGTCTCCAGCCTTGCAGCAAATGCTGTTTCATCTCTCTCACCTCACCAGCTCAAGGAGCCTAGCAGCCCCTCGATCACTTTGACGATGCCCAGATTCCAGCGGGTGCTCGAAGACTCCAGCACCTCGGACTTCAGGAAATTATTGATACGCTTATTGTCCAAGACCATCGTGTGCTGCGGGTCAACGACAGCGAAGGCGAGCGGCGCGGTATGCAGCAGCTTGAATTGAATGTGGCTACTTGCGCCATCCCAGGCCTTCGAGAGCGCCGTCCCGTCCTTGAACTGGAATAGAATAGGGATTTCTCCGTAATCGCCGCCGTTTTTGCGAATGACGACGATGGATTCATACATGTCAGTGCGCTGCTGCTCGGCAGGCCGTACCTCGATCGATTCCACCGAGAAATCTGCGGTCAGGCTGCCATAGACGTATTGGCGGAAATAATCATCCCATTTCTTGCGTGTAACCTGTTCAAGGGTTTTCTGAAAGTCGGCTGTAGACGGGTGCTTGAATTTGTATTTTTGAAAATAGGTTCGCATTATTTTGCGCATCGTCTTCTCGCCAACCTGCTTCTCTATATCGACCAGCACCAGCTTGGCTCGCATGTATACATTTTCCGCATAATGCTCATGATCGCGGTAGGACCATGAGAGCAGCTTGAGCGGGGCCGGATGGGTCAGGTAGCTGGCCTCGACCAAATGCTGTGGGGCAACGCCATATTCACTCTCCATGACCTTATCCTCGGAGTAGGAGGTCAAGCCTTCATCCAGCCATGCCTCTTCGAATTCATTGGTGGCCACCATCCCATACCAGTACTGATGGCCGATCTCATGAACAATCACCCGCTCCAGCTCATAGCCGGGGTTGTCGGTGTCGGCCTCAAAGGCGGTGACGAGCGTCGGATACTCCATACCGCCAGCGCCGTTGCCTCCCTTGGGGGGGACGACGATCGACAGGGTGGAGTACGGGTATTCGCCATACCACTGGGCATACTTGGCCAGCGCCGACTTGGCGGCATGCAGGTAGCGGTCCTTGAGATTCTCGTGCAGCGGGTCGAGATAGAGCTTGATTCGGACGCCAGGTACGCCCGGAGCAGAATACGGCTCCTCGGCATAGATGAAGTCCGGCGAGGCCGCCCAGGCAAAGTCATGCACATCATCTGCATAGAATTGGTAGGTTTTGGTCTTCCCGTCATCGGTCGCCGGCTGACTGGGAAATCCGGTGGCGGCCACGGTATAACCGGAAGGCACACTAATCTTGACGTTATAGATGCCAAAATCGCTATAAAACTCCGAATTGCCGTGATACTGATGAATATTCCAACCCTCTTGAGCGCGTCCGCGCGTACCGGCTGTCTCGAATTTGGCTAGCTTGGGGAACCATTGACCAGCCATAATGAAGTCGCCCGCATAGCCCATACGGGCAAAGACCTGCGGGAGCTTCACCTGAAAGCCAAGGCTCAGCGTAATGGAGGCGCCTGGAGGCACTGGCTCCGGCAGCCGCAGCTTCGCCAGGGTACGATCCTGCTCATTGCCATCGTCGGGCTGTACATAGTGAAGGCGGGGGAGCAGGCTCTCGCCCTCGGTCGTCGTCAGCGATTCCAGCTTCATGAAGCCATAGCTGCCAGCGGTTGCCTTGTCCTGCCGCAGCTTGCCGCCCGACTCGCGCATGAAGGTCGTTCGTGGAGATTCAAAGGCATTCGGATACAGATGGAAATACAGCTCGGACACCTCCCGCTTGCCCGGATTCGTCCAGGTGACGGTCTGCTGCCCATGCAGCAGCTTCTCATCGTTGTGCAAATGCACATTAATATGATACTCTGCAACGCGAGTGCTCAGCGGCTCCGGCTTGGGCGGGGGCACGGGCTGCTCGGTAACCGTGGCTTCAGCCATACGGGAGGCAGGTGGGGCAGGCTCCGGCTTGGCTGCGGCCGGGAGAAGCTCAGGCTTCGGGTGGAGCATGGTGCTGTCGGCAAGGCTTGAGGCGGGCGGGGCTGCGGGCGCGAAGGCATACGTATAGGCAGACTGCCAGGCGTCGCCAAACCCCTGCTGGAGTGAAGCTCCGATGAGTATGGCCATCAGGATGGCGGCTACTATTCCTTTGGTTCGGCGTGGGATCATTCGTCTATTACCTCCCGTTGACAAGCATCTACAGCATGTATATGTTGGCTTTTCACGGAATATTAGCTAAAATGGAATTATTGTGAGGACAGCCTGCGGCCTGGACATTCAGGAACCGCAGTGGCATATACAATGCAAGGGGAAGGGTGTGTCTGTTATGACGGAGCAAGGCAACCAGCCGGAGAAGAAGGAGAAGAAGTCACTGGCGCTCAATGTCGTCAGCAAGAAGGAGCATAAGGGCTTTGGCGCAGGCTCGATCGATCTGAATTCGGTATCCTGCATTATAATAGATGGCGATGAAGCTTACATCGATATTGGCGCGATGCATGCGAAGAGCAAGGTGGAGCGCGGCATCAAGTTCAGCACCAACCGTGAGGACGTTCCGAATGGACGGCAGTGCTGGATCGTCTGGGTAGCTGTTGATCGTACAGAAGAAGGCTCCTACTATGCCGGTGCGACTGCATGCGAGATGTGGATTGATTCCGAGGCGCGCCGCGGCTGGAAGATTCTCGCTGATCATGTCAATCGTCTCGACTATGCGATCAAGCGTCGCATTCTCGTGGATAACCTCGGCGATAAGGAGCAGGGACTGCTGCGTGATCTGCTGATGAAGCATAACGAGGAGTGGTGGAGCCGCTCTGCAGCGCTCCAGGAGGCGCTCGGGGGCTGATCAGCGTCATCATCTGCCAGATACGGCGGATGCACCGGGCTGAACACAGGTGATAGGACAGGCATAGCCGTGATAGCTGCCAGATGGCGGCGATCACGGCTTGTTTGACAGAAAGAGCAGACCCTGAGATGGCGTGCAGTCACCGCTCGTCGCACACCGGGTTGACATAGCGGCTGGGAATATGCAACTATTATTCATACCAACGGTCGGTATGAATGGGAGTGACGAGATGGCACGAAACAAGTTTCCGGAGCAGACGCTGGAGCACATCTTGGATGTGTCGGCAAGGCTATTTACGGAGAAGGGGTACGAGAAGACGAGTATACAGGATATTATCGCCGCGCTCGGCATGTCCAAGGGAGCGATCTACCATCACTTCAAGTCGAAGGAGGACTTGCTGGCGGCGGTCATGCAGCGGCAATTTGATGCTTCGGCGGCGCTGCTGGAGCAGCTTGTGCGCGAGCTTCAGGCTCCGACAGCACGTGAACGTATGGTGTTGCTGCTGGAGGGTCTGCTGGCCGACGACAAGACGCATGCGCTGGATGCGGTATTGGGCGCGCAGATTCATCAGCCTTCATTTGTTGTGTCCGGGATGAAGCAAGGCGTGATGCAGGATGCCCGGATTATCGCTGGGCTGATTGAAGAGGGGAATCGGGACGGCTCATTGCATTGCCCATTCCCGGAAGCATGTGCAGAGGTCTTCATGCTGCTGATGAATATATGGGCCAATCCGGTGCTGTTCCAACGACAGGAGCAGGATACCGAGCGGCGGCTTGTCTTCCTGCAGGAGCTGATGAAGGGGATGGGGGCTGATGTGATGAGCGATGCGCTGATCGCTCGCATGCTGGAGCGACATCGAGCTATGGGGGGATACGCCACATGAAGGATGCTGCACAGATGATACGCAAGGAATGCCGCTTCGAGCAGATCGACCAGTTGGAGCTGTCATGGCTGACAGGCGAAGTGTCCATCCTCCCAGCAGAGGGGGCATGTCTAGAGGTGGTGCAGCGAGCAGGGCGCGGATTCCCTGAGCGGCTGCTGCTGCGTTGCGAGGCGAGCGGGAGCCGTCTATCCATTATCGATGGCAGACAGCGGTTGCTGGGCGTCGGACTGCATATGCAACCGACGATGCTGGAGATTCATGTGCCGCGCCGTCAGCTCCGCGAGCTCGCGATCCAGTGCACAGGGAGCCGACTCCGCATCGAGTCATCGCAGGCCGATCAGTGTGAGCTGCACCTAAGATCGACCCGGGCAGAGCTGTCTGGCCATGCCGGGCGGCTGAATATTCGCGCGACTGGCGGACGAATCGAAGGCGAACGTCTTGACTGCGAACAGCTCGGATTGCAGGCCATCTCTACGAGCACCAGGCTGCAGGGCAGCTTTGCGGAGCTACAGCTCAACTGTACAGGACGCGGCGTCCTCGTTGGTTCCAATACCGCCCCTCGGCGAATGGAGATAACTGCGACTGGAGCCAAGGTAGAGGTAGCGATACCGGACAATGACGGATTCACGATTCATGCCGGCAAGCTGCCAGGGAAGCTTCATAGCGACTTTCCCCTGAAAGTGTCCGAGAGGGAGCAGGGGGTCAGTCCTTCGCGAGGAATAGGGCGCGTCTATATGAATGGCTCGCGAAGCTATATAATGAATGTACGCGGTGGACAGATCAGGCTTGTCCGAAAGCCATAGGCAATCTGTAGAAGAGAGGGCGAAGGGATGAAGGGGGAACGTGGTGAAGGTACGATGACGGTTCGTCAGGCAGCAGAGCGCGGCGAGCTGCAGCCGGGGATATGGAGAGCGCGTCTTCTCTATATGGTGGTCACCTTGCTCATCATGGCTGCAGGTCTTGCCTCCAGGCGGTTCAGTGCGCTGCTGCCCGATTGGCTGGCAAGCCATCTGGGCGATGCACTGTGGGCAGCGATGGTGTATTATGGTATCCGTTGCCTGCTGCCGCGACATCGACCAATATCCTGCCTGATGCTCGCCTTCTGCTTCAGTTATGCAATTGAGTTTAGCCAGCTATATCAAGCGGAGTGGATTCTGGCACTGAGGAGGACAACACTTGGCGCGCTTGTGCTGGGACATGGCTTTTTGGTGGCGGACCTTGTCCGTTATGCGGTGGGTATCCTGTGTGCTTATGCGGCCGACGTGATCGCAAGGCGGCTGAACGAAGGCTGAGACGGGCATCAGAGAGATGGACGGGGGTGAACCTTGCTCTTCCAAAATATTTTATGAAAAACCCTTGCTTTTTTTTCGTATATGCGGTATATTCTTTATTACGGTGATGCGATTCAATCGCCGAATGCTCTACAATATAGAGCACCTATATGCGGTCGTGGCGGAATTGGCAGACGCGCTGGATTCAGGTTCCAGTGGTAGCAATACCGTGGAGGTTCGAGTCCTCTCGACCGCACCACTTACAAATGAACGAGCTCTTGAATGGTCCATGTGACGGTTCAAGAGCTTTTTTGCATGCCTGGAATGTGCAAGGTGTTGCTAATGACCTGTGCAGATAAAACTTTTGAACTGTAATCATATATGATATTGTATATATAATTCTCTTATTTTACTTTTTTATGGGAATCAATTCACTCATATAAGGAGAGGTTGACTTTTGACGAAGAAATGTGCTCTGGTGGTTATTGCTGCTATGATTTTTGGTTTAACCGGTGCTGTTTATGCTGCCGATAGGATTACTATTTTAGTTCATGGAAAAAAAGTAAGCTCTGATGAAGTGAAAATTGAGAACGGAACAACATTTGTTCCGTTGCGGGTAATTGCGGAGAGCTTGGATCAAAATGTGACATGGGATTCAAAAACCAAAACAGTCACCATTGAAGAGAAAGAAAAGCAACAGTTTGTTGAACGTCTTGTTATTCAGAAAAATTGGGATATTTTTGTTGAGGAAAAGCCCGGAGACTCCGATGGAGCCAACCAAGCGCTTATTCATAATTTACAAACCATTTATGCCAAAGCATATAGGGGCTTTTTTGAAACATCTACGGGCGAACCTGAAATGAAAACCGAGGAAGACTTCAGCTTCATAAAGGAAAGCCTTGCAACAAAAGAAGGTTCAACTGATACGAATTTTAATTACGTGAGGCTCATTCAAAAACCATATATCCCCCAAACCGGTGAGAATGCTCCGCCACGAAAAGATTTAATCTTTTTCATTGATGTAACAAATCCAAAAGATCTCTATCTAGCTGTGCAACATCCTGAAAAGCTTAAGGAATGGAAGGTGTACCTGATCGAAGATTACGGCAACTGGTTTCAAAAAGAACTGGATACATACCTTTGGTCCACACGTGGATTTGTGTATTAGATTTAAGGAGAGCTCTTGAATGGTCCATGTGACGGTTCAGGAGCTTTTTTTGCATGTATATGTGTAGAATATCAATTAAGCATGCGACCTGATCGGAACGAGAGCTATGTGCTATGATCTGAGTAGAATTTCGCTATAATGATAGTGATGTCGGATGAATCGCCGATCAATCCCCCCATTCAACATATGCAAACGAATAGAAGCACACGATGCATGTAAAAATAATGAAAAGTCGAGGTGCATCATGAATCGAATATTACTTGTTGAAGATGATGAGCATTTGGTGTTTGGTATGGAATATACGTTAACGAATGAAGGATATACCACTATCGTTGCGGGTAGCGTAGCAGAAGCCGCTACAGCATTCAAGGAAAACGCCTTCGATCTTATTTTGCTAGATGTAAATCTGCCCGATGGTTCGGGGTATGACCTCTGCAGGGAAATCCGGAAATCGTCCCAAGTTCCTATCATTTTCTTGACGGCGCTGGATGAGGAGGCAAATGTGGTCGTAGGTCTGGATATGGGAGCAGATGATTATATGACCAAGCCGATTCGGACCAAGGAGCTTCTATCTAGAATGAAGGCTGTATTAAGGCGCAATCAAAAAACCAAAGACGAAGTAAATCGGTGGACAACAGGCGACATTGAGGTCCGGGTTCTTGAAGGCACTGTGTTCAAAGGCAAGCAAGAGATTCTGTTGACCGCGCTCGAATACCGACTGTTATTAATGTTAATCACTCACCCCAAACAAATCTGTAGCAGAAGCAGCCTGCTTCACAGTCTATGGGATGCGTCAGGAGAATTTATTGATGACAACACCCTTTCGGTTCACATCAGACGGCTAAGAGAGAAGGTCGAGGATGTTCCAGCTGTACCGAAATATATAACTACCATTCGAGGGGTCGGATACAAATGGAATGCAGATGTCATAGGACGATGAGCCATGATTGAAGTCGTTCGTAATCCAGAGTGGAAGTCGGTCGCCGGTAAAGTCATTGCACTACAAGTTGTGTTAGCTGTACTTGTGTTTATGTTTATGAGCCAGCAAGTCGGGCGGATCAATGAAGCCATCGTGAATCAGAATGCCGCGCTGATCGGGCGCGTTATGGAGAAGGAGCCGCAACTGGAGAATGAAATCATCCGCTTCATTACTCAGGGACCACAAGAAAGTGAAATCATAGCAGGCAAAAGGATGTTAGCACAATATGGGTACGACGACGCGATGTCAGTTGAAGACCAGCCCGCTCTTTCCGGTCGCTCATTGCCGATGATGACGACGGCTCTCGTATTGTTATTTGGTATCCCACTTATGTTGTTATTGCTTTGGGAATATCGCAAATTGTTCGGCAAGATCAGGACGGTCGCCGCCGCCGCGGAGGAGGTTGTCGAGCGTCAATTCGATAACCTGCTGCCTGAGAATGATGAGGGGGACTTTGGATATTTAGGCCGCAGCTTCAATACCATGGCGGAGAGGCTGCACAACAGCCTCGAACAATTGAAGCAGGAGAAGAGCTTTCTGCGCAACCTGCTCTCTGATATTTCACATCAGCTTAAAACACCGATCGCATCCCTCATTATCTATAATGAGAATTTACTGCATGATCCCCATATGAAGAAAGACATGCAATTGAAATTTCTAGAACGGAGCCAACAGCAGTTGGAGCGAATGGATTGGCTCATCATCAGTTTATTGAAGCTGGCTCGGGTCGAGGCGGGTGCAATCCTGTATCACAAGGAAGAGACTCGATTAAGAGAGCTGATTGAGGCTGCTGTACAGTCGTTGCGCCCGTTATCCGAGCAGAAGAGGCAGAGCATCAGTATCCGCGGCGGCGAGCAGACCGTCATACGGGCGGATGCGGAGTGGCTGACAGAAGCGTTTATTAATGTAATTAAAAATGCGCTGGAGCATACCCCGGAATACGGGGAGATCAGGATCGTCATGGAAGAAAACGCACCATTTGTTACGCTCAGCGTTCACGATAACGGAGAGGGTATTTCCCCGGAGGACTTACCTCATATTTTCAAACGATTTTATAGCGGGAGACGCACAACAAAGCCACAGAGCGTTGGCATCGGTCTGTCCTTAACCAAGTCCATAATTGAAGGTCAAGACGGTATCATAACGGTGGATAGTAAACCAGGAGATGGGACGGAATTCAAGATGGTGTTCATTAAAGGGAGCAGGTGAAGAGGAAGCTTACGGAAACGTAAGCTTCCTCTTCACTGTATCGTAAGCTTCGGCGCTTATAATAACAATCATAAACGAGAAACATAAGCTTGGGAGGGTTACAGGTGGAAATACTAAAAACGGTTAATTTATGCAAAACATATGGAAGCGCAGAAGCTAAGGTCGAGGCGTTAAGAAACGCAAATCTCTCCATTCAGAAAGGAGAATTTGTAGCTATCGTAGGGGCCAGTGGTTCGGGCAAGAGCACGTTAATGCATCTGCTGGGCGGGGTGGACCGACCGTCAAGCGGACAGGTCATCATCGATGGTACGGATCTTCATCATAAAAGTGAAGCGGAGCTGGCGATATTCCGAAGACGAAAGATCGGATTTATTTTTCAGTCTTATAATCTGATTCCGGTACTAACAGCAGAGGAGAATATCAAGTTGCCGATGTTATTGGAGAATAAGCAAGTAGATGAGACCTATACAGAGGAATTAATAGGGATATTAGGTCTCGCCAAGCGAAGGGGACATCTTCCATCCGAATTGTCAGGCGGACAACAGCAGAGAACGGCGATTGGACGTGCATTAATTAATAAGCCCTCGATTATCTTAGCGGACGAGCCGACAGGGAATCTGGATAGTAAGAGCAGCAAGGAGATTATGGACTTACTCACATTCTCCGTTAAGAAGTATCATCAAACATTGATTATGATTACGCATGACCTGAACATTGCCAAATCCGCAGATCGAGTCATCACCATCGGAGACGGCGTTCTTCGAGAGTCAAATGAGGTGAATGAACGTTGAAAAGCTATGCAGGTCTTACCGGAAAATATATCATGGGCCAGAAAAAAAGAGCGCTGCTCACGGTCATGGGTATTGTATTGTCGGTTACGCTGCTCACATCCATTGGAACCATCGGCCTCAGCTATTGGGATAAGTTAGTTAGACAAACGACCCAGGATTTTGGGGATTACCACGTTTCCATTAATGACATCACTGGAGAATTGGTCCCGAAGGTCATCCACAACGCTACCATAGCAAGCGCCGGCGTTGTCAGTAGAGAAGGCTATGCGGTCATTAGCGAAACCAAAGAGAAGGTACGGCAGGAAGACCCGTATGCTGCGCCCTACCGCTACTTGAATATCAAAGACTATGATGCGAATGCAATGACCATGCTACAGGTGCAGTTGGATTCGGGCAGGCTTCCAGAGACTTCCAAAGAAATCATCCTATCAACATCAAGTCTAGGTTACTTTCCTAATAAACCAAAGCTTGGGGACACGATTAAGCTTGATCTTGGAATCCGAGAGGTAGCCTCAACCGGAAAAGCCCTGAAGATTAACGGCCTTGGTGATTATGGCTGGAGTCTGGATGAGACCTTTCAAGCGCAATCAGAACGGGAATATACTGTTGTCGGCTTGATGGCGACACCGGCGACCGGGAATTGGTCTAGCAGATACATCTTCCCTGCGATCACTTTTGATGATAACACCACTATCGACAATCAGAATGCGTACTTTATTTACATCAAGATGAAATCGTTAGATGGGATCAAAGAAAAGACGGAAGGTCTGATGTCCACGTTAGCGCTGAGTCATGTTGAAGAAGACTCTGCCAAGCAGTTGGGCAGGGATTCTTCTTATGGAAATGTAAGAATTGAGTACAATAATGAGCTGCTCAAATTGTATGGCAAAAGCATCTATGAGGGTGTGAATAACAGCCTAACTCTGGTGCTCGTTGCAGTCATTGCGATTATTATGGTGTGTACGATTGCCGTCATCTATAATGCCTTTCATATTTCTGTACTGGAGCGGATTTCCCAGTTTGGGATGCTCAGATGTATTGGAGCAACGCCAAAGCAGATTCGTAAAATTGTGATGCAAGAGGGAGCTCTGTTGAGCTTAATCGGCATACCGATCGGTCTTCTCGCAGGAACCTTATTTATGAAGGTGCTGTTCTACAATATCAGCTTGTTAACCTTAGGCTTCTTAAACGATATGAGAATGGTCATCTCCATACCCATTCTGGTCGTTGCTAGTGTGCTCGGCTTGCTGAGCGTATACTTCTCTGCGATTGGGCCGGCCAAACAGGCTGCTCGCGTATCTCCTCTGGAAGCGATAAGAAACACGGGGAGCACGAAGGTTGAGCATATCAGACAGGTCAACAATTCCAGGCTTGTTAAAAGGCTGTTTGGCATCGCAGGGCAGTTTGCCAGCAGGAACTTGCGACGGAACAAGAAACGGTTCAGAATTACAGCCTTCTCCATGATTATCAGCATTGTTTTATTTATTGTCTTTAGCGGTGTGGCTGATGTCATGCGGCAAGCGACGCAGATTACCGGTGCCCAGTATTCCTACTCGCTGTTCTATGATAGTCCCACAGGAGGAATAGAGGATCCGGTGTACGAGCATATCGCTCAGCTTGATGCTGTTCAACAGGCTTACAAATTTTACAATAGCCAGCTGACAGCCATTATTCCTAAAGACAAGATTAATCCTAAATATTATGAGTTGAGTAAAAATCAATATACTGTGGCTGAAGAGGAGGGGTACCGAACGGATAATAACTTCCTTGTGTCTTACGGAAATAATGGTTTGGATGGTCTGAAATCCAAATTGAAGGCCGGGAAGATCGATAAGGAGACAATCAACCAAGAGAATGGTGTAATTGTTCAACAAAAGATAAGCATGACTACCGAAAGCGGCAAACAACTGATTATGGATCAAACCCAGTTTAAAGTCGGAGATCGTATCAGGATTGGCGTGATGGACGGAAAGCATAAAGAATCCCAGACGGTGACAGTGGTTGGAATCGTCGATGAGGATTTGCTGTCGAAGAAATATAATAGCAGTCAGGTTCTTACCTTCATCACGACTCCAGATGTATATTCTAAGATTACGGGGAGCGACGTATACTCCAGAATCTTCATTCTTGCAGATCCGAATGTATCCAACCTGCCTATCACGAATTATTTGAAATCATTAAATGAACAGGACGCCGGATTTAACTACCAAGATCGAGTGGCGGAGAATGCCAAGGCGCAAAACGACGCAATGACGTTCAGCATCCTGCTGTATGGCTTCATCGGGGTCATTGTTCTCATTGCGTTCTTGAACATCGTGAATACAGTCAGTACGAATCTGATTCTACGGACAAAAGAGTTTGGAGTTCTCAAGGCCATCGGCATGACTCAGCGAGAAGTAAGGAGAATGATTATTCTGGAAGGCGTATTTTATGGTTTATATGCCTCTGCGATCGGATTAATCATAGGAAATGCTCTTCATTATGGTTTACATTATCTATATTCCGGTACGATAGAGACGGCCTGGGAGATTCCGTGGTATAGTAATTGTATCGCTATGGCGGGTGCGATGATTACAACACTCGCTGCAACGATTTGGCCGATGCACAGGTTAAATAAAGTCAATATTGTCGAGGCATTTCGGCGGGAGAATTAGCACGCAGAGACGACCCTCAAGAGCCTATGGCTAGAAAGCAAGTAGAGGAAGAGGGAGGGCAGCCATGGAATACAAAGTCGTGAATCATGAAGGTGGAAGCTATGTGGAGGTGCTGTCGTCCCCAGTCCCGCTTCGTACCGAGCAGGATGCCGTGGATCTCGTTGCGTTGTGTATGGAGCATCAGGTAGACCTGCTGTTGCTGCATCGCAATGTTCTCGCGGAGGATTTCTATGCACTGCGGACGGGCATAGCGGGACAGATGATTCAGAAATGGATCAACTATCATGTGAAGACCGCGGCCGTCGCCCCGATCGAGCTGATACAGCAAGGCAAATTCAAGGAGATGGCAGCAGAGTCCAATAAGAGCAAGCACTTTGGCATCTTCGAATCGGAGCAAGAGGCAGAGCACTGGCTGATGCAATAGGCTCCTATTCAGGGGATGCTGCATCGGAAGGTATTGGCAATATAGAGTCGGATGTGTATACAGGGTCTTGCTACCCACATTGAAGCACCCCTAGGACTAGCGGGGTGCTTCTTTCTGTTTGGGCTGACTTCAGTCTAGCGTGATCCAACGGCGCTTTGCAGGATGTCCTCATCCAGCGCTGCCATTGCTTGTAGCATAGTGCCAGGCTTGCAATGGTCTTGTAGTCGGATGTTTTGCCTGCCGCTGGTATGGTTTCTATTGTTCTTGGGACACTTGCGCCACATTGATTATGGTTCTTTGGAACTTCATATACTAGGCATTAAGAATCAAAATCAATCGGATTTATGGTCATCTATTCCAGTCTATTTATAATAGAAGATACAAGGTAAGTACGGGGCAAGACACGACCAGGTGCCATGATGATGGAGCACAGCAGCAGATCTCTAGCAGACGCACAAAAATACGACCAGTATAGCGGGGAATCGTCCATGAAAAAAATCATCTACGCAATAATGAGCTTATTCATCCTGGCGGGGGCTGCAGCAGTGCCTGCTGTAGTGTCCGCTTCGCCGCAGGCTCTGTTGACGGCTGCTCCGGCAACGGTCACAGCGGATATATTGAATATTCGGGACGGAAGCAGCCTGGAGCATACGGTGGTTGCCAAGCTGGCGAGAGGCTCTGCTGTAACGGTGCTGGCAGTAGATGGAGACTGGTATATCGTTCGACTTCAGAATGGGAAGACCGGCTGGGCCTTCAGCGACTATGTGAGCATGTCGCAGCCTCTGAAGAGCACGGCGGGAACGGGGAATGCGCCGGGGAGCGGGCTGGGACAGTTCTATCGACTGACCTATAATGGCACCGAAATTTCCTTCCCTGATGCGCAACCATTTATGGATAGCCAAAGCCGGGCCTTGGTGCCGGTGCGATTTTTGGCAGAGCTGATGAATTTCGAGGTGAAATGGGCTGATCAGGGAGGCGTGAGCACCATTATCCTGGTAAGAGACGGCCTGCAGGTGGAGCTGGCACTTGGTGGGACGGCGGCTGTCGTCAACGGGACGGAGCGGTCGCTTGATGCGGGAGCCGTCATGATCAACAAGCGCACCTATGTGCCACTGCGGTTCATGTCGGAGCTGGCGGAAGTTCAGGTCGCCTGGGACGCTGCAACCAATACGGTAGCGCTGACCAGCAAGGCTACTACTGTCAAGCAGCAGCAGGATGCGGTACCTGCTGGAACCTGGTCGATCTTGTCTGCGCCTCGCGCAGGTGTGGATCAGGCCAAGGCATGGGCCAGGGCGAAGGGGGCCTCCGAGCTATTTGTGGACTTGGCTGATGTCGTCTGGAGCGAGGCCACTGCGGCAGGGGTAGACCCGCTGCTTGTCTACGCCCAGGCTGCCAAGGAGACCGGCTACGGCAAATTCGGCGGTGTGCTCGATGCCAGCTTCATGAACACCTCAGGGCTGAAGACCAATAACGGTGGCGCGGACAATGAGCAGTCGGCGCATCAGCGCTTCGACAGTTGGCAGGCTGGAGTTCAGGCTCAGGTGGATCATCTCGCGCTGTACGCGGGCGCTCCTGGCTATCCGAAGGCCAATTCGAACGACCCTCGCCATTTTCCTTATCTGCTGGGAGTGGCGACCACTGTCGAGCAGTTAGGGGCGAAATGGGCGATCAGTCCTACCTATGGTCTGGAAATTGTGCGTATGATGACGGAGGTTATAGAAGGCTAGCTATGATATACAGCTCCGAGGGCGATATGCTCTCGGAGCTTTGTTGTGTACACCGATGCTGGCTCCTGCCATCGATTGGCTGAGAAGACGGATAGGCAGGTGGGTGAATATGCAGTAAAATATAGGGACTATGAACATCAATACGATACACGCTCGGCTGTGATCGTTGGGAGAGGGCATGGATGCAGCTTAGAAAAGTGAAAATTATCGGCACGGGAAAATATTTGCCGGGGCGAATGGTAACCGATGAGGAGTTGGATCACAAGCTGAATGCTGCTGCGGGCTGGGTTGGCAGCATGACTGGCGTCGGGACAAGACATTATGCGGAGGATGGCGAGACGGCCTCTGCGATGGGAGCCCAAGCGGCAACCGCTGCACTGGAGGCGGCCGGTCTGGAGTTCGCGGACATCGACTGTCTCGTATGTGCGAGCGGCACGAAGGAGCAGCCGCTGCCCTGCACCGCCGCACTCATCCAGCAGGCGCTGGGCCAGGAGCATTCCGGCGTCCCTTGCCTGGACATCGACTCGACCTGTCTGAGCTTCATGGTCGGCATGGATGTGATGTCCTATATGATCGCGGCTGGACGTTACCGGCATGTGCTGATCGTCTCCTCCGAGATCGCTTCACGCGGACTCAACTGGGAGCACAAGGAGAGCGCGGCGCTGTTCGGCGATGGGGCTGCTGCAGTAGTGCTAGGCAGCGCTGCGGCATCGGAGCGCTCGGCCATTCTGCATACAGAGCTCAATACGTATAGCAGTGGGGCGCGGCTGTCTGAGATTCGCGGCGGTGGCTCTGCGCTACATGCCAAGCATCACACGGCTCTGACGGCTCCCGACTACCTGTTCCAGATGGACGGGCAGGGAATCTTCCGTATGGCGTCGCGGCTGCTTCCGCCCTTCGTGGACAAGCTGCTGGAGCGCTCGGGTACTGCGATGGAGGACTTCCAACTGGTCATCCCGCATCAGGGCAGTGCGATGGCGATGCGTCTGCTGCGCAAGAAGCTGGGCATCGGCGAGACGCAGATGATGGACATTACCCGCCATCATGGCAATACGATCTCCGCCTCCATCCCCATGGGATTGCATGAAGCGATCATCCAGGGAAGGATCAGCCGCGGTGACCGGCTGCTGTTGATCGGCACGGCAGCCGGTCTGACGCTGGGAGGAATGGTCATTGATTACTAAGCCGCTGCGGGTGCTTCTGACCGGAGGACGCGCTCCGGTCACGCTGGAGCTGGCACGGATGCTGCATGATGCAGGCTGCGAGGTCTATGTGGCCGAGAGCGCAGCCTATCATCTGTGCCGGGTGTCCTCCGCCGTCGCAGCCAGCTTCCGCGTGCCTTCGCCCCGCAGCGAGCGGGAGGGCTACATTGCGGCACTGACAGCGCTGATCGAGCGTTGTTGCATTCATCTCCTCGTCCCGATGTGTGAGGAGATTTTCTATATCGCCGAAGGGATAGCACGGCTTCCGCAGCATTGCCGGGTGCTGGCGGACAGGACGGAGCTGCTGGCGAAGCTGCATCACAAATACAGCTTCGCCTGCCTTGCGGAGCTTCACGGGTGCCGTGTGCCCAGCACTCGGCTTATCACCGGGGAGGCGCAGTGGCGGCATGCGGTGCGGGAAGCGCAGGATGGCGCGCTAGTGCTCAAGCCGGCCTACTCGCGGTTTGCAGCGCGGGTCATCATGCCACAGCAGCTCCGATGCTCTGCGGGGGGCAGACCCTGCCCTCCTGCTCCGCCGGGGCTGTCGCCCGCGCGAGCGTGGGTGGCGCAGCGCTATGTGCCGGGGAGGGCGATCTGCACGTTCTCGCTAGCAAGCGAAGGGCAACTGCTCGCTCATGCGGCCTATGAGAGCAAGTATAGGACAGGTGCTGTGGGCGCCAGTGTGCACTTCATGCAGTTGAATCATCCGAAGGCGCTGGCATGGGTTCGCCGTTTTGTGGAGGCGATCGGGCTGAGCGGGCATGTGGGCTTTGATTTCATCGATGGCGAGGACGGTGTACTGTATGCCATCGAATGCAATCCCCGGGCTACGAGCGGTCTGCATCTGTTTCGGCCGCTAGCTGAGCAATATACGGCGGCGATCCTGTCCGGGCAGCAGAGTGATGGGGGATTGCTGCAGCCTCCGCCGGGCAGCAAGGCGATGCTGACGCTGCCGATGGCTGCTTGCGGTCTCCGGCTCGCAGCACAGCCGCGTCAGTGGCGGGCTTGGCTTGACGCGTGGCGCGGCACGCCCGATGCCGTATATCGGCGTGGCGACTCGCGCCCGGCGTGGGAGCAACTGCGCATCGTAGCGGATGCGTGGCGACGCAGCCGGAGCAGCGGGCTGAGCATGACGGAAGTGTTAACGGACGACATAGAATGGAACGGTGAGCGATGACAGAAGTATTGGTAACCGGAGCGACCGGATTCTTGGGCGGGTATGTCGCCCGCAGGCTGGCGAAGCTGGGTTGGCGCGTCACAGGGATGGGACGGAGCTTGTCCGCAGGCCGCGACCTGGCTGAAGCGGGCATTGCCTTCGTCCCTGGCGATCTGCGTGATGCTGATGCTGTACACGCGGCGTGCAAAGGGCAGCGCTATGTCCTGCATTGCGGTGCACAATCCGCGCCATGGGGGGCGTATCGTGAATTTTACGGGTGCAATGTGGACGGGACACGCCATGTTGTAGATGGCTGCCACAGGCAGGGTGTCGAACGGATGGTGCATATCTCGACACCTAGCGTATATTTTGATTACCGTCCACGGCTCGATATTCGTGAATCGGACCCGCTGCCGCGCCGTCCTGTGAATCATTACGCGGCGACGAAGCTGCTGTCCGAGCAGTTGGCGCTGCAGGCACATGGCGAGAGACTGCAGACGGTTGTCCTCCGTCCGCGCGCGATCTTCGGGCCGGGCGACCAGACCTTGTTCCCGCGGCTGCTGAAGGTGAATAACGGCAGAGGCATTCCGCTGCTCAACAGGGGAGAGGCGTGGATTGACCCGACTTATGTCGGCAATGTGGCGGATGTGATGCTGCTCTGCTGCGCTGCTCCGGCTGCAGCGATGGGGCAGGTCTATCACATCTCGGGCGGGCAGCCGATGCTGTTCCGTGAGCTGCTGTCCGCATTGTTCGAACGGCTGGACATCCCGCTTCGCACTCGCTCCGTATCGTGGGAGGCTGTATATGCGGCAGCAGGGCTTCTGGAGCTGGCGCATCGGCTGATCCCGATGCTGGGCGAGCCGCTGTTAACCCGCTTCACAGCCGGTTCGGTCGCCGTCTCGCAGACGCTGGATAGCTCGCGGGCCCGCGAGCAGCTCGGCTATGAGCCCCAGGTGTCGACATTGGAAGGGCTGGAGCGCTTCGCCAGATGGTGGAGGGAGCAACGATGATCACCCGTCTTCCTGTCAAGCTGACGCTGCGGTCAGCCGGCTCCTGCCTCCATCCCGAGGCGCTAACCTTGCGCGGCGGTACACTGCGCCCTGTAGAGTTCCTGGCAGGCTATGCCTGTATCGAGCATCCATTGCATGGGCCGATTCTGTTCGACACTGGCTATAGCTCTCGCTTCTTCGCAGAGACGGCGCGGCTGCCAGCTTCGCTATATCGTCATATTACGCCTGTCCGCTATGAGGATCGGCAAGGCGCAGCCAGCCAGCTCCTCGCTGCTGGCATCGAACCGGAGCAAGTGCAGTATGTGGTGCTCTCACATTTCCATGCCGACCACATCGGCGGCGTTCGCGACTTTCCGCAGGCGCAATTCATCTATGCTTCCGCCGCTTATGAGGCAGTGCGCCAGCTTCGCGGGCTGCGCGCTGTACGTGCGGGATTTCTGCCTGGTCTGCTGCCGGATGATTTTGCTCGCCGCTCTCTTCCCTTCAGTGATGGAGAGGCTGTCGAATGCTTTGATGCAGACTTTCCCCTGCAGCGGGGCTGGGACCTGCTAGGAGATGGAAGCCTGCTTGCTGTCATGCTGCCTGGGCATGCGGCGGGCATGATCGGGCTATTCGTCTCCGATACGCAGCACGATTATCTGCTGTGTGCGGATGCGGTATGGTCCAGCCGCGCTTACCGGGAGCAGCGTCTGCCGCATCCGCTCGCAGGCCTGATCATGTCCAGTCGCAGGGACTATCAGCGCAGCTTCGCGCTGCTGACGGAGCTGCATCAGCGTTATCCACGGCTGCGCATTGTGCCTAGCCATTGCCGCGAGGCACTGGCGGCCTGGGGATCGGAGCAGAGCGAATGAGCGGAATCAGCAAGGCAACGATATTAAGCTATTATGCGCGCACGATGCTGCGCCGCCGCTGGAGCAGCCGCAGTGCGCTAGAGCAATGGCAGGAGCGACGCATCCTCCGCCATGTCGCCAAGGTGCGAGCGGCCTCCCCCTTCTACCGTGACTGGTGGAGCGGCATAAGGGACGAGGACTGGCGCAGCTTTCCTGTCATCGACAAGGCGATTATGATGGAGAACTTTGATCGGCTGAATACGGTGGGCATCCAGCGGGATGAGGCGCTGGAGCTGGCGCTGCGAGCGGAGCACACCCGCGACTTCCAGCCAACGCTGCGGGGCATCACCATCGGCCTGTCCTCGGGCACCTCGGGAAGCCGCGGGCTGTTCCTGGTGAGCCCACAGGAGCAGGCGGCCTGGACAGGCACGGTGCTCGCCAAGCTGCTGCCGCGCGGGGTCTGGCGTCAGGAGCGGCTTGCCTTCTTCCTGCGGGCGAACAGCAATCTTTACGAATCGGTTCGCAGCGGACGGCTGCAATTTGAATATTTTGATCTACTGGAGCCGCTTGAGCTTCATATCGAGCGGCTTCAGTCTTATCAAGCCGGGGTGTGGATTGCGCCGCCATCGATGCTGCGGCTGCTGGCGGATGCCAGGCGGCAGGGGCGGCTCACTGCCCGGCCACACCGACTGATCGGGGTGGCCGAGGTGCTGGACCCGCTCGACCGCGAGGTTATCGAGCAGGCATTTGCCCAGCCGGTGCATCAGGCTTACCAGTGTACAGAGGGCTTTCTGGGGGCGACCTGCAGCCATGGACGGCTGCATCTCAATGAGGATGTCGTCCATATCGAGAGGGAATACGTCGACCGTCAGCAGCGGAGGTTTGTGCCGATCGTGACCGATTTCTCGCGCTTCGCCCAGCCGATCATTCGCTATCGTCTGAACGATCTGCTCATCGAGGCGGAGCGGGCCTGCCCGTGCGGCTCGCCTTATCTCGCCCTGGAACAGATCGAGGGACGCTGTGACGATCTGCTCTATTTTCCTGAGGAGAACGGCACGCTGCTGCGTCCTGTATTTCCAGATTTCATCACGCGCGCGGTAATTGGCGCTTCTCCTGCGATCGAGCATTACCATGTCATCCAGCATCATCCGAAGAGTCTGGAGCTTCGGCTGCAAGTGCATCCCGAGAGCGCCGAGGAAGAGGTGCGAGCGCAGGTTGGCGTAGCATTATCGAGGCTGCTCGCGAGAATGGGCTGCTGCCTGCCGGTTATTCACTATTCGCCATACATGCCGATGGGCAGAGGAGCCAAGCTGCGCCGGGTGGAGAGGAGATTTCCGCTGTGACGGTTCAATGCACACTATATGACGAGCATACGATTGCGGATATGGTATGGCCGCAGACTGCATATGGAGCCTATGCCCGGGCCTATCTACTGCCGATGATCAGAGAAGCTTCGGCTTGCTATATTCATAATGTGGATACGCAACTGCTGATCCTGTCGGTAGACGGCATTCCGCTGCCTGTAACGGTCAATGACGGGCAATATGACAACTCATACGTCTGTTCACCGTATACTCATTATGTAAGCTATGCCCAGGAGGAATTGGCGTTGCTCGGCAGCAAGACAGCAGAGCGGGTGCTGTCCCGCCTACTGGATGGGGTAGGTGCGCTGATGCGGCGCGCGGGCTTCAATCGGGTCGTGCAGTTGAATAACTGGCTAGTATCGACCAACTTGTACCCGGCACTGTCGACGGAGCAGTGGATTGCCGCCGTCGATTGTCTGCGCGTCGCCTATCCGCGCCATACGCTGCTCATCCGTTCCTTGAATGAGCAGACGACTGGAGCCGAGCTGGCTGCGCTCAAGCAATACGGCTGTCGGCTGGTGCCGAGCCGTCAGATATACCTGCTCCGCCCGGAGGCTCCCCGAGGTACAGCTACCGGGGCTCGTTACACTGCAGGTAAAGGGGGCGATCTACTCACAGGGGAGAGAGCTGCCATGGGCAATGTATCAGGCTCCCCGATGCTGTCCGTTGATAGACGGCCTGCCGCAGGGCCAGCAGAACAGCAGTCCAAGGCTATTCATGCATCAGGCAAGCTCCAGCCCGGGGAGGTGACCCGCATACCGCTGCCAGATGCGAAGGCGCGGTGGCTGGTGAAGCGGGACACAGCCCTGATCGCCAGGCATGGCTATGAGATCGTCGGGCCGCAAGACATTGCAGAGCAGGATATACCGCGAATTGTGCAGTTGTACGACATGCTGTACATTGCGAAGTATTCGACGCATAATCCGCAGTTTACCGCTTCGTTCATCCGGCTGGCGCGGGAGCAGGGCATCCTCCAGCTCTACGGGCTGCGCAAGACGGGCAGACTCGATGCGGTGCTCGGATTCTTCAGCCGCGAGGGGGTCATGACGACGCCGCTGTTCGGCTACGATACAGGCGTGCCCCAGCAGATCGGACTGTACCGCATGCTGTCTGCTGTGCTGATTCGTCTGGCAGGCGAACGTGGGGAGCTGCTGCATGAGAGCTCGGGAGTGGGACAGTTCAAGCGCAACCGTGGAGCTGTCCCTGTATTGGAGGTTAGCGCAGTCTACGACCGACATATGCCGCTGGGCGTGCGGGCCAGTTGGTCGGTGCTGGAGCAACTGTTGAACCATGTCGGCGTGCCGCTTATTCGCAAGCTGAAGCTTTAAGCTCTAGGCTGTGATTGTTAATCGATGATAAGAGAAGGGGGAGAGCATGATGGGTGAAGCGGGACGCGTAAGCGATAAGGTAGCCGACAAGGTAGCGCTCATAACCGGAACCTCCAGCGGCTTCGGTCTGTTGTCCGCTCTGGAGCTGGCGAGTCGTGGCTACATGGTTATTGCCACGATGCGTGATGTCGCTCAGGGAGGGGAGCTGCTGCGGAGGGCGCGAGAGTCGCAGGTAGAGCGGCGGCTGCGGTGTATCGCGCTGGATGTTACGAATGAATCCCAGATTAGCGAGACTATTGGAGCGGTGCTGGCGGAATATGGCCGCATCGATGTATTGGTCAATAATGCCGGCTATGCCGTCGGAGGCTTCGTCGAGGAGGTGCCGCTTGCCGAGTGGCGACTTCAACTGGAGACGAACTTTTTCGGCCTCGTTGCGGTGACACAAGCGGTGCTGCCTGCTATGCGCGCGCGCCGCTCCGGGCTCATTATTAATGTGAGCAGTATAAGCGGCAGATCGGGCTTCCCCGGATATGGGCCCTATGCCGCCTCGAAGTTCGCTGTCGAGGGCTTCAGCGAGAGCCTACGTCATGAGATGTCAAGCTGGGGCGTGAAGGTGGTGCTGGTCGAGCCGGGCTCCTTCAAGACACCGATCTGGAACAAAGGGCTGCAGAATATGCATACTCGTCCCGGTTCGCCCTACAAGGAGCAATTGGATGCTGTCCTCACCTACTCTCGCCGCTCCGCTGACACAGCGCCTGATCCCATCGGAGTGGCAAGGCTGATCGGCCGCATTACCGCGATGCGCTCGCCCCGATTACGCTATGCGATCGGCCAGGGGTCGCGGCTGCTGCTATGGGGCAAGGCGCTGCTCCCGTGGAAATGGATGGAGTGGGCGATTGCTGCGGGCCTGAAGCAATCCCCTGGCAGCAGGAGGGGGTAGCTCCCCTCCCTGGACGGGGCGAGATTCACTCGTAGTAAGATTAGCGCGAAGCGACACGAAGGGAGCTGACCTATGAATAGTTGGTGGAGAATCATATTATTTCTGATTGGCTCGGCTGTGCTTACCCGCTTTATTCCGTTCTCCTCTTTCTTTCGCAATCTGAATACGTTGATTCATGAATTCGGACATGCGCTGGTCACGCTGCTGCTGTCTGGTCGTGTACTGCGTATCGATCTGAACCCGGATCATAGCGGCGTGACCTACTCCATGCTCCCCTCCTCCTCCTATTGGGGGATCATGTCTGTAAGCCTGGCAGGCTATATTTTGGCGGCGCTGATGTCGGTGCTGCTATTCTACCTGTATTACAAGAAGCTGGCGAAGGCGGGACTGTGGCTCCTTACCGTGATTGCTGTGATCAATGTGGTGTTTTTTGTACATGAGGGCTTCGGCTTCCAATGGCTGCTAGGTCTGATCGTACTGAATGCTGCGGTGCTGTTCATCGGCTCCAGACGGGGACGCGGAAGCTTCGGTGAACTGATGCTACGAGGCTACTATCTGCTTATCGCCTTCCTTATTCTTGAGGAATCTGCGCTCAGCCCGTTGGTGCTCGTCTTCTATTCCTTAACCGAGCCCTCCGCAGCCGGTGACGCTGCCAATCTGGCCGAGCTGACCTCTATCCCGGCATTGGTCTGGTCGCTGCTGTTCACGCTGGTCTCTGTCTATTGTGCGAAGTTATCGCTCGGATGGCTGGCAAGGAGCTGGCGCACTCGGCGCAGCGCAGGCTCGGCCGGGCCTGCTGAAGGCTATCCGTCCGAGCTGCTCCGGGGCCGCCGGATGTAGCAGTCAGCCTAAGCTGCAAACTGTCTGCTAAGGTTGAGAAGAGGGGACTTGAGTAATCGAGGTTCGAGAGTATCCTGGGGAAGAATAAGCACGCATAACAAGTCGGGCATAGACCTGTGTGGGGTCTGCCGGGCTTGCCATGCGTGCTTAACGTTGCGACAGTTATTCCAGCAGCAGCGCCTCAGCAGCGCTGCCCTTCTCATAGATGATCGTGCCTGTGTCGTGAAAGGACTCGATGGGCCCGCTCTGCGCGCTGAGCAGCAGCTCGACGATCCGGTGTCCCCACTCATACTCATTTTGCGATACGGCGGCGGTAACCTGACCATTGTGCAGTGCCTGCTGTATCTCCGGCGTCATGCCGAAGGTGAGCGCAGATCGGCTCAGTCCCTTGGCCTTCCAGATGAGGATGGCATTCGAGCTGGATATGATGTCGAGTGTAGCCAGCCCGTCAAAGTGGGGATGGTCATCAATCATCAACTCCATATCGCTCAGCGCCTTCTGATCGCGCCCCTCGTTGTACTGCACATCCAGCACCTGAATCCGCGTCTCCTCATTCAAATAATTAAGCATGCCCTCCAGCCGCTGGCGCATCGACAGCATCTCGCTCATGCCAGTCTCCACGAGCACCATTCCTTTGCCCTTGAGCAGCTTGTCCATATATTCACCCATCATACGGCCCGAGAGAATATTGTCTGAGCCGATATAGGCGAGCCGCTGACTCTCTGGAGCGTCCGACTCGAAGCAGATCACCTTGATACCCGCCTTGACCGCTTTGTTAATGACGGGTGTTAATGTCACCGGATCGACAGGGTCGATCGCGATGCCGTCCACCCCTTGCTTGATCAGATTCTCCATCATCCGAATCTGTTGCTCCAGGTTCGCCTCATCCGGGGCGCCGACGATGAGGCGAACACCTAGACGCTTCGCCGTCTCCTCGGCCTTGCGCGTGATCATCTCATAGAGACTATGCTGCATCGGATAGATGATGGCGAAGGTATGGCTGTATGAGCTGGCAGGCTGGGCCCGCCGTTCCACCTCATTGCTCCCGCTGGCGCCGCCACCGTAGATGGGCGGGGCTGTATTGTTGCTCGTGCAGGAGGTCAGCAGCAGGGCAAGGAGCAGTGGAATCGCGAGTGCCAGCATGCGGAGCCGCACAGGGCTCGCACAGGCCAGGCGGCTGCGCCCCGTCGTATTATTCCGAGACTGCCGATACATGAGGCCAGGCCCCGCTTTCCTGAGCGCTGCGTCCATCCTGCCCCTGCTTGCGGAAGTCTTTGGCGGTCATGCCGGTCGTTTTCTTGAACAGATGAGAGAAATAATGGGCGTCATTATAACCAACCATGCACGCAATCTCGTAGGTTTTGGCGTTCGTCGTCAGCAGCAGCTCCTTCGCATGACGAATGCGCGTCTGGGTCAAATATTCGATAAATGTCGTGCCCGTCTCCTGACCGAATATTTTGCTCAGATGGCTCGGGCTCACGCCCACATGGCTGGCAGCATCCTGCAAGGTCACATCGTCGCGGCTATACTGCTGGTGAATATACTCCTTCACCTTATCGATAATGACCGCGTACTTGCCTGCGGATTCATTGCGCAGCGAGATCAGCTCCTCCGCCAGTCGTCTCAGGAAGGTCGTCGCTTGCTCATAGCTGGCCACGTTGCGAATCTGCGCTTGCCACCGATGCAGCCGCTGCTCCAGGGTGTCCGGCTCCTTGAGCGTCTCATGGACGGCGTGAATCGATTCCAGCGTCAGATCGTTCAGCAGATAATAGCCATACAACGAGGAGCGCCAGTCCACCTGCCTCAGCGGTGCAGAGAAGGAGGTGATGAACTCGTCGCACTGCTGTAGTGTTCCGGTACGGAGAAAATGGAATAGTCGTCCGCGCTCGAGCATGACCGCTTGCGTCCACCCTCCACCATTGCGTTGCAGCTCCCGCTGGTTAATGCCGATCATCAGCAGGAAGGTTTTGTCCTCATCTGCCTCCATGTAGGAGACATGAATGCCCTGCAAGCGGCTGTGCACCTTGCCTCTGCCAAGCACGATCCAGCCTCCGGCCTTCTCCTCCACGACAGGGAGCACCTCGCTTCCCAGGCGCGACAGCAGGGTCTCTACCTGCAGGATCGACTCGCCCTGCACGATCCAGACCGCCTCCGTGCGACTACGCCGGAACACATGCACCAGATGATGATTCGGGATGGCAGCAGAGATAAACTCTTGGGCTTGCTGTACGGTCTCCGGGCTGACCGGATTGCCTGCCGGGTTATCAGGGCGAATATCCGTGATCGCGGCAGCGTAGTAAGGCGCGCTAAGCTTGAGTCCGACCGCATCCGCCTCATGGAGCGCATCCGCTGTGGACAGCATGCCGCAGCACAGGTCATTCATCAGTTTATCGAGCTTGAGCGAGAGGTGGCCGTTGACCATCTCCTCCATCTGCAGCAGCCGATCCTTCTGGATTCGCTCCTGGTCGATGCGCGCCGAGATGGTATGCAGCAGCGCGAGCAGATCAGCGGAGCTGACAGGCTTCAGGCAATATTCCTCTACGCCGAGTTGAATCGCCGTCTTGGCATAGGTGAACTCGTCATGACCGCTTAGAATGATAATCTTGACCTCGGGCATCCGTTGACGAACGATCCGGCACAGCTCGAGCCCATCCATGAACGGCATCTTGATGTCGGTAATCAGTATATCGGGCTGATGCTTCTCGATTAGCGGCAGCGCCATCTCTCCATCAGGCGCGTCTCCGCATAGATGAAAGCCCTCCTTCTCCCAGGGAATGCAGTCTCTGATGCTCTCTCGGATCAGAATCTCGTCATCCACTAGCAATATCTTTTTCATCCCAGTTCACCCCGTTCGAGATGGGCAGCCGCACGATAATGCGGGTTCCCTCTTGATATTGACTTTCTATCTCCAGTCCATACACTTCGCCATGGAACAGTCGCAGCCGCTGGTGTACGTTACGGAGTCCGAAGCCCGCGCCTTGATCCTCGCGGCCTGTCTCCTCGGAACCGGATTGCTGATGGAGTCCAGCCCGCACGATGGCTAGCCTCTCCGGCTGCATGCCCGGCCCATTGTCTTCGACATAGATCAGCAGCTCGCCGCGGCTGCCTGCCTGGCACCCGATGCGAATCAGCCCCATGCCTCTCCGGTTCTTGATGCCATGATAGATGGCATTCTCCACCAGAGGCTGCAGCGTCATCTTGAGGATCGGGACGCGGTGGACCGCGGCGGGCACATCAATCTCATATTGCAGAATATCACGGTAGCGCATCTGCTGGATCGTCAGATAGCTGCGAACATGCTCCAGCTCCTCCTGGAGTGTGATCCAGTCCTTCCCCTTATTCAGGCCGATGCGGAAGAACTGCGATAACGCCTGCACCAGCTTGATGACCTTGTCATTCTGACCGACCTCGGCCAGCCATAGGATGGAGTCAAGCGTATTGTACAAGAAATGCGGGTTAATCTGTGCTTGCAGCGTGCGCAGCTCCGACTTCTTAATCTGCTCCTGCTCGTGAATGCTCTGCGTCAGGAGCGCCTTAATCTTGCCGAGCATAATATTGAAGCTGTTGCCCAGATCGGCAATCTCGTCATAGCCTGTCGGAACGACCTTCGCCTCCAGATAGCCAGAGGCGGCATGGCGCATCTTGTTCTTCAGAATCTGAATCGGCTTCGTCAGCTTGGAGGTGATATAGAAGTAGAGCACGATAATAAATACAATGCTGAGCGTGACGCTCACAAAGATGAGACGGCGAATGCCAGCGGCTTCCTTCATGACCTCGTCCAGCGGTACCTGCCCGACAATCGTCCAGCCCGTCTCCTGTGAGGTGGTGAAGACGATGAATTGCGGCTTGCCTGGCGACGGGTCTACATATTGACCTTCGACTTCGTCCAGCCTCTGAGCCTGCGGGATGAGCGGCTGAGCCAATGTGCCGCTTGTCAGCCGATCCGGCTGAAAGATGAGCTGTCCATCCCCGTTCAGCACGTAGAAATAACCGGTGTCGCCAATCTGGACATTGTCGCAGAACTGCTCGATAATCGCATCATTCAAGTCAATCAGGATAAAGCCGATGACCTGATGGGTAATGGGCTGCTTGACGGTGGCTACAATCGTAATGACCTTGCGCCCGGCATAGTCCGAGCCATCGATGTTGGTTGTCGCCTCCTCTGCTCCCGGAGTCAGGTGCAGGATCCGCTCCGGGTTATTGTATAGATGATTAAAGCTGGATATTTTGAGCGGGTCTGTATCCAACTGGAAGACGCCCTTGCGTTCGCTGATGCCTTTGCCGTAAATATTGATCATCGTGACGTTGAGTACGCTTTCATTATACTTGTAGGTCTCACGATAGAGCTTATAAGCCTTCAGAATCTCTTTGGCATCCTCATATGTCTCACTTTGGGAAAACAGGAAATGGCGTACATTCTGATTGTTCTCCAGCTCGAGCAGCCGGCTCGTATCGCGAAACAGCACATCAATATCACGACTGAGCTGGTCGGCCACGAGGGCATTGGCGGCTTTGCTATGATCCGATATGATATGAAACGATTTCTGATAGGAGACGATCCCTACCGTAATGAGAGGAATTGACGTCAGGATGACGAACAGGACGAGCATCTTCGTTCGAAAGCTGGAATACAGACGGCGAAAAAGCTTCATAGTTTATACCGTCCTCTGCTGTGAGGTCATGCAAGGATAGCGATAGCAGCACAGACACAGGCCCATATACTGAGCTTCATGCGATGGGATGCACCTCACCTCCTTGCAAACGTGAGTGAACATGTTTACACCGTTACTATACCAAAAAAGCCTCCTATCAGCCAGAAGCAATGCTCCCCCATAAAAATTTACAGTTTTATCACAAAAAAACGAAGTAAACCATAGATAACGTTTTCATTTTCGCAAAAAAACCCATCAAACTCTTATCATCCTCCGTATCAAACGATTGAAAGCGATTTTATAATGAAAGCACACCAGTTGACGGTGAACACTAGGGAGGTTTTGGATGTGGTAAATATGAAAAAAGGCGGAATGATGCTTCTTTTAGCACTTGCAATGACAACTGTAGCAGCTTGCGGAAGCGGAGGCAGCACAGGCGGCAATGCGCCGTCCACAGGAGAAAAGCCAGCTACGACAACAGAGACAAAGAGCAATGAAGCAGCGGCTGACAAAAAGATCGTGCTGGGCTTCTCCCAGGTAGGTGCGGAGAGCGGCTGGCGTACAGCCAATACAGACTCCATCAAATCGGCTGCATCGGAAGCAGGCCTGGAGCTGAAATTCTCGGACGCGCAACAAAAACAAGAGAACCAGATTAAAGCGATCCGTTCGTTTATTCAACAAAAAGTAGACGTGATTGCATTCTCCCCTGTAGTTGAATCCGGCTGGGATACCGTATTGAAGGAAGCGAAGGATGCTGGCATTCCAGTCGTTCTGACGGACCGTTCGGTTGATTCCCAGGATGATTCCCTGTATGTAACCTTCATCGGCTCGGACTTCGTAGAGGAAGGCCGCAAAGCAGGCGAGTGGCTCGTAGAGAAAATGAAGGACGAAACCAATGTCAATATCGTAGAGCTGCAAGGAACAACAGGCTCCGCTCCGGCGATCGACCGCAAAACGGGCTTCGAAGAAATCATCTCCAAGGATTCCAAGTTTAAAGTTGTCGCTTCCCAAACCGGTGACTTCACTCGTGCCAAGGGTAAAGAAGTAATGCAAGCGTTCCTGAAAGCGCAAAAAGACATCGACGTCCTGTACGCTCACAATGATGACATGGCTCTGGGTGCCATCCAAGCGATCGAAGAAGCTGGACTGAAGCCAGGCGAGGACATCATCATCATCTCGATCGATGGCATCAAGGATGCATTCGTAGCGATGACCGAAGGCAAGATCAACCTGGTGGTTGAGTGTAACCCGCAATTCGGACCACAGCTGATGGACATCATCAAGGATG
This sequence comes from Paenibacillus sp. J5, assembly GCF_054955055.1. Lineage (NCBI taxonomy): Bacteria > Bacillati > Bacillota > Bacilli > Caryophanales > Paenibacillaceae > Paenibacillus > Paenibacillus sp. J5. The sequence continues at coordinate 30,321 of NZ_JBUEDD010000011.1, read as the reverse complement.
TCGTTGCTGGCAAAGAAGTGCCGAAGCGCATCGCAGTTGAAGAAGGCGTGTTCCCGATGGAAACGGCTGCAGAAGCACTGCCGAAAAGAACGTATTAAGATTAGCACTGCCAAGAATGCTGGCTCTTGCCTCTTATAACAGAGGCGGGGCGCACTCTTGCAAGCAGGCGGAAGATAAGCCGCATCGTGCATGCTCGGTCACGCGCGGGCGGCTTTTTTTGAAATTTCCACGCGGAATAGAGGTCAAGTCTTCCTTGGGGAAGAGGCCAGCCAATTGCGCGTGTATACGAGAGAAGCAGGACAGGCGGAGGTATGGAAAGGAGTGCAGAGAAAATGAAAGAAGCGAAGCCTCTATTATTAATGAAAGGCATCTGCAAGGAGTTCCCCGGTGTTAAGGCGCTGGACAATGTTAATTTCCGGCTGTTCCCTGGAGAGGTGCACGCACTGATGGGAGAGAACGGCGCCGGAAAATCGACGCTGATCAAGGTGCTGACCGGTGTATATGAGATTGATCAGGGGGATGTGACACTGGATGGTCAGGCCATCCATATCAGCAACCCGCTTGAAGCGCAGGAGGCTGGCATCAGCACGGTGTACCAGGAGGTTAACCTGTGTCCGAATCTCTCGGTCGCAGAGAATATCTTCATCGGTCGCGAGCCGCGCCGCTTCGGGGCGATCCGCTGGAAGGAGATGAATGTCCGCTCCAAGGAGCTGCTGAAGCGGATGCAGGTGGATATTGATGTGACCTTGCCTCTGCAGTCGTATTCGATTGCTATCCAGCAGTTGGTTGCGATCGCGCGTGCGCTGAATGTCTCGGCCAAGGTGCTCATACTGGATGAGCCAACGTCGAGCCTGGATGAGAAGGAGGTCGAGCAGCTATTCCAGGTGATGCGCAGGCTAAAGCAGGAGGGGATGGCGATTCTGTTCGTCTCGCACTTCCTTGACCAGATCTATAACATCTCCGACCGGCTGACCATTCTGCGGAACGGGCAACTGATCGGTGAATATGAGATCGACAAGCTGACACAGATTGAGCTGGTCACCAAGATGATCGGCAAGGATCTGGAGCAGCTCGATGATCTGCCGAAGAAGGACAGACAAGCGCTGGCCAAGGCTGAAACCTTCCTTACCGCCAAAGGGCTGGGAATGCAAGGGGCAATCGAGCCATTCGAGCTGGAGGTCAAGCGAGGCGAAGTGGTCGGATTGGCCGGATTGCTCGGCTCGGGGCGGACGGAGCTGGCTCGCCTGTTCTTCGGAGCAGACCGCGCAGACCGCGGAGAGCTGCATATCCGGGACAAGCGCACCCAGCTGAGCAATCCGCGCCAGGCGATCGCACAAAAAATCGCCTTCTGCTCGGAAAACCGCAAAACGGAAGGCATCGTCGAGGATCTGTCGGTGCGGGAGAATATTATATTGGCCATGCAGGCATCCAAGGGCTGGCTGCGCTCGATCCCGCGCAAGCGTCAAGATGAGATTGCTCTCGAATATATCAAATTGCTCAACATTAATCCGCCGAACCCGGATCAGTTGATCCGCAACCTAAGCGGAGGCAATCAGCAGAAGGTGCTGCTTGCCAGATGGCTGCTGACAGAGCCGGATCTGCTCATACTCGATGAGCCGACGCGCGGCATCGACGTAGGCGCCAAGACCGAAATTCAGAAGCTGGTGGTCAACCTGTCCGCCAAGGGAATGTCCTTCATCTTCATCTCTTCCGAGCTGGAGGAGGTGCTGCGGGTGAGCCACAAAATCGCGGTATTGCGTGACCGCCGCAAGGTGAGAGAGCTGGAGAACGAAGGGATTACCCAGCAGACGATAATGCACGCGATAGCAGGGGGGAACTAGACAATGACCAAATTAACCAAGCATCGGTTGTTCTGGCCGTTGGTCGTGCTTGCCATACTGCTGCTGATCAACGTCATGTTTACACCGGACTTTTTCTCCATCCGTATGCAGAACGGTCATTTATATGGAAGCTTGATTGATATTCTTCACTTTGGTGCGCCGCTCATTCTGGTTGCACTCGGTATGACGCTTGTTATCGCGACCAAGGGCATTGACCTGTCGGTAGGATCAATTGTCGCTATTACCGGAGCCGTCGCTTGTCTGGATATTAGCCGCAGCGCGGATCAGAATTCAGTGGTTGTCGTGCTGGCCGCTGTCGGCATTGCCCTGCTGCTGTCGATTGTACTGGGCGTATGGAACGGCTTCCTCGTCGCAGGGGTCGGCATTCAGCCGATCATTGCGACCTTGATTCTGATGGTCGCCGGTCGCGGGATTGCCCAGCTTGTAACAAGCGGGCAGATTCTGACCATCTCCAGCTCCCCCTATAAGCTGATCGGGGGCGGGTACTGGCTGACATTGCCCTTCTCCATCCTCATCGTAGCGGTGCTATTCGCAGCGACCGTGCTGCTGACGCGCAAGACAGCGCTGGGTCTGTTCATTGAGGCTGTAGGGTGCAACCCGTCCGCGAGCCGTCTGGCGGGCATTCGCTCCAAGCTGATGATCTCGCTGGTATATGTCGTCTGCGCATTGTTTGCCGGTGTGGCTGGCCTGATGCTGACCTCGAACGTATCGAGCGCCGACGGCAACAACGCGGGTCTATGGATCGAGTTGGACGCGATTTTGGCGGTTGTAATCGGCGGCACAGCATTGACAGGCGGACGCTTCTACCTGAGCGGCACGCTGGTGGGCGCGCTCATCATCCAGACGCTGACGACGACCATCTATACGGTCGGCGTACCACCTGAGATTACACTCGTGGTGAAGGCGTTTGTTGTAATGGCAGTATGTCTCATTCAATCCCCGGCTTTCCGGGAAAGGCTGGTTAAGCGCAAGTCCTCTCGTCAACAATCCAGCCGGAAAGGAGTTGCGGCATGATTCAACGTCTTATGCCCAAGCAGCAGTTTATACCGATTGCTGCAACTATTGCACTGTTTCTTGTCATGTTTGCAGCAGGCTCGTACCGTTATACCGGATTTTTCTCCTTGCAGGTCATACTGAATCTGTTCATTGATAATGCGTTCCTGATCGTGACGGCTGTTGGCATGACCTTCGTCATCCTCACTGGGGGCATCGATCTGTCGGTCGGCTCGGTCATCGCCTTGTCGACGATGATCTCGGCCAGCCTGGTGCAGCAGCAAGGCTGGCCGCCGGCTATCGTCATCCCGCTGGTGCTGTTCATCGGCTCCATGTTCGGATTTATTATGGGCGCAATCATCCATTATTTTAAGATTCAACCGTTCATCGTGACATTGGCCGGGATGTTTCTCGCCCGCGGCCTCTGCTATGTCATCAGCATCAATACAATCTCGATTAACCATCCGTTCTATACATGGGTCGCTCAGACGAAGGTTCCGCTGCCGGGTAACCACTTCATCTCCATCAGCGTTATCATTGCGCTGGTCGTCGTAGCCGCTGCCTTCTTTGTGGCGCACTACACCCGACTGGGCCGCAATATGTACGCATTGGGCGGCGGCGAGCAATCTGCGCTGCTCATGGGTCTTCCCGTTGCGCAGACGAAGATTGCTGTCTATACGATCAGCGGCTTCTGCTCCGCGCTGGCGGGCGTGATCTTCACCTTCTACATGCTGTCAGGCTATGGCCTGCATGCCGTTGGCATGGAGCTGGACACGATCGCTGCGGTGGTAATCGGCGGCACATTGCTGACGGGCGGCTTCGGCTATGTAATCGGTACGCTGTTCGGCGTGCTGATCCAGGGCATCATTCAGACGATGATTATGTTTGAGGGAACGCTCAGCTCCTGGTGGACGAAGATCGCGATCGGCGTCCTGTTGTTCCTGTTCATTCTGCTGCAACGCATCATCGTATCCAGGCGACAGACAGCCAAGTCATAGCTGGATTCGCTTGCAGGCTCTGCTATGTGAGGGAGCCTGCCGGACATGTCCGTAACAACCAGGTTGCGGGCATGTCCTTGTTTGCATTTGTAGGCTATAATAAGGTAACAGGAGGGAGATGAACGTGAGAAGAGCGTTGCGCTTCATTTTGTTTCCGCTTACATGTTTGTTGATATTTGTGTATTTAACTGGCTGCCAGTCTACGGCCGAGATAGCGCCGATGGAGGTGATGCCTGTCGTATCCGATCTGCCCTCTGGCGAGCTGCGGATGGAGGAGCAGGAGACGCGCCGGATCGTTGTCGGCTTCTCGCAATTAGGTACGGAAAGCTATTGGCGCATCGCGAACTCTCGCTCCATCCAGGAGGCGGCCAAGGAATATGGCATTGAACTGATCTACCGCAATGCGGAGCAGTCACAGGAGAAGCAGTTCGAGGCGATCCGCCAGTTCATGAAGGAGAAGGTAGATGTCATTGTATTCTCTCCTGTCGTTGAATATGGCTGGGAGCCGATTCTGAAGGAAGTGAAGCAGGCCGGCATTCCGGTCATTATCGTTGACCGATCGGTCGATGTCACGGACCATTCGTTATTTGTGACGCTGATGGGGTCCGATTTCTATGACGAGGGTCGTAAGGCAGGCAAATATCTGCTCGACAAGCTGATGGAGCAGGTCGGGCCGATCGGCATAGCGGAGCTCAAGGGGACAGTCGGCTCGACACCTTCCATCGAACGCAAGCGCGGCTTCGAGGACACGATTGCCGAGCGCCCTGATCTGAAGATCGTGAAGAGCGAATATGCGAATTTTACGGTGGAGGACGGCAAGCGGGTCATGGCGAAAATGCTGCTCGAGATGGGGCGCGACATTTCGGTGCTCTATGCCCATAATGACGACATGGCGCTTGGGGCGATCGAAGCGATCGAGGAATATGGCCTCAAGCCGGGCAAGGATATTATCATCATTAGCGTGGACGGCACCCGTGCTATTTTTGAGCTGATGGTCGAAGGCAAGGTGAACTGTGTGGTCGAGTGCAATCCGCTGCTGGGCCCGCAGTTGATGATGGCGGTCAAGGAGCTGATGGAGGGGCGCAGTCTGCCGAAGCGAATCGTCACCAAGGAAAGTGTCTATACCGAAGGAATGGCTGAGAAGGAGATTGCCGACCGCAAATACTAGCGCTCGGCAATCTCCCTAGAATGTGCGAAGCAGATGCTGCCGCTTCCCCTAGCTTTCCCACCACCGCTTCAGGTGCTGCCACCAGGAGCGGTTCTTCGGCATGTCTGCTGGCGCCCGCGGCTTCTGGGCTGGCTCCGGCTCGGCCTCCTCTGTCAGCGAGGCGCAATACTCCGTCGGCTCTGTCCCGGCCACGAACGCCTCCAGACGCTGCTGCTGCGAGCAGTCCTTGGTCGCCAGCTTGCCAGTCAGCGGGTCGATATAGACGCTGACGACCCCCTCCGGCACGGGGAACAGCTTGGGCGGCACCGCCTCGAGCGCGCCTTCGAGGAAGTCGGCGAAGATCGGCGCGGCCTTGTGCGCCTCCGCGGATGTGATGACACGCCCTTTGTCATAGCCCACCCATACCGCGGCGGCGAGCTCCGGGGTGTAGCCGACCAGCCAGGCATCCGCCGCAGTCGTTCCGGTTTTGCCCGCCACCGGCCGCTTGATCGCGGCCGCGACCCGGTTGCCTGTGCCGCCAGTCTCGAACACGCTCTCCAGCAGCGAAGTCATGACATAGGCCTGTGCCGGGGCAAGGACTTGCTTCCGGGTTGGCTTGGCCTCGTACAGCACTTCGCCACGCCCGTTCTCGATGCGCAGAATAGCGATCGGCTCGGTGTGCACGCCTTCGGCGGCCAGCGCGCTATAGGCGGAAGCCATCTCTAGCGGGCTTACCGGGAACGTGCCGAGCGCAAGCGAAGGGACAGGAGCGAGCTCACTCTCGATGCCAAGCCTGCGTGCGGTCGTAATTACTTTATCTGCTCCGACCGCCATCAGTGTGCTGACAGCATAGATATTGTCCGAGCTGGCGATAGCTGTTCGCATGTCGATCTCCCGTTCAAAGTAACGGTTATTGTAATTATGCGGCTCATAGGTGCGGCGTCCCTCGTCATAGGAGAATACGGTGGGCTCGCTGCGGAATCGGCTGACGGGAGTCATTCCCCCCTCCGCCAATGCCGTCACATAGACGAGCGGCTTGAAGGAGGAGCCCGGCTGTCTGGTTGTCGCGAGCGCGCGGTTATACTGGTTCGCCTTGTAATCTCGTCCGCCGACCATGGCCTTCACATAGCCGTTCCGGGGATCGATCGCAACCAGTGCGGCCTGCAGCTCGCCCTCGGCGGGCAGCCCCTTGGCAACGGCTGCCTCCGCCGCCCGCTGCGCGCTCTGATCGAGCGTCGTATAGATGCGGACGCCGCCCTCGTTCAGGAGCTGCTCGTCCACGCCGAGCTGCTGAACGGCTACCTGGCGGACATAATCGCGGAAGTAGGGGGCGAAGCCCTCGCTCATCCCCTCTTCGAGCGTGCGAAGCGCCAATAGCTCGGCATAGGCGCTCTTAGCCTGCTCCTCTGTAATGGAACCGTCCTCGGCGAGTATGGACAGCACCAGCCTCTGCCGATCCTTGGCCTTTTTCATATTGTTATACGGAGAGTAGTAAGTTGGACCCTTGGGTATCCCTGCAAGCAGAGCGCTCTCGGCCAGTGACAGCTCGCGCGCGGATTTGCCGAAGTAGAGCTGGCTGGCGGCCTCGATGCCGTAGGCTCCATGCCCATAGTAGATCTGGTTCAGATACATCTCCAGAATCTGATCCTTGGAATAGTTCATCTCAAGCTGAAGCGTGTAGACCGCTTCCTTCAGCTTGCGCTTCCAGGTACGCTCGTGAGAGAGGTACAGGTTGCGGGCTAGCTGCTGGGTGAGCGTGCTTGCCCCCTGCTTCTTGGAGCCGCTCTCCAGGTTCACGACGACTGCACGCGCCATCCCCTTGAGATCAAAGCCTGGATGGTCGTAGAAGCGTTGATCCTCCACCGCTACGGTAGCTTGCACCAGATAGGGCGAGACCGCGGAGAGCGGCACGGAGCGCCGGTTCTCACCCGCATGGAAGGTGTCGATGACATTGCCGTGCAGATCATACATTTGCGAGGACTGGCTGATGCTTGTTGCAGGCAGAGCCTGAGAGCGCAGGTAGAGGAGCAGCCCGCAGCCAGCGACCAGCCCTATGACGACAGTCAGTCCGATCAGCTTGGCTAGCCTGACAAGCCTGCGCTTTTGCGGGCGTTCCTTGGGAGCGAAGAGGCGCGATGGTCCGCGATGACCGCGGCTGAACAAGGACTTGCGTATCATGATCTGCTCCTTCCGTCTGACGAGGCGGCTGTGCAGGTTGCTTCGGCAGACCCTTCCTTTTATTCTATTAGTATGGAAAATCATGAGACTTCCTATTCATGTCCACGCTCTGTTCATAAGCAGCCATGAAGCCATGCTGATCCTGTACGCTGAATATTTGCAATTGTTCGGTTTCAGAGGTTGCTTTTTGCTGTCGTTTTACTATAATTACGGAAGACACAATGACGGAAGGAAGGGATCATTTCTTATGGAACTGTGGTATACCGAGAAGCAGACGGAGTCGTTCGGCATTACAGCCAAGGTCAAGGAAACCTATGTTAGCGAGCAGACGGAGTTTCAGAAGCTGGATATGATCGAGACCGAAGAGTTCGGCACGATGCTCGTTCTGGACGGCATGGTGATGACCACAGTCAAGGATGAGTTCGTCTATCATGAGATGGTTGCGCACCCTGTGCTGTTTACCCACCCAAGCCCGGAGCATGTGCTGGTAGTAGGTGGCGGCGACGGCGGCGTTATCCGCGAGATTATGAAGCATCCGAAGGTGAAGAAGGCTGTGCTGGTCGATATTGACGGCAAAGTAATCGAGTATTCGAAGAAATATTTGCCGATGATCGCCGGCGAGCTGGACAACCCTCGCGTCGAAGTGATCGTCAATGATGGCTTCATGCATATCCACGACCATAAGAATACCTATGATGTCATTATGGTAGACTCGACAGAGCCGGTCGGGCCTGCGGCCAATCTGTTCACGCGTGGCTTCTATCAAGGCATCTATGAAGCGCTCAAGGAAGACGGCATCTTCGTGGCGCAGACAGATAACCCATGGTTCAAGTCCGAGCTGATCCAGAGCGTGAACAAGGATGTCAAGGAAGTGTTCCCGATCGTGCGCGTGTATGGCGCGAACATCCCGACCTATCCGAGCGGCCTGTGGACCTTCACCTTGGGGAGCAAGAAGTACGACCCGCTCGAAGTGGACGAGTCCTCGATTCCCGACATTCAGACCCAATACTACTCTCCGCGTCTTCACAAGGCGGCGTTCGTGCTGCCCAAATTTGTTGAAGATCTCGTGAAGTAGCCAGAAGGAGAGACCGATATGAAACTTGATCAGCAATATTCAGGCAATGTATTCATCCTCAGCTCCGAGGATTATGAGGCTTCCAAGGCCGTCATCTATGGCATGCCGATGGACTATACCGTATCCTTCCGCCCAGGCTCCCGCTTTGGCCCGGCCCGCATCCGCGAGGTGTCGATCGGCCTGGAGGAATACAGCCCCTATCTCGACCGCAGTCTGGAGGACATCCGTTACTTCGACGCTGGCGATCTGCTGCTTCCGTTCGGCAATGCAGCGCGCAGCCTGGACATCATCGGCGAATTCGTGCGCGGGGTACTGGCTGATGGCAAGATGCCTGTCGGACTTGGCGGCGAGCATCTCGTCTCCTGGCCGATCTTCCAGGAGATGTATGCGAAATACCCGGACCTGGCGATCATCCACTTCGATGCGCACACTGACCTGCGCGAGCAGTATGAGGGGGAGCCGCTGTCGCACTCCACGCCGCTGCGCAAGGCGGCTGAGCTGATCGGCGGCAACAATATCTATCAATTCGGCATTCGCTCCGGGTCCCGTGAGGAATGGGCGTATGCGCGAGAGCATATTCATTTCCATCCGTTCGAGGTTGCCGAGCCGCTCAAGAAGGTGCTGCCATCGCTGGAGGGACGCCCAGTCTATCTGACGATTGACATCGATGTGCTAGATCCATCATGCGCTCCAGGCACCGGTACTGCTGAGGCGGGCGGAATCACCTCCAAGGAGCTGCTGGATGCTGTGCATGCCATTGCCCGTTCTGGTGTGAATGTGGTAGGCTGCGATCTGGTGGAGGTTGCTCCGGCCTACGACCCGACAGAGCAGACGCAGATTGTGGCGTCCAAGGTGATTCGGGAGATGCTGCTTGGCTTCATCAAGTAGATCGTTAAATTCTGTGCACTTCCGCCCTGTGTAGGTGCGATGCTCTTGCATTTTGCGAAAAATCGGGTAATATAAGTGCTAACATACATTGCAAGGCTATAGTGTGAACAGCAAGGAACGGGAGAGTATGCTGCAGCCGTCTGCACAAGCGAGCCGGGAGGGTGGAAGCCGGCGCAGAGCTCGGCATATGCGCACCCGGGAGTTGATGGCTTGAAAGGGAGCTGCGCCGTGATACCTGCTTGCGCATCAGCAGGCAACTATTGGCAGGCGCATCGTCTTCCCGCGTAGAGCGATCCGGTCATTCCGTTATCATGCTTGAGAGGATTGGCGCGTATACGCGCTGATGCCAGAAGAGTGGTACCGCGGTTAACCCCGTCTCTTTGACAGAGACGGGGTTTGTTTGTTTTACGTGGCTGTATCGGCTACAGGGCATGCAGATGAATGCTGCGGAACACTGTAGGCGTCAGCCCCTCCTGTCTCTTGAACAGCTTGATGAAGTAGCTGGGATGATCATAGCCGACCTGGACAGCGATCTCCTTAATCTCCGCCTGCGGATGCCGCAGCAGCAGCTCCTTGGCCTTGCGAATGCGCAGCCGGGTCAGATATTCGATCGGCCGCACGCCGAGCGCCCGCTGGAACAGCACACAAGTATGCTGCGGACTGACACCTAGCAGAGAGGCCAGCTCCTGTAACGTAATCGGACGGCTGTAGTGCTGCTCCATATAGTTGAGCACCGGGGTTAAGGTGTCCATCTGCTGATTGCGCGAGCGCAGCTCGCTGCGGGAGCCGTATCGGTACAGATCGAGCATCAGCGAGTAGAGCGAGGCCGAGACCTCCAGCCCGGTCGTCGGGTGAGGGTGTGTCAGCATCAGATTCATCTCCTGCAGATGCTTGAGAGTGACGTCCGGGTCGCTGAGGTAGAACACATCTGAGCGGTATAGCTCCAGATCCTGCAATATCTCGGAGGCACGATGACCAGAGAAGGTGACCCAGCGGATCGTCCACGGCTCCGCCACAGGACGGTACGCATGAGGCTCATTGGGCAGCAGCAGGAACCCCTGTCCCTGAGAGACGGTATACTCACGGCCTGGCAGCATCAGCTTGCCCTGTCCGCTCAGTGTCTGCAGCCACTGGTAGTGGGCATAGCCATCGGGGCGATCCATGGCCGCCTGGTTGATCCAGCCGCCGAGACTGGTGAGATACAGCGGCAGGCGGTGCTCGAGATCTGTGCGGATGGGAAACAGGTTGAAATTGATAGCAAGCACATCCCTTCTATAGCCTGGGTCGAAGACTGTAATATCATCATAGCGGGGAATCGTTCGGAATGCCAACCGATAAGCGATCAGGTGTGCGGTCAGGTATGTACTAGACGATTAGACGATAGAAAGCGGGAATGGATGAATGGCACGACAAAAGCAGCTCGTCCGTGTCCGGCTGGAGAGTCGGCAGGAGGATGAGCGGACGGTTCATGAGTATGACGGTGAATGGGTAGTCAAGGAGCGCTCCGGTTATCTGCTGTATGAGGAGCATGACGAGGGCGGGCATCCTGTGAAGACGACGATCCGTGTTCGCCCGGATGAGCTTAGTATTGTCCGCAGGGGCGCAGTTGTATCGGAGCAGCGGTATATTAAGGGGCTGCGCCAGGCTGGAGAATACAGCACGAAGGGATTGCGGTTCCGACTGGAGACGGTGACCGACCTGCTGACCATTACAAGTGCAAAGGCAGCGGACAGCGGGCTGCTTCCGCTCCCGCTGGATATTTCCTGGAGCTACACCTTATGGATGGATGAACAACATATCGGCCGGTTTGAGCTCCGGCTGTACATTGAGGAGGCTGATTAATCATGAGCGTAACTGGAAATCAAGGCGTATTAGAAGCAACCTATTCACGGCTGAAATCGGCGATCGGCAAGGCTGCTGTCGCTGCGGGGCTGGCGCAGCAGGAGGAGCTGCCGGCATTTGTGCTGGAGGTTCCCAAGGAGAAGGCACATGGCGACTTGGCTACGAATGCGGCGATGCAATTGACCAAGCTGGCGAAGAAAAATCCACGGGCCATCGCAGAGGCCATCATTGCTCATCTGGAATTTGCCGAAGCGGGGATCGTATCGGCGGAGATTGCCGGGCCGGGATTCATCAATTTCCGTCTGGACAAAAGCTTTCTCTATCCGATTATTCAGCAAGTACTGCAGGCTGGCGAGCAATATGGGCGGACAACGACGGGTACAGGACAGAGTGTCCAGATTGAATTCGTCAGTGCCAACCCGACAGGAAGTCTGCATCTGGGTCATGCCCGCGGTGCGGCTGTAGGCGATGCGCTGTGCAATGTGCTGGATTTCGCAGGCTTCCGCGTATCGCGCGAATATTACATTAACGATGCCGGCAATCAGATCAACAACCTGGCCTATTCGATCGAGGCCAGATATAAGCAGCAGCTTGGGCTGGAGGCGCAGATGCCGGAGGATGGCTATTACGGTGAAGATATAGTCGGATTTGCCAAGGAGCTGACCGAGCAGGAGGGAGATCGGCTGCTGGCGCTGCCGGACGAGGAGCGGTTCCATTACTTCCGCGAGTTTGGTCTGAAGCGGGAGCTGGACAAAATCAAGCGGGATCTGGAGCGGTTCCGCGTACCGTTCGATGTATGGTATAGCGAAACCTCGCTCTATACAAGCGGCCTGGTAGAGGATGCGCTAGTTGCACTGCGTGAGCGCGGCCAGGTGTTTGAGGAGGAAGGCGCGACGTGGCTGAGCACGATGCCGTTTGGCGACGACAAGAACCGTGTACTGGTCAAAAATGACGGCTCCTACACGTATCTGACGCCGGATATTGCGTACCACCGTACCAAATACGAGCGCGGCTTCGATTGGATCATTAATATATGGGGGGCAGACCATCATGGCTACATCCCGCGCATGAAGGCGGCGATGGAGGCGCTGGGGAATGACCCGAACCGTCTCATCGTGCTCGTCGCGCAGATGGTGAGCCTGTTCCAGAACGGTGAGAAGGTCAAAATGTCCAAGCGCACCGGCAAAGCCGTTACCGTCGAGGAGTTGATGGATGAGGTGGGCGTGGATGCGATGCGCTACTTCTTCACGATGCGCAGCATGGACTCCCATCTGGACTTTGACATGGATCTGGCGATCTCCAAGTCCAATGAGAACCCGGTCTTCTATGTGCAGTATGCCCATGCCAGAATCTGTAGCATCTTCCGCCAGGCGGACGAGCAGGGCGTGGATGTGTCGGCGCTCGACCAGGCCGATCTGGGCAGACTGGACAAGGAGGCGGAATATGATCTGATCCGCAAGATCGGAGAGCTGCCGCAGGAGATTGCGGAGGCAGCAGCTCAGTATGCGCCCCATCGGATGGTGCGCTATGTATATGAAGTGGCTTCCCAGTTGCATAGCTACTACAGGGCAGAGCGCGTCATTACCGAGGACGCGGCGCAGACACAGGCGCGGCTCGCGCTGCTGGCGGCTGTTCGCACGACCCTGGCGAATGTGCTTCGCTTGCTGGGGGTTTCTGCGCCCGAGCAGATGTAACCTTAATTCAGGATGGCTCGGCTGCCTGTGCTTCAGGCGGCCGGGCCTGTATCCTATGGACGTGCGGAGTGATCCGCAGCCCGCAGCATCTTCATAATGTCCAGCTCGCCGGTTACCTTAGGGGCTTTGCTGCCACGCAGGGGCTGCATCGCCTGCTTCAGAATTAACTTGATCTCCGAAGGCCCCAGCTCTGGATAGCGAGCCAGCAGCAGAGCGACAGCACCGCTTACATGTGACGTCGCCATCGAGGTGCCGCTCATCTCATGATATTTGCCGCGTAGCCAGGCAGATACAATCCGGTCTCCTGGCGCATAGATGTCGATATGACTGCCCCTATTGCTGAACGGAGCAATGCGCCGCAGGCGATTGGTTGCCCCGACAGAGATGGTCTGTGAATAGCGAGCCGGGTAGTCGATGGCTTTGCGCTTGCTGTCATTGCCTGACGACGCAACAATAATAACGCCTGAATGATAGGCATTGGCAACAGCGTTAAGAAGTGCCTTGCTCCGGGACTTCATCCCGAAGCTCATATTAATGATATGGATGCGATTACGGACACACCAGTCGATGCCCAAGATAATATCGGACACGTAGGCGCTGCCATTATGATCGAATGCCTTGACCGGAGAGATCGTCGACCGCGGGGCTACGCCAATCATACCCTTGGGCTGATTGGCCGCGGCGATCGTTCCGGCGATATGTGTGCCATGCCCGTTATCGTCATGCGGCAGCGTCGAGCGGTTGAGGAGATTGATGCCCCGTGTGAGCGATTGCCGCAGATCGGGATGGCTGAAGTCGACTCCGGTATCGATGACTCCGATGCGTATTCTATGTCCGGTCGTCTTGCTCCATGCTGCGGGCGCCTTCACCTGCTGGACACCCCATGGGATGCCGCCAGCGGGCTGAGGCGTCTTTTTGACGCTGGAGTGGACGGTAACCTCTTCGTCCTCCTCGACCCAGATCATGCTCGAATCGAGCTCAGGCGTGCGATCGGCCATACGGCAGGATAAGGCCTGAATAAGCGGCATGGGCTTAATTTGGTACAGTTGAGGATTCGACTTGGCGGACTCGGACAATATGCGGGTGCATTGCTCATACACAGCGGGATCATGGAAATGGATGATTTTCTGCCTGGCGGTATGGTTCTGTTCGACTGTGGCGGCCTGCAGCCAGTGGATAAATGCGGTTGAATCCAATTTGCAACCCTCCCGACGACCGTGCTGAGCTATTGTATGAGACATGGCTTACGTCGGAATGAGCAAGTAACCTGATTTCAAATAAATAGGCGCGCAGCCGTGTCAAATATCGGCTTCGGACATAGTATAAGAGTGAGAGTTTAGCCGGCCTCTCACCGGTACCGGAGCCGTGCAGATGCGTGTGCGCTTTCGGTAGGATACAGTCGAAGCGAAGGGGAAACCCTTCGCTTTTTTAATATATAAGCATGTGTACGTGCTGTTCGCCTTATATGTGCTTCTATATCTGCGCGAAACGAAGCGCACCTCCCAAGGACGGCGAGCGCCGTATCCGTCTGTTGTTCACTCGATCAAGGGGGAATACCTTGTTAAAGGCGGCCGTTATAGCGCCAAGGTCATGAAAGCAGCAGTTACATACGTCTGGAAATCATTTTTGCAGTGGGATCAGATGGAGCGGATAGGTGCTTGCATTTTAACAGGAAATAGGTTTTACTATAGTGTGATAATGGATAGGGCATGCGAAGAAGCTGAAGCATATAGCATGAGAGGATGGGTGGAAATGAGCAGTGAGTTAACCTTGAAAATTAGCTCCGAACGGATTCAGGAAATGCCGATGGTCGATCTGGCGTTTGAAGTGTTGAAGGCAGCCAATACGCCTTACTATTACAGGGATCTGATGCTTGAAATCGCTAAAATTAGAGGTCTGTCCCAGGATGAGATCAATCAGGTGATTGCACAGGTGTATACGGAGATCAATATTGATGGCCGCTTTGCCTGTGTTGGCAGCAATATGTGGGGCTTGAAGCGCTGGTACCCGGTAGAGCGCTCCGAAGATCCGGTCGGCAACGCGAAGCGTCCACGCATCATTAACGATGACGATGATGATGAGGAAGATATTTTCGTGGACGAGGAAGAGGAAACCTACGTGGCGGACGACGAGGATTACGATCTGTATAATGAGGATAGTGAGGACATCTTCGACGAATCGGAGGAGGAAGCTGAAGTCGACGGCGAGGGCATGATCGACGACGAGGAGATTGAGGAAGAATCCGAGGAAGAAGAAGAGTTCGGCGAAGAATCCGAGGAAGAGTCGAACGAGGAAGAAGACCGCTAGCGCTAGGCGCACAAGCGGCGTATCACGGCAGAGCTCGCTCCCGGCGTGGAATGACTGGCTGCATGGCGGTGGTCAGTCATCCAAGCCGGTGAGTGGATGTGGCGTCTATTCGCTGTACTGGCTGCGGGGGGACTGGGAAGCAGCCAGTTGCTAGGCAGCTTGCAGGGCATCATGATCATAGCCTAGGGGTCGTGATTTTGACCATGCCGCAGCGCTGTGCCCGTGACGTGCAGCACCCTTCTTACTATGCAAGCGTGGCGGCCAGATTTTCTCTGAATGGCGGCTGCCGTTAACCCTTGACAGAGCTGGTGCTACAGAGTAAACTATTGCATGGGCTACAGATTTGATTTTTAATATGATGGACAATTTTAAAAGTGCCCCGTGGCAGCGGGTGTCACTTTTTTTGTTTAATATATAAGGATTTATAAGCAAAACAGCTTATACCTCACTTATATATCTACGCGAAACGAAGCTTAGCCCGTCAAGGCCTCTAGAGGCCTGCGACAGCCGTTTACACGTGGTGTTTAGATGGATATACAAAACAGCTTGGCCGTCTTCCGGGACGGCGTTCGCCGTTTTGGCATGCAATATAGTTGTTTCTGTCAGGCCGGCGGTCCGCGCTTGCGGCTGTTTGACCATGCACAAAAATGGGCAACCCTAATATTAACATAACGCTTGGAGGGTATTATTTCGTGACAAAGTACATTTTCGTAACAGGCGGTGTCGTCTCCTCGTTGGGCAAGGGAATTACGGCTGCTTCGCTCGGCCGGCTCCTGAAGAACCGCGGACTGAAAGTAACGATTCAAAAATTCGATCCTTACATTAACGTTGACCCCGGAACAATGAGTCCTTACCAGCACGGCGAGGTGTTCGTCACGGATGATGGGGCGGAGACTGATCTTGATCTGGGACACTATGAGCGGTTCATTGATATTAATCTCTCCAAGAATAGCAATGTAACAACCGGTAAAATCTACTCCACCGTCATCAGCAAGGAGCGCCGTGGCGAATACCTCGGCGGTACGGTGCAGGTTATCCCGCATATTACCAATGAAATCAAGGAACGGGTCTTCCGTGCGGGCAAGGAAGCAGGCTCTGACGTCGTTATTACAGAGATTGGCGGCACTGTAGGAGATATTGAGAGCTTGCCGTTTCTGGAGGCTATCCGTCAGATCAAGAGCGATATTGGGCGCGACAACGTCATGTATATCCACGTTACGCTGATTCCTTACATTAAGGCTGCCGGCGAGGTGAAGACGAAGCCGACCCAGCATAGTGTTAAGGAGCTGCGTAGCATCGGCATTCAGCCGAATGTAATCGTATGCCGCACCGAGTATCCGATTGCCGAGGACTTGAAGCGTAAGATCGCCCTGTTCTGCGACATCGACGCCAATGCGGTAGTGGAGTGTGTCGACGCATCCAATCTATATGAAGTACCGCTCAACTTGCGCGAGCAAGGGCTGGACGACATTGTTGTCAATCACCTGAAGCTTGAGGCCGGGCAGCCAGACATGACCGAGTGGGAATCGCTCGTGCAGCGCGTGAAGTCGCTTGAGAAGACGACGGAGATCGCGATTGTCGGCAAGTACGTCGCGCTGCATGATGCCTATCTTAGTATTGTGGAATCACTCGGACATGCCGGCATTGATGCCAATTCGGATGTCAAGCTGCGCTGGGTGAATGCCGAGGAGCTTACCGACGACAATGTGGCTGAGGCGCTCTCTGGCGTTCATGGCATCCTCGTTCCGGGCGGCTTCGGCGATCGGGGCATCGAGGGCAAGATTGTTGCGATTCGTCATGCACGCGAGAATCAGGTACCCTTCTTCGGCATCTGTCTGGGGATGCAGGTGGCGGTTATCGAATACGCCCGCCATGTTGCTGGACTCAGAGGGGCGAACAGCTCGGAGATTGATTCCTCCACCTCATACCCGGTCATTGACCTGCTGCCGGAGCAAAAGGACATTGAGGATCTGGGCGGCACGATGCGCCTGGGCTTGTACCCGTGCAAGATCAGCGAAGACACGTTGGCGTGGCGCGCTTATGGCGATGAGCTGGTCTATGAGCGTCACCGCCATCGCTACGAATTCAACAACGAGTACAAGGAGCAGATTGAGAAGGCTGGCCTGAAGTTCTCTGGCACATCCCCTGACGGTCGCTTGGCGGAGATTGTGGAGCTGCCAGGGCATCCATGGTTCCTGGCTGTCCAGTTCCATCCAGAGTTCACTTCTCGCCCGAATCGTCCACAGCCGCTGTTCCGCGATTTTGTGCGTGCTGCGCTGAGCTACGCTGGTCAATAACATTCATAGCGCGGTTATCCGCGCTGTTCCCTGCATTTTAGAGGTTCGATTGGCGTTCGGAGCCAAGCAGCAGAGCTGCTGAGGGTCCGAACGCCTTTTTGTAATCTAGTGGAAATGGTTTTTTTTAGGCGAAGAAGGAGATTGGGTGATGGGGCGCGAATATAGTAACGATTATGGAAGAGTTGACATCTTCATGCGGCGCCGGATAAATTTGATCTCCATGCTTCACCGGTAACGCTGGCAAATCATGAGCGTCTAGGCTTGCTTGGGATTTGCACCTTGTGTCGCTCACTTGTAGGAGGGCTAAAGTTGGAAAAGAAGAAAGTGTTGATTGTGGACGATCAAAACGGCATTCGTGTGCTACTCGTGGAAGTTTTCAGCAGCGAGGGTTACCAGACCTTTCAGGCTTCCAACGGCAAGCTTGCATTGGAGATCGTAAGAACGGAGTCTCCGGATCTGGTGCTGCTGGATATGAAGATCCCGGGCATGGACGGCCTGGAAATTCTGAAGCATATCAAAGCCATCAACCGCGACATCAAGGTAATTATGATGACAGCATACGGCGAGCTGGATATGATTAAAGAAGCGACAGACCTGGGAGCGGTCATGCATTTTACCAAGCCGTTCGATATTGACGAGATGAGAGTGGCTGTCAATATGCAGTTGAGGGACGGAGAGTCGAACAACTGTTATGCGATGGGGTCCTAGCAGACCCCTGAAGTTTTGCTTCAGAACTATGGAAGTCGCCCTTAGTGAAACCGTCCTATAGGCTTGCCTCACACCCGATCCCCTTATGTAAGCACCACGCCTGCAATCGTATTCCCTACGTCCCAAGCCAATGGAAATTTGTGAAAATGAGAAAAAATTAAATATATGTGAACGTAGCAAGTGGGGTATAATGAAGGCGTTCTCACGGTGCATTTTGCCAGCAAAAGATATGCTTTTGCACTCAAGTATACGCTTACGTTCCTGATGACAGCATCGACGTCAATGACCGTAGTCACATGAGCGGCAAAGGCAGGTGATACCGAGGGTGCCGCAAGGGCAGTGACAACATGCTTCTCTTTACATAATCGCGTTACCTTGTGGTATAATGTCTCAGTATGACAAGTCTGTTCGGGCTTGAGTCAAAATGCATCTATAGGAGGAAGAGAACCATGCCATTGGTATCGATGAACGAATTTTTGCCAAAAGCAAAAGCCAACAAATTTGCAGTAGGTCAGTTCAACATGAATAACCTGGAGTTTGCTCAGGCTATCGTTGACGCTGCAATTGAAGAGAAAGCTCCATTTATTTACGGTGTTAGCGAAGGCGCACTGAAATATATGGGCATCGAGTTTACAGTTGCCATTGCGGAAGCGGCTGCGAAGAAATCCGGACTTCCAATTGCACTGCATCTCGACCACGGCAGCAGCTTTGAAGTAGCGATGAAATGTATCCGTGCGGGCTTCTCCTCGGTTATGTTTGACGGCTCCCACTATTCTCTGGAGGATAACATCCGCCTGACCAAAGAAGTGGTTAAAGCTGCACGCGCGATGGGCGTATCCGTTGAGGGCGAGCTGGGAACAATTGGCGGCGTTGAGGATGACATCAGCGTGGATGATGAGCATGCAAGCCTGGCGAAGCCGGAAGAAGCGATTCGCTTCTATGAAGAGACTGGCGTAGACTGTCTGGCAATCGCTGTAGGTACTGCTCACGGTATGTACAAGGGAGAGCCGAAAATCCATTATGATATTATCCAAAAAGTAGTCGACGCGATTCCAGTTCCTGTCGTACTGCATGGCGGATCCGGCGTGCCTGACGATGCAATTCGCCAAGCAATCCAAGCTGGCGTTGGCAAAATCAACGTAAATACTGAAAACCAAGTGGCTTGCACGAACGCTATTCGTGAAGTTCTGGCTGCCAATGCGACTGTATATGACCCACGTAAATATCTGACTCCTGCACGCAATGCAATGCAGGCTGTTGTTCAAGAGAAAATTCGTCTGTTCGGCAGCAGCAACCAAGCTTAATCGCTGTACTCCGACCTTGAACGGCACAACGGCTATTTCCGTCTACGGACGCCAATACGTTTCGTACAGTCCGATAAGCGATTAAAGGGCTGGCGTTACTTCCGAAACAAATGAAATCCCGTCTTTGCCTGAGCAGCTCGCAGTCCTCGGGTCTTCTGGATATGCTTTTCCGGGTGGATAAGGTACTGCCTGCGACGGGTCTAAGGCGGGTTTTCCTTTGTCTTCTTCTCAAGTGGGAGGATTATGAACGACATGGAAAAATTAATGATTCGAGGCGGTCGTCCGCTGCGCGGCACAGTTCAGATCAGTGGCGCGAAGAACAGTGCAGTTGCTCTGATCCCGGCAGCATTGCTGGCGGAGACAGAGGTTACTCTTGATAATTTGCCGCGCTTGAGCGATGTAGCCGTGTATAGCGAGATTCTTCAAGAGCTGGGCGGCAAGGTCGTCTGGGATGGCGCTACGATGAAGATTGATCCTTCTGCTCTGACATCCAAGCCGATGCCCAATGGCAAAGTTAAGCTGCTGCGTGCTTCCTATTACTTGATGGGCGCGCTGCTTGGGCGGTTTGGCGAGGCGACGATCGGATTGCCTGGGGGCTGTAATTTTGAGCCGCGGCCGATCGACCAGCATATCAAAGGCTTTGAAGCGCTCGGAGCTACGGTAACGAACGATCATGGCTCCATCCGAATCTCCGCGAAGGAGCTGCGGGGTGCGAAGATCTACCTGGATGTTGTTAGCGTCGGTGCTACCATTAATATTATGCTTGCGGCTTCCAGAGCTAAGGGCTCCACAATTATCGAAAATGCGGCAAAAGAGCCTGAAATTATAGATGTAGCCACCTTGCTTAGCGCGATGGGAGCCAAAATCAAGGGGGCTGGGACCGAAACGATCCGCATCGAAGGTGTCGATAGCCTGCACGGTTGCCGGCATTCGATTATTCCTGACCGGATTCAGGCCGGTACCTATATGATCGCAGCGGCTGCGACCCGAGGCGATGTACTGATTGATAATGTTATACCCAAGCATATGGAAGCTGTTACGGCCAAGCTGCAGGAGATGGGTGTCCAGGTCTATGAGCTGGATGAGGCCATCCGCATCGTCGGTCAGCCTGCCTATCATGCCATAGATGTAAAAGCACTTGTGTACCCCGGATTTGCTACAGACCTCCAATCCCCTATGACCAGCTTGCTTACGCAAGCCGCCGGCGTCAGTATTTTATCAGACTATGTGTACAGCAACCGATTCAAGCATGTCCCTGAGCTGATGCGTATGGGAGCCAATATACGTATTGAGGGGCGATCAGCGATTATTGAGGGTGGACCGCTCAATGGGGCGAAGGTTCGCGCTGCCGATCTGCGTGCGGGCGCTGCACTGACCGTTGCGGGGTTGACGGTGACCGATGGGGTAACAGAGATAACCGGAGTGGAATATATCGATCGCGGCTACGATTTCCTGGTCGATAATCTGCGTAATCTGGGTGCGGATGTTTGGCGCGAGAGCGAATAGAGTTGCATAAATCCGGCAAAGCTGGATGAAAATCAAATAAAGTGGTGAGAACATGACGGAACTGCAGATCGCAGATCTGGAAGAATTAAAGCTGACGGAGCTATATAAGCTCGCCAAGCAGTATCAAATTCCTTATTATGGGCAATTGAAGAAGAAAGAACTGATCTTTGCTATTCTCCGTGCCCAGGCTGAAAAGAGCGGCTTGATGTTCATGCAGGGCGTGCTCGAAATTTTGCCGGAGGGCTTCGGCTTCCTGAGGCCGATCAATTATCTTCCAAGCCCCGAGGACATCTATATCTCGGCTTCCCAGATTCGCAAGTTCGACCTGCGAACGGGAGACCTGGTATCCGGCAAGTGCCGGGCGCCTAAGGAGAATGAACGGTATTTCGGATTGCTGCAAGTCAATGCGGTCAATGGAGAGAACCCGACGCAGGCTGCTGAGCGGCTTCATTTCCCTGCCCTAACCCCGCTATTTCCTGAGAAGAAACTGGTTATGGAAACTGCCCCCAACAAACTGTCTACACGTATCATGGATCTGTTGGCTCCTGTTGGCCTGGGACAGCGCGGACTGATTGTTGCTCCGCCAAAGGCAGGCAAAACCTTGCTGTTGAAGGAGATTGCCAACAGTATCTCCACCAACCAACCGGATATTGAGCTGTTCGTTCTGCTGATTGATGAGCGGCCAGAGGAAGTGACCGACATGCAGCGCTCGGTGAAGGGCGAAGTGGTGGCGTCCACGTTTGATGAGCTTCCTGAGCATCATATCAAGGTAGCCGAGCTGGTGCTGGAGCGCGCGTTGCGTCTTGTAGAGCACAAGAAGGATGTTGTGATATTGCTGGACAGCATCACACGGCTGGCGCGGGCGTATAACCTCGTCATTCCACCATCGGGTCGCACGCTAAGCGGTGGTATTGATCCGGCAGCCTTCCATCGTCCGAAACGTTTCTTTGGCTCGGCGCGCAACGTGGAAGAGGGAGGCAGCTTGACCATTCTGGCAACCGCTCTGGTAGAGACTGGCTCCCGTATGGATGATGTCATCTATGAGGAATTCAAGGGAACCGGCAACATGGAGCTGCATCTGGATCGCAAGCTCGCGGAGAGAAGAATCTTCCCAGCACTGGATATTCGTCGTTCCGGGACACGGCGCGAGGAGATGCTGCTGACGAAGGAAGAGCTGGAAAAAGTATGGGCGATCCGCAAGTCGATGAATGATTCGCTCGAATTTGTAGACGGATTCCTCAAGAAGCTGGCGGACAGCAAGACCAATGCGGAGTTTCTGATGGCGCTCGACACGTCGAGCGTTGCAGAGAAGAGTACGCCTTCCCGTCCGTCTGCTGGAAGCAGCAGCTCGACTGGTCGCAGGCCGACTCGCTCCACTCCGGTATCTTAGGGAAGAAGGTTGGACAACATGAATCTGGTATACGCAGATGAGCAAGGCAATGTCTTTGACCATCCAGACTATCTGGCTCTTGGCCGGAGTGCGGAGATGGTCATCGAGCTGATGGAGGATGAGCTGATTCCGCTCCCTGATGGGGCGACTCTGGTGGGATTGCCATATACAAGACCTGTGGGGCTGAACATGCACACCGGCAAGATGGAGCTTCTTCCTGGCAAGCTGCAGGCTGTTGGCGCGCTGCTTCCGCAAGGATTTACGAGGCTGGCGCTGCCAGGCTACGTCAAGTCCGACAAGACGCAGAAGCTGCCGCTATTTGGCTACTCCGCTGTTGTCTGGAAGGAAGGGCGGTTCTATGTAGCTGCGGAGCAATCCGATGATCCCGAGCCATGGAATCCGCTGCATTGCGACCGCACGGAGCTGGGTGTGCAGGTGGAGAGGATCTTGGGGAAATACCCGGAGAATCGGCTGTTCCAGCATCTGTCCAATTGTGCGCTCGGCTACGAATGCCTGACGGCCTCCAATACGTTTTTGAACCGATTGGAGGGGGCGGTGCCTGTATCGTATTCCTGCAATGCGGGCTGCTTTGGCTGTATCTCGGAGCAGCCGGATGACAGCGGCTTTCCTGCTCCGCAGACACGGATGAACTTCAGGCCAACGGTAGAAGAAATTGTTGATATTATGCTAGAGCATCTTCAGGTGCCAGAGGCGATCATCAGCTTCGGCCAGGGCTGCGAAGGTGAGCCGTCTACGCAGGTGAAGCTCATCGTCGAGGCGATGCAGCGCGTGCGCAGCCAGACCTCGAACGGATACATTAACATTAATACCAATGCCGGACTGACAGATCATATCCGGGCCATCGTCGATGCCGGGTTGGATCTGATGCGTGTCAGCACGATCAGCGCACTGGACGAGCATTACAACGCCTACTATAAGCCGCGGGCCTATACGCTGGCTAATGTGGAGAAATCGCTGAAATATGCGACCTCCAAGGGCGTCTATACCTCCATCAATTATCTGATCTTCCCTGGCGTGACGGATCGCGAGGAGGAGATTGAAGCGATGATCGGGTTTGCCAAGCGAACAGGGCTGCGTCTCATTCAGATGCGTAATCTGAACATCGATCCCGAGAGCTATCTGGAGCTCATTCCGAAGGCACAAGGAGAAATCTATGGGATGAAGCAGGCGCTTGAGATTTTCAGATCCGAACTTCCAGATGTCGTAATTGGCTCTTACACCCATAAGCCGCCGGTAAAGGCGTAGCGCAGCAGGCGACCCGCGAAGAAATCATTGCAAGAGCTCGCCCACCTGTGATATAATCCCCTATGTTGTTAGATTGAACTCTGGGTCCACGAGTCGACTCAGGGCAGAAAGAGGTGAACGAGATGAAACAAGGTATTCATCCGACGTATCATGTTACAAATGTAACATGCGCATGCGGCAACAGCTTCGAGACTGGTTCGATCAAAGCGAACCTGCGCGTAGAGATTTGCTCTGTTTGCCACCCGTTCTTCACAGGAAAGCAGAAGTTTGTGGATGCTGGTGGACGCGTCGATCGTTTCAAGAAGAAATACGGCATTTAATGATCTGCCTCAATTTAGCAGAATACAAGAGCCTCCCTCAGCGCCATCCTATGGGTATCGAAGGGAGGCTTTTTTATGTTCATACGACGATCGCTTCGGCCTGTTGCTCTGCTGCTGCTTGCCACACTCCTTGCAGGTGTGCTGGGAACGGGATGCACAAGCTCTGGCAGAACGAAGAACGGTGTCAATACGTATGGTCATGACGGATACATGGGTTTGTCGAACAGCAATCCTAACCTGCCGCTCGGCAATTCCAATTATTACAGCTACAGCAATGATATCAAGTTCATGAAGGAGCAGCTATCCAGGCTGCCGGGCATTGAGCAGATGCGCTTCGTGATTCACGATCCACGGATTGAGGCGCGAATCAGGCCGCAACCTGGCATGAACGAGCAGGATGTGGAGCGGCTGCTTCAGGATGCGGAAGCGATCCTTCGGGAGAACATGCCCCGATACCAGATTCGGGTAGTACGTATGAAGTGAAGAAGTGGTTGCGTTGTGGACAAAGATCAGCTATACTTAGATTTACCGTGCTAGACGGGGAGGTAGCGGTGCCCTGTAACTCGCAATCCGCTGTAGCGAGGTTGAATTCCTGTCGTAGGTTTTGTTGATGTGGGGTTTGGTGCTTGTGAACAGTGTTGACGGTCGGGTCCTCCGCAATGGACACCTGTGAACCCGGTCAGGTCCGGAAGGAAGCAGCCGTAAGCAGTTTCGTTCATGTGCCGGGGGAGTGCCTGGCCTGAGCTGGAATCAAGAGTACCGCCTGGATCTCATTAATCGAGGGCAGGTGCACGGTATTACGATTCATATCGTGGCAGATTACACCTTTAGCGTTTTGAGCGCCCAGCGCTCGAATACGTTAGAGGTGTTTTTTCATTTATTTGAATCCATATGCTTTAGAAGGATTCTGTGTGCTTGAAATAGAATATAATGTAAGGTTTAACATGGATAAGACTTGTATCGGTAAGGGGGACCCACACGATGATTGACGAATCATTTGAACAAGCGATTCCGATAAGGCCGGAAGCGCTGGCCAAGCTATGGGATTCGCTGCTGTTTCCAGCAGCCGTTATGTTCAATGCTGACTTTGTCATCACCGAGCTGAACCGCCAATTTTTGGAGCAGACAGGACTGGCTTCAGATCAGGTTGTCGGACACCTGTTTGCGGATGTTTTTAATTGGGCGAGCCCTACCCCTCATCTGCCGGCGGGCCTGTCTGGGAATCGGGTATGGCTTACGGTGGCAGGACGAGAGGTTATGGAGTTTCAATGCTTTCTGTTTCGTCTCGATCTGGGAGAGGGCGGCGTAGCTAACCTGGCTCTACTCTCCGGGGGAGCTGTGAGGACGCGCAATTTATTACAGCAATTTGCACTGACCTTTCTCAAGGATGAGAACCTGGGTGTTATTCTGATGCAGCCGGATTTTCGGGTCAGCGACATCAGTCCATTGGCTTGCCGAGTGCTGGGCGTGTCACAGGAGGAGGTCATAGGCTACTCGATGGATGAGGTGTTCAGGGGAGCTCCCGGCGAGCACCAGATGCTTAAGCAAATGGTGATTGAGGAGATAGCGGTACATAACCATCCGCTGCGGCGGATGAGGGGAGATGAGCGGTGGGAGCTGCTGATGGACGCCAACCTGCTGCGGGATGAGCGGGAGAAGCTGTTGGGGGCTTATGTTATCTTTAAGGATGTATCGAATCTACGCTCGCTTGAGGAGCAGGTGCAGCGCAGCGATCGGTTATCGATGATTGGGCAGATTGCTGCGGGGACAGCGCATGAAATCCGTAATCCGCTGACAGCTATCAAGGGCTTTTTGCAAATGTTCAAAAAAACGCTGCGTGAGAAGCAACTCGATAAAGAATACGGCTACACAGAAATTATGCTGACCGAAATTGATCGAATCAATAATCTGGTCAGTGAGTTTCTGCTGCTCAGCAAACATAAGGATATCGTCTATGATCTTGTAGATCTAGGCGCTGTCTTGCGCGAGATCATGCCGATTGTTCGCAGCGAGGCGTTGCTGCATGGAGTTGTCCTGCAATTTGATGCGGAGTCTCCGTTGCCCAGAGTAGTGGCCGACCGGGAGATGCTGAAGCAGGTATTTTTGAACATATGCAAAAATGGAATCGAAGCGATGAAGCGTGGTGGAACGCTGGCGATCGGCAACCGGATTGAACGTGAAAACGGAAGTGGCAGATGGGTTCATGTCGATATTCATGATACTGGCTCCGGCTTGTCACCGTCTGTGGTGGACAAGATGTTCGATCCGTTCGTCACGACGAAGGAGGGCGGCACCGGACTCGGGCTTTCTGTATGTCAGCGGATTATTCATGATATGGGCGGGCATATCCGGGCAGTCCCAAGGGAGAAGGGAACCACATTCACCGTCAGCATTCCATGTCCGATGGAGGAACGAGTCGCAAAGGGGGATCGGGCAAGGCAGTATGCTGATGCTGACTAATGAAGAAATGAAGCTGGAGCGAGGAAATTATTGGCACTCTGATGGGAAGCCCGCGGGGCGATGTGGTCGCTTCAGGCTATGGCTGCGTAGGTAAGTGGCCGGACTGCTCATGTGCGGTTGCAGCGTAGAGGGTTCAAAAGCGGTTTTCGCATCAGTTGAGGATAGTGTATAATAGATTTATCGGACGTAAGTAGAGAAGCTGAGGAAAGGAAAGATTGGCGTGTCCCATATTGCTTTGTACCGCGCCTGGCGTCCCCAAACCTTCGGGGATATGGTAGGACAACGTCACATAATCCAGACGCTGCAGAATGCCATAGGGGAACGGCGTATTTCCCATGCTTATTTGTTTAACGGTCCTAGGGGCACAGGCAAGACGACTGCGGCCAAGGTGTTTGCCAAAGCGATCAACTGTCAGCATGGTCCGTCTGTGGAGCCCTGCAATGAGTGCGAGGCCTGTGTGGGCATTACGGCCGGCTCGATAATGGATGTCGTGGAGATCGATGCAGCCTCCAACCGGGGGATCGACGAAATTCGCGATATTCGCGACAAGGTTCGGTACGCGCCCTCCGAGGTCCGTTACAAGGTTTATATTATTGATGAAGTGCACATGCTGACTTCGGAAGCGTTTAACGCATTGCTGAAGACGCTGGAGGAGCCGCCGGGGCATGTCGTATTTATACTGGCTACAACCGAGCCTCACAAGCTGCCTGCCACGATTATCTCCAGATGCCAGCGCTTTGACTTCAGACAAGTAGCGCTGGAGGAGCAGACAAGCCGTCTTCAGCAGATATGCGACGAGGAAGGGCTGCAGGCGGAGGCGGAGGCGTTGTCCTATATTGCGCGCCTATCTGATGGCGGCATGCGCGATGCGATCAGCTTGCTCGAACAGGTGGCTGCGTTCTCCAAAGGGCATATGACGCTGGACGATGCGGTTGAAGTGACAGGCGGTGTTGCGGCTGAGCAATTCGCCAGCCTCGCGGAGGCGATCCTGCGTCGCGATGTCGCCGCACTGCTGCCATTAGTCGAAGGGTTGATGCAAGCGGGGAAAAGCCCGGATAAATGTATGGAGAATCTCGTCTATTACTTCCGTGATCTGCTGCTGCTCAAGCTGGTGCCAGAGGGAGTGCAATCCACCGAGCGGATCGTTCACACGGAGCGTTTTCGGGAGATGGCAGAGCAGTATGAGCGTGAACGGCTGTTCCAGATGATCGATATTCTTCATCAGTATCAGGTGGAGCTGAAGCATGCGGTACAGCCGCAGACGCTGCTTGAGGTAGCGCTGCTCAAGATCTGTACTGCAGGCAGCTCAGCTCCGGCGGGCGGAGCCAGCGCTCCACCGGCAGCCTCCTCTGGCGAGCTGGCGCGGCTGGAGCAGCAGGTGCGCCAGCTCGAGCAGAAGCTGGAGCAGGTGCTGCGCAGCGGCACGGGCGCGGGCGGCGGAGCCAGTGCTGCGGGCGCAGCGCCCGCGGTGCAGCCGGCCGGAGGTGGCGGGCGCCCCGGCTCCTTCGGCGCGCGCGCTGTAGGCGCCGGGGCGGGAGCGCGGCCGAAGGTGCGGCTGGAGCCGTATCTGGCTGCTCGCGGCAGCCAGGAGTTCCAGCAGATGCGTATGCAGTGGAATGAGGTGCTGCAGCGGGTCAAGGAAGCTGGCATCTCGATTCATGCTTGGCTCATCAACGGTGAGCCGGTATCGGCGTTGCCTGATTGTGTATTGATTGCGTTCAAGAATGAGATTCACAGGGAAACAACAGAGAAGCCGGCGAACCGTGAGCTGATCGAGCGGGTGCTGCAGGCCGTGATGAAGCGTGAGTTCAAATTTGCCACCATTATGCTGAAGGAATGGCAATCGGCTGTGGAACACCGCCCTGCCGCGGAGCCGGAGGAGTTCGTGATGGGCGAGCATCCTGCTGAAACTGCTGCGAGTCAGCCTTCAAGGCCGGAATGGGTGGAAGAGGCTGTCAAGCTGTTCGGTGAAGAGCTTGTGGTAATCTCTGACGAATAGCAAGGATTATGCATATCCAACTACTACTTATGAGGTGATAACAATGAATAACATGAACCAAATGATGAAGCAAGTGAAAAAAATGCAAGAGCAAATGCTGAAGGCGCAAGAGGCGCTGGGCCATAAAACGGTTGACGGTTCCTCTGGCGGCGGCGTGGTCTCCTGTACTGTGAATGGTCACAAGAAGCTGTTGAGCCTGACGATCAAGCCGGAGGCAGTTGACCCGGATGATGTCGAGATGCTGCAGGATCTGGTGCTCGCTGCGGTTAACGACGCGCTGGGCAAAGCGGAAGAAATGTCTAATGATGACATGAACAAATTCACCGGAGGCGTGAAAATTCCAGGGTTGTTCTAGAAGGAGCTGTACCTCTTGCATTATCCCGAACCGATAGCCAAGCTGATAGATTCTTTTTCCCGCCTGCCAGGGATTGGCCCGAAGACAGCCGCTCGTCTTGCGTTTCATGTGCTTCGAATGAAAGAGGATGATGTGATTGATTTTGCCAAAGCGCTGGTTAGCGTGAAGCGCAATCTGCACTATTGCTCGGTCTGCTGCAATATTACGGATGTCGATCCATGCCGTATCTGTCAGGACAAGACGCGGGATCAATCGGTCATCTGTGTGGTGCAGGAGGCCAAGGATCTGATCGCGATGGAGCGAACCAAGGAATTCATGGGTCAATACCATGTGCTGCAGGGGGCGATCTCGCCTATGGAGGGAATCGGTCCAGAGGAGATTCGGATTAGCGAACTGCTCACACGCCTCAGTGATGAGCGTGTACAGGAGCTGATTCTGGCAACGAATCCGAATATTGAAGGCGAGGCGACCGCGATGTATCTGTCGAGGCTCATCAAGCCGTTCGGTATACGAGTCACCCGAATCGCGCATGGGCTGCCAGTAGGCGGCGATCTCGAATACGCAGATGAGGTTACGCTCTCCAAGGCGCTTGAAGGCCGACGCGAGTTAGGTTGACTATGAAGCTAGCCGTATTCCCCAAGTTGGGAGTACGGCTATTTTCTATTGTATGAGTCATACCCAACGACCTTTCTTGCAGTCTTGCGGCTACTGTTCTAATCCGAGATTGGAGCTCATAGAGTAAGAGTGAGATTTGGGAAGAACGGGACAAGCGGGGGTGAGCTTATGAGCTGGTGGGAATCTTGGCGCAAGGGGAGGACAGGGGGGAGGGAGCTTGTCGAGCGGAGGCTGAAGTCAGACGAGCTGCTGCTGGAAATTCAGGAAGCGCACCGCGATTGGGTGAATGCTCAGCGTCATTTTGAATATGCGCTGGGCAAGGATCAGGTGGACTATGCTATTTTTGCCATTGAGGCTGCGGAGAAACGGTATGAGATGCTTCTGCGGCAAGCCAAAGGATTGAATCGTCCTCAAGTCGGAGAACAAGAGGAGGAAGCGGGATGAAAATGGTGTGGTTGACGATACTGGCAGGCTCGCTGGCGTTGCTGGTATTGATGTGGATTCGAAGTAGATTGTCTTGGTTGACGATTCAACGTTTTTTGCTGCATCTGGTGGCCGCAGCCCTTCTCCTGTATGTGCTTAATTTCTCCGGCTGGGTGTCGGGCTTCCACATCCCGCTGAATCCGCTGACGGTTGCGGTGGTCGTCATACTGGGCGTGCCAGGCATCTTGCTTATTCTGGCGTTGCAGTGGCTATTGCTGTAAAACAATTTCTAGCCTAATCTCTAAAAGTAGCTTTATTGCTTTTAGAGATTAGCTATGTCTAAGTGGGGTTCGCTTTATATCGTCATCTATATTGACGTAAACCGAAGGCTTGCTCCGTCCAGCACGGCGGAAGTCTTACAGTCCTGTGTATGAACAATCAGTGAGATAGCTCACATCAGGCCTTCTATATTCAAGCGGAACGCAGGTTAGTCCGTCAATAGGAAGGTGAGTCGAATGTCCTCGGTAGAGAGCAGTGGCAAGAATTGAAATAAATATATGGCCTACCGTTGACAACGATAGAAAGAGTATGTTATATTACTTCTTGCGCCTGAGAGAGCGAGATAATGAAAGAAAAAAGATTTAAAAAAAAGCTTGCAATCAACTAGGCGAATGTGTTATATTAATAAAGTCGC
>NZ_JBUEDD010000010.1:0-255894 GCF_054955055.1 Paenibacillus sp. J5 | reverse complement strand
ATGGTCGCACCTCGTGTAGGTGCGTGGATTGAAATACGGGCAGCCGCTCGTGCTGCAGCCATGGCAGCAGGTCGCACCTCGTGTAGGTGCGTGGATTGAAATTTCCAGATTGGTATAAGGTATATAACAAAAGTAATGGTCGCACCTCGTGTAGGTGCGTGGATTGAAATTTCAGGGTCAACGAGTCTCGAGTCAATGCCTTGTCGCACCTTATGTAGGTGCGTGGATTGAAATATTGATGTGCTGGCTGGGGCGTTCCGTGTGTTGAATGTCGCACCTTATGTAGGTGCGTGGATTGAAATGAATCAGCCTTTGCGGGCGTTAAAAAGACAGTCGACGTCGCACCTTATGTAGGTGCGTGGATTGAAATATAAAGAACCACAATAGTTTTGTCGTCATTGGCGTCGCACCTCGTGTAGGTGCGTGGATTGAAATGCAAAATACACGTAGATAGGGTATAATAACCCTGTCGCACCTCGTGTAGGTGCGTGGATTGAAATGATACGCTCCTTGAAATGGGATTGGGGTTGTGTAAGTCGCACCTCGTGTAGGTGCGTGGATTGAAATTATGGTGCGGGTGGACAATCTGAGGTCGCAGGTGTGGCACCTCGCGTAGGCGTGGATTGAAATATCATACGTATGCAGATCGCCGTACTCGCGAACGAGTCGCACCTCATGCAAGTGCCTGCATACACTCCCGCCGCATGGCGGCTGTTCTGGCGCAACCAATTGTACGCGCTTACAATCGCAAACGACTTCATTTTCCGCCATTTGCGGCTTCAAGATATGAAAAATGATTTTCATCTTTCGGGAAAATAGAGTAAAATACTTTTAGACTGCTTGCCGGAAATGGAGCGGTTCCTGTTGTATCGGGGGCGTTCGCGCATTTTCGCAAGGAAATAAGAATGTAAAGGGATGAATGAAGCACATGTCTAAACAGCAAATCGGCGTGATCGGCCTAGCCGTCATGGGAAAAAATTTGGCGCTTAATATTGAGAGCAGAGGATTTACCGTATCCGTATACAACCGTTCGCGTGAGAAAACGGATGATCTGATAAAAGAAGCAGCAGGCAAAAATCTTCATCCAGCGTATACAATTGAAGAATTCGTCGCTTCTCTGGAAGTGCCGCGCAAAATTTTGATCATGGTTCAGGCTGGACAAGGCACAGACGCAACCATTGACTCGCTCGTTCCTCATCTGCAGGAAGGCGACATTATTATCGACGGAGGCAATGCATACTTCCCGGATACACAGCGCCGGAGCAAGGACCTCGAAGCCAAAGGCTTCCGCTTCATCGGCACTGGCGTCTCCGGTGGCGAGGAGGGCGCGCTGAAGGGGCCGTCCATCATGCCGGGCGGACAAGAGTCGGCCTACAAGCTGGTGGAGCCGATCCTGACCGCGATCTCCGCCAAAGTAAACGGCGACCCCTGCTGTACGTACATCGGGCCAGACGGCGCGGGACACTATGTCAAGATGGTGCATAACGGCATCGAGTATGGCGATATGCAGCTTATTTGCGAAGCGTATCAACTGCTCAAGGATGTGCTGGGCGTGGATACGAAGGAGCTTCATGAGATTTTCACCGAGTGGAATAAAGGGGAGCTGGACAGCTACCTGATCGAGATTACAGCCGACATCTTCTCCAAGTACGATCCAGAGACAGGCAAGCCGATGGTGGACGTTATTCTGGACTCCGCAGGACAGAAGGGAACAGGAAAATGGACAAGCCAAAGCTCGCTCGACCTGGGCGTGCCGCTGTCCATCATTACCGAATCGGTATTCTCCCGCTTCCTGTCTGCGATGAAGGAAGAGCGCACCGCTGCCAGCAAGCTGCTGAAGGGGCCAGAAGCCAGAGCATTCCAAGGCGACAAGGCGGCATTCGTCGAGGCTGTTCGCAAAGCGCTGTTCGCCAGCAAGATCTGCTCCTATGCCCAAGGCTTCGCCCAGATGCGCGCGGCTTCCGAGGAGTATGGCTGGGATCTGCGCTATGGCGACATCGCGATGATCTTCCGTGGCGGCTGCATCATCCGTGCCGGCTTCCTGCAAAACATTAAGGATGCTTACGACAAAAATCCGGAGCTGCGCAACCTGCTGCTGGACGACTATTTCAAGCAGATCGTCGAGTCCTATCAGAGCGCATGGCGTGAAGTAGTAGCGACTGCTGTCGCTGCGGGCATTCCGGTACCGGCATTTGCCAGCGCGCTGTCCTACTATGACAGCTATCGCACAGAGCGCCTGCCAGCTAACCTGCTGCAAGCGCAGCGCGACTACTTCGGCGCTCACACCTTCAAGCGTGTGGACAAGGAAGGCACATTCCATTTCAACTGGATGGAGTAAGACAAGCGGAGCTTGATCAGCAATAAGGCTACTCCTGCGAGGGACGAATGGACTGCACCGCATCTGCTAGCAGCCGTTGCAGCCGATCCGACTCCTCGTAGCTGAAGCGCTGGTTGTGAATGATGAGCATCGCGGCCTCAGCGAATCGACTGAAGCCTCTCAGCAACTGCGGCTGCGGCACCCCAAGCATGCTTGGCTCGCCCGCAGCCGCTTTTTTTTTGATCCAGTCCAATATCCATATGACCTCAGAGCGGCATAGCGGATAGCCAGGCTCCAGATAGCGCCGCAGCTTCTGCTGCTCCAGCTCGCTCTCGGATGGCTGCGGCTTTCCGGCCCGACCTGATCCGCTTGAATCGTGGGCTTGGTTCATGGATGATCCCTCCCTTTATTAAATATTCAAAAATTGGATAGTATATCCATACGACAAAAAGGTATTTTTTATACCGTCCCTGTCCAAATAATAAGTGCCCTGCGCGAATAATATGGTATGATGTTTTTAAAAAATGGAAAGAGGAGTGCCCGACATTGTCTGCAAAGGCTGAAAATCCGTTAACTATTGTGCTCGTCGGCTTCATGGGAACCGGCAAATCCGCTGTAAGCCGTCTGCTGTCCGAGCAGCTTGGCCTGCGCTGCATCGATCTCGACGGCGAGATTGAACGGCAGGAGGGCAGAGCCATCCGCGATATATTTGCCGAGTCGGGGGAGGCGGTGTTTCGCGATGCGGAGAGCCGGGTGCTGACCGAGATGCTGACATTGCCTGAGGGCAAGGTGCTGGCTACAGGAGGCGGAGCTGTGCTGCGTGAGCAGAATCGGCAGCAGATGCTGCGCCATGGCTGGGTCATCGCGCTGACTGCCGAGGCGGAGGCCATCGTAAGCCGTGTCCGCAATGACAGTGCCCGTCCGCTGCTACAGGGGGATGTGGAGCAGCGTGTGGCTGCGCTGCTCTCGGAGCGTCGCGATGCGTATCGCTTCGCGCATGACACCATCGATACGACAGCGTTAGACGCGGCGGGTGTCACAAGCCGTATCGTGGAGCTGCTGGAGCAGCGGCGATGAAGCTGCCTCTGGCCGTGGCCGCTGGCGGCGCAATCGGGGCTCCGTTGCGTCTGGCGATGAGCCTATGGTTAACCCCGCATGGAATGCCGGGATTTCCGTGGGGCACACTGGCCTGCAACCTGAGCGGCAGCCTGGCGCTGGGTCTGTGGACAGGCTATGTGCTCGCCCGACCCGGAATGGCGGCGGTATGGAAGGAATTCGTCGGTACGGGACTGATCGGCTCGTACACGACGTTCTCGGCATTCAGCCTGGAGCTGGTGGTGCTGCTGCAGCATGGGGAAACCTTCGAGGCCGCCCTGTATTTCACCGTGTCGCTGCTGGCTGGACTTGTGCTGGCCGCAGCGGGACTGCAGCTCATGAGGAGCGCAGCAAGGAGGAATCGAGCGTGATCGACCTCGCAGCCTGTGCGCTGGGCGGCGCCCTCGGCTCGCTGCTGCGCTATGCAGGCGGCCGTATCGTTGCCCGCTATACCTCGCGCTCCTATCTAGCGACATTAGCCATTAATCTGACCGGGGCCATGCTGCTCGGTCTGCTATTCGGCCTTGGCTTGCAGCTTCGGCTCCCGCAGATGTATCTATTTGCCGCGACAGGCGTACTGGGCGGCTACACCACCTACTCCACCTTCATGGTACAGAGCGTCCTGATCGCCCAGGAACGCAAGCTTCCCCTTGTGGCAGGCTATCTGCTGCTAACCTGCGGCGGAGGCTTGCTGCTGTGCTGGGCGGGCTATCTGTGTGGCGTCCTGCTTGCCTGATGAATGATGAACGATCATGATATTATTTTATATAGAGGAGAAGATAAACGATGGATGTATTGGTTACTCCCACTCCGCGGCTGGAGGGCGAGCTTCAAGCGCTCTCTTCCAAAAACTATACGACCCGTTACCTGCTCGTGGCTGCGCTGGCCGAAGGGACGAGCACCATCTACTATCCGGCTCATAGCGAGGACAGCGATGCGATGCGTCGTTGTATCCGTGATCTGGGTGCTGTCATCGAGGAAGATGAGGAGAAGATTACGATTACCGGCTTTGGCAGCAAGCCGCGCGAGGTGAAGGAGCTGAACGTCGGCAACGCCGGAGCGGTACTGCGCTTTCTGATGGCTATTGCTTCGCTTCTCCCGGAAGTGACCTTCGTGAACACCTACCCGGATTCACTGGGCAAGCGTCCGCATGATGACCTCATCACGGCGCTTGAGCAGATGGGCGTCAAGGTCGACCATCAGCAAGGCAAGCTGCCGATCACGATTCATGGCGGTGCGGCCAAGGGCGGGAAGATTCAGGTATCTGGCAATGTCAGCTCTCAATTTTTGAGCGCGCTGCTGTTCCTGACGCCGCTGCTGCCGGAGGATAGCGAGATTGAAGTGCTGCATGATCTCAAATCCAAGGTCGTCATCGGGCAGACGCTGGAGGTGCTGGCACAGGCGGGGATTGTTATCGAGGCGAGCGAAGACCTGATGCACTATAAGATTCCAGGCAATCAGAAATATGCAGCCAAGCAATACATTGTCCAAGGCGACTATCCGGGCTCCGCTGCCGTGCTTGCAGCAGCAGCAGTTACACAGTCCGATGTGAAGATTCATCGTCTGGAGGAGCACAGCAAGCAGGGTGAACGCGCCATTATTGATGTGCTGCGCATGATGGAGGTGCCGCTGACGCATACGAACGGTCTCGTGCATGTGCAAGGCAATGGCAAGCTGAAGGCGGTCGAGTTCGACGGCGACGCAGCGACTGATGCGGTGCTGGCTATGGTGGCTGCGGCTGTATTCGCAGAGGGGACATCCCGTTTCTATAATGTAGAGAATCTGCGCTACAAGGAGTGCGATCGCATCACCGATTACCTGAACGAGCTGCGCAAGGCAGGCGCGAACGTGGAGGAGAAGCAGAGCGAGATCATCGTGCATGGCAAGCCGGAGGGCGTAGAGGGCGGCGTTGAGATCGACGCCCATTATGACCACCGGGTCATTATGGCATTGACTGTCGTCGGACTGCGTGCGCACAAGCCGATACGGATTCGTGACGCGCATCATGTCGCCAAATCGTACCCGATCTATTTCGACCATCTGCAGGCGCTTGGCGCAAAGGTAGAGTGGGTGGAAGCTTGAAGCAGCTACTGCACTGAAGCAGCAACAGCAACGAAACCTTATTTTAGAATGCTCGACTATATAAAGGAGGTCTGTCCTATGGCATATGAGCATCCTTCGCGCGATGAGATCAAGGCGCTGCTGCAGCGCACCTCTGTTATTGCTGTCGTCGGGTTATCCGACAAGCCTGACCGCGTCTCGTACATGGTATCGGAAGCGATGAAGGCTAAGGGGTATCGGATTATTCCGGTGAATCCGAACGCTGCCGAAATATTGGGGGAGACATGTTACCCGAGTCTGGCAGATATTCCTTTTCCGGTCGATATGGTTAATGTATTCCGGCGCAGCGAGCATTGCCCGCCAGTAGCCCAGGAGGCTGTACAGATCGGAGCGAAGGCACTCTGGCTGCAGCTAGGCATCCACAGCGAAGAGGCGGCGCAGATCGCCCGCGAGGGCGGGCTGGATGTGGTTATGGATCGCTGCATTAAGGTGGAGGATTCGATATTGCTGCCAGGTGGCAAGGGATAAGCCTGACTTCCATTTTGAGGAAGGGATAAAAACAGTCCTGCACTCCTACAATAAGAGAGGCTTCATGGACTCCGCACAGGTGCTCATGAAGACTACCCCCATTATGAGGAGGACAAGACATGAACGGAATGTCTTATCAGCCAGGATTTCAAGCGAGCCAAGCTTCCTTCAATCAGCAGAACCAATTTCAGCCGCAAGGCTATGTGCAGTCTCAATACCGTGGACAGATCCCTACGCAAAATGCCGGCCCGGTCATTTCTCATCTGGGCTACCAAGCTGGCCAGCAAGGTCAGATTGGTCAACAATACGGCATGCAGAACAGCCAGATGGGCATGGGTCAAGCACAAACACAATACCAACCGGTAATCTCCCACCTGGGCTACCAGGCAGGCCGGGATTATTATCCGCAAGCTGTGCAGCATAACAGCATGATGCAATCCCAGCAACAGCCCTATGCGCAGCAAAATAGCCAATATGCTTCGCAACCGGTCATTGCGCACTTTGGCGGCTACTCGATCAATAGCCAAGGAGCACAGAACCAAGCGAGCTACAATACAGGCTATCAGAACCAGAGCTTCCAGCCAGCTCATGCACAAACCCAGCAAAATCCTGTGCTGAATGCAACGAATGCCCATGCTCAGGACGGTCCGGTATTGGCGCATCTCGGCTATCAGGCCGGCAACAACGCGCAATTCGGGCAAAACGGCATGAACCGTTTCTAAGCTGGCGTTTAGCCAGGTAAGAAGAGGCGGCGAACCCTACGCGGTTCGCCGTTTTCTTTTTGACAAATTCGGGACAAACCCTTACCATCTTAATAGTGCCAGCAATGGCATTCTGTGAAGGATAATCGAGAAAATCTATGAAAGAGGGGGAAGTCTTGTGAAAATAATGGGCAATCTGCAGCAAGTCGGGCGTGCATTGATGCTGCCGATGACGGTGCTGCCTGCGGCAGCCGTATTTCTAAGCTTGAGCCAGTTGCCCTGGTCTGCTCTGGGCTTGCCCTATTTTAATACATATCTGGCTACAGCGGGCAGTGCTTTGTTTTCATTTCTCCCCTATTTGTTTGCGCTGGGCGTCGCCTCTGGCTTGTCCAATAGCGCAGGCGCGGCGATTATGGCGGCACTTGCCGGTATGACCATCTATACCGGTATAACGAGCAGCTTCAGTGAATACGAGATTCAGCCGACCGTGCTGGTGGGTGTTATCTTCGGTCTGGTGTCCGGGTTTTTCTATGAGCGCCTCAAGGAGCTGCGGCTCCCGGAGTGGCTTCATTTCTTCGGCGGACCACGCAGCGTGCCGCTTGTGGTGAGCTGTTTATCAGTACTTTTCTCCATCTTAATGATTCATATTGCTCCGCTGATCGAGAGCGGTCTGCAGCATCTGGGCGACATCGTGTCGGAGGCCGGAGGCTTCGGGGTGTTCTTATTCGGCTTCGTGCTTCGTATTCTGGTTGTATTCGGACTTCATCATCTGGTGAGCCATGTGTTCTGGTTTCAGGTGGGCGGTTACGATATGGGAAGCGGCGTGACGGTATACGGGGACCTGCCGCGGTTCTTTGCTGGCGATCCGACAGCCGGCGTATTTATGGCGGGATTGTATCCGACGATGATGTTCGCGCTGCCTGCGATTGCCTTTGCCATTATTCATGAGGCTCGCGAGGATCTCAAGCCGAAGATTAAGAAAACCTTCACAACCGCTGCACTGGCATCCTTCCTGACAGGGGTGACCGAGCCGGTGGAATTCGCATTCCTGTTTGTCGCGCCCTATCTGTTCATCGTCCATGCCGTGTTGTCGGGATTAATTATGTGGGTGACCTATGAGCTGGGTATCCTGCACGGGTTTTCATTCTCGGCGGGAGCGATAGATTTCATCATCAACAGCCATCTGGCCACCCGCGGCTGGCTGCTCATACCCATCGGCATCGTATCCGGCTTGCTGTACTATATGCTGTTCCGCTGGGCGATTCGCCGCTTCCGCATTCCGACCCCTGGGCGTGAGGAGGGATCGCATCTGGACGAATGGGCGGGGGATATTCCGTATCGTGCGCCGCTCATCCTGCAGGCAATCGGCGGCAAGGACAACATCGTGCAGATGGAGGCCTGCATTACCCGTCTGCGGCTCAAGCTGTCCAACGACAAGCTGCTTGACATTAATGCGCTGCGCAACCTGGGGGCAGCGGGTGTCATTCGTCTGGGTAGCGGTAATGTTCAGGTCGTCTTCGGCACCTACTCCGAGCTGATCCGTGAGGAGATGGTCAAGGCGCTGCAGCGTGATCTCACCCAGGTGCTGTTCTGTTCACCGATGCAGGGACGCATGATTCCGCTTGAGGAGGTGCCTGATCCGATCTTCGCTGGCAAGCTGGTTGGCCAAGGGGTGGCGTTCATGCCCGATCGTGGCGAGCTGGTATCACCGGTCAAGGGAAAGGTTATTCATGTCTATCCGACGATGCATGCGCTTGGTCTGCGCACGGAGGAGGGGCTGGATGTGCTGCTTCATATCGGAATTGACACCTCCCAGATGAAGGGCCAAGGCTTCCATGCTGTTGTCAAGGAAGGAGACGAGGTCAAGCCGGGAGAGCTGCTCGTCAAGTTCGATATGGGCCGTATCCGTCAGGAAGGCAAATCACTGGCAACCCCGATGGTCATCACTAATTCTGAGGTCGTTCGCTCATGGCGCTATGGGCCGTTCAAGGCAGTCAAGAAGGGTCAGGCGTCGGTTATGTCCGTTGTGCTGCACAAGAGAGAGGATGGGGAGGATTCACAATGATTCAAGGGATAGGAGCTTCAGCAGGCATCGCAATCGGCAAAGCCTTTGTGCTTCCGAACTGGGAATGGGATGTGCCTGAGCAGAAGATTGATGTAACCGACCTGGCCAAAGAATTCGACAGGCTGTATGAAGGCATCAAGACATCCAAGGACGAGATCGAGCAGATGAAGGGCGAGCTTCGTCAGGTTGTCGGCACGGATGAGACGCAAATTTTCGACGCGCATCTGGCGATCCTCGACGACCCGGTGTTCATGAATGAGGTGCAGGGGATTATCCAGCGGCAGTACAAGGCAGCCGAGGTGGCGGTTAAGGAAGCGATCGACCACTTCGTCACGATGTTTGACCTGCTGGATGATGAATATATGAAGGAGAGGGCGCTCGACATCAAGGATGTCGGCAACCGGCTGCTCAAGCATCTGCTTGGGGCCCCTGAGATTACATTGCCTACGGATACGCAGCCTTTCATTCTCGTGGCGAAGGAGCTGTCCCCATCCCAACTGGCTCACCTGAATCCATGCCATGTGCTGGGCATTGTCACGATGGCTGGTAGCACGACCTCGCACTCGGCTATTATGGCCAGGGCGCTCGGCATTCCGCTCGTGGTCGGGGTGGAGAGCAAGCTCGATGCGCCGATCCAGACCGGTGATTCCTTGATTATCGACGGTGGGCGTGGAGAGATTATATTACGCCCTTCGAAGCTGGTAATCGATCGATACCGTGCACGCCGCAATGATATGCTGGAGGAGCGCAAGAAGCTGCACCGGATCGCTGATCTCCAGCCGGTTACGCCGGATGGCAAGACGATCGAGCTGGCGGCCAACATCAGCTCACTGAAGGAGCTGGAGGTGGCGCTGCGCGCCGGAGCCGTAGAGGTCGGATTGTTCCGTACAGAGTTCCTGTATATGGACAGATTCAGCTTCCCAGGGGAACAGGAGCAATTCGAGGTGTACCGGAAAGTGGCAGAGCGGCTGAAGACAAGGCCCGTCATTATTCGCACGTTGGATATAGGGGGCGACAAGCAGCTCGATTATTTTGAGATTCCCGAGGAGGATAATCCGTTCCTTGGCTATCGGGCCATTCGCATCTCGCTGGATCGCCAGGATTTGTTCAAGACGCAACTGCGCGCCATATTGCGTGCCGCATGCTATGGACATGTAAAGGTCATGTTTCCGCTCATCTCCTCAGTCGAGGAGGTCAGGAAGGCGCGTATGCTGCTGGAGGAGGCGAAGGAGGAGCTGCGGCAGGCAGGGCTGCCGTACAAGGAGGATATTGAGGTCGGGGTGATGATCGAGGTGCCTGCGGCTGTCATGATTGCCGATCTGTTGGCTGATGAGGTGGATTTCTTCAGCGTGGGCACCAATGATCTGGTGCAGTTCGCGCTGGCAGTGGATCGGATGAACGAGCAGATTGCCCATCTGTATGAGCCCTATCATCCAGCCGTGCTGCGTCTGCTCAAGCTGACCGTTGATGCAGCCAAGCGCCGGGGCATCCCCGTCGGCGTCTGCGGCGAGCTTGCCGGGGACGCACGGGCGCTGCCAATCTGGCTGGGACTGGATGTCGATGAGCTGAGCATGTCCTCTCACACGATACTGAATGTGAAGGAACGGCTGCTTAACACGAGCCAGGAGGATAGCCGCAAGCTGCTGGACGAACTGCTGGCTTGCCGAACGAGCCAGGAAATCTACGACAGGCTAGGCGATTTTAACAGCAGAACGGACCGGCTGCGCGAGGCTACGCGCTGTGCCAGTCCGCAAAATTAGCCAGGGTGTGTCTTCAAGCTCCGACGGGAGCAGATGTTGCCGAAATTTTCGTTCCGGGCAGGCACGTTCTCGCAGGCGTACCGAGGGTACGCCTGTGTGAACGTAACGCAGCACAGGGCGAACAGGCGGTGAACGATGCCCTTGAGCGGGTCTGGAGACATGCCCTAGCCTTGCTGGAGCAACGCATCCACGAAAGCCTTCGCATACGGTGGAAGATCAGGCGGTCGGCGGGCAGATATGAGGTTTCTGTCGACCACGACTGCCTCGTCCACCCATGTTGCTCCGGCATTTTCCATATCGTCACGGATGCCTGGTGTCGAGGTTACTGTACGCCCGGTTAAAATTTTGGCGGAGATCAGCACCCAGCCGGCATGGCAGATCTGTCCGATCGGCTTGCCAGCTTCATCAAGCTCCCGCACGAGCTGAAGCACCTTCGGGTAGCGGCGGAGCTTGTCCGGTGCCCAGCCGCCCGGCACGAGCAGTCCGTCAATGGCTGCACTGTCCAGCTCATCGAAGGACAGGTCGGCGACTGCCGGAACGCCGTACTTGCCGATATGCTGACGTCCCTTTTCCGGTCCGGCATACAATACTACAGCACCTTCTTCACGCACTCGATAGACCGGATACCATAATTCCAAATCCTCAAATTCGTCATCCAGCAGGCAGATGACCGTTTTACCCTGCAAGCTCACTTCGGAACCCTCCCTATACGATGGATTACCTTATTATTGTAGCGAAGGAGATACGATGAAGCAAATGAAGCAAATGAAGCACTCGCATGAACGCAATACGAAAGGTCTGGCAAAGCTGCTGCGCTGGCTGCCGGCTGTGCTCTGGATGAGCGTCATTTTCTGGCTGTCCTCACGCACAGGAGAGGAGCTTGGCTCCGTACTGCCCTTGTTCCAGTTGCTGCTGCCAATGATGGAGAGCTTTGACTGGGGGCATTTTGTTGCATACTACATACTGGCGCTGACCTATGCGTATGGCTTTGGACGCAGGTCGGAGAGCTGGGGCATGAAGCTGCTGATTATACTGCTATGCCTGCTCTACGGAGTGACAGATGAGTATCATCAATCCTTTGTCGATGACCGCACGCCAGATATAGCCGATCTGCGCAATGATACGATTGGCGCGGCGCTGGCTATGCTATCGCTGCAGCTTCCTTTTGTCCGCAAAGCATGGAGGAAAATTGTTGATTAGCTAAAATTGCTATCCCCCTATATGCAGGAGTTGTGCGAAAGAAGTCGAATACAGTAAGTTAACGCCGCGAATTGCCGAGTAATAGAAGGGCAAAACGTGGCTGGCCGTCTTAGACGGCATAAACTGTTTATACTTCATTTTCGCTGTTATAATAGAGAGGGTGGGCCATTTTGCAAAAACGGTGTTCTTGCGGAGAATTAGTGACCATGAAATTACGAACGGTTATTTATTCAGGCAAAGTGGAGATTGACAATGTTCCAATTTTTTCTTGTTCGTCATGCAATCGGAACGAGGTATCGCCTGAAGTGAAGCCAGACCTGACCGGACTGATCGGACAGCTTGGCAGTAAGCCGGACAAACAGACCTTTATGTTTAATGAATGGAATGAATGGGCGGATCTGTTGGTCGAGGTATACGGAAAGCAGAAGACCCCGCACAACCAGATGCTGGAGGAGTACGCAGTGGCTCGTGTCAACAAGCTGCTCGATCTGCTGTTGCTTGCCCAGTCGCTTGGCGATGAGAGCTGGATGGCAGAAATACAGAAGCGGCTTTCGCAGATCAGCCGTCGTTCCATTCATACATAGCCGCGGCCGCTTGGCTGCATCATGGACAGACCCAAGTGGACAGGCCATGAAGCAGGAGGGGTATGGTTGGACGGGCAGAGTCATGAATGAGATGAAAGCGTTGGAGGGATTATAGACATGGCACAACAATATCAACAGCTAACTACAGTAGAACAATGGAATCAGGCTTATGAGGGTGCTTCCAGCAAGCCGCTGCTTGTCTTTAAGCATAGTACGCGCTGCAATGTCAGCGCAGATGCCCATGCAGAGCTGCTTCGTTATTTGCAGGATGCACAGGGAGGATTCGACACTGTGCTGGTACATGTGGTTGAGGATCGTCCGGTCTCTAACGTCATCGAAGAACAGCTAGGTGTCAAGCATGCCTCGCCGCAGGCCATACTCATTGCAGATGGCGAAGTGAAGTGGCAAGCGACGCACTGGAATATCACGTACTCCTCCTTGGAAGAACATCTTGCCGAACATTGCGAAAAGCAATAAATTATCGTATCATTATTTTAATGAGATTTTTTCAGAAACCCATATAGTGGATTTCACTGGGTGCAGGGTGCGGACAGGCTGTTTTGCTGCCGATTGGTTTGCCGACGATGCTCCCTGCTATGCTTGTATTATTTTGTGAAAATTCTGAAAGATCATTTCGGCCTGAGATTGCTTTTCAAAAAATACGAATTCACTGGAGAGAAGGATCGTGACGGTAACTATTTATGATGTAGCGAGGGAAGCCGGCGTGTCCATGGCGACCGTATCCCGAGTAGTGAACAACAATCCCAATGTAAAACCGCAGACACGCAAGAAGGTATTCGAGGCGATCGAGCGTCTTGGCTACCGTCCTAATGCTGTGGCTCGCGGTCTGGCGAGTAAGAAGACGACAACTGTAGGGGTCGTG
The DNA here is from genome assembly GCF_054955055.1 of Paenibacillus sp. J5. Lineage (NCBI taxonomy): Bacteria > Bacillati > Bacillota > Bacilli > Caryophanales > Paenibacillaceae > Paenibacillus > Paenibacillus sp. J5. The sequence continues at coordinate 242,700 of NZ_JBUEDD010000010.1, read as the reverse complement.
ATTCCCGATATTTCCAACTCGATCTTTGCCGAGGTCGCTCGTGGCATCGAGGATATTGCGAATATGTACCACTACAATATTATTCTGTGCAATGCGGATAAACGCAAAGAAAAAGAGATTCGTGTTATTAACACGCTGCTCGAGAAGCAGGTCGATGGCTTGCTCTTCATGGGCGGCGCAGTGACGGATGAGCATGTGCAAGCGTTCACGACTGCCAATGTGCCGATCGTGCTGTGTGCAACAACTGATGAGCGGGGTACCATCCCTTCTGTCGATATTGACCACGAAGCCGCCGCTTTTGATGCGGTGACAGCATTGATCGAGAAGGGGCATAAGTCGATCGCGATGATCAGCGGTACGCTGCAGGACCCGGCTAACGGCTTCGCCAGGTTCCAAGGGTACAAGCGTGCGCTGGAGACAGCGGGACTGGCCTATGACGAGTCGCTGGTTCGTGTAGGCAACTATCGCTACGAGTCGGGAATTGAAGCGATGAAGTATTTCCTGGAGCTGGCGAACAAGCCTTCTGCTGTATTCTCGGCGACAGACGAGATGGCGATCGGCGCCATCCATGCGATCCAGGACTTTGGACTGAGAGTACCGGACGACATATCGGTCATTAGCGTGGATAACAGCCGCGCGGCATCGATGGTGAGGCCGCAGCTTACGAGCGTAGCGCAGCCCATGTATGATATTGGCGCGGTCTCGATGCGACTGCTGACCAAGCTAATGAAGAAGGAGAGCGTGGAGCACTCCAAGGTTGTACTGCCTCATGAGCTGATCTCCAGGCAGTCTGTCAAGCAGGTATAATGCTTGTGTATGCAGCTTCGCCGGATGCCGGCGAAGCTGCTGTCGCTTAGGCGCCAGTCGTTCGTAGCGGCTGCTGCCCAGTTGTACATGAAATGGAGCAAAGGGGGATGAAGCTACAGTGGCATACGGAACAATAGGCATTGTCGGTGCAATGAATGAAGAGATTGAGCTGCTCATTCGGCACACCGAGATTCGCCAGACGATTACGAAGGCCGGCATGACCTTCTACGAAGGACAATTACAGGGGCAGAACCTGTGGTTTGCCAAATCCGGCGTAGGCAAGGTGAACGCTGCGGTGTGCACTCAACTGCTGATTGACCTCGGCGCGGAATGCATCCTGTTCACCGGCGTAGCCGGTGCGCTTGATCCCCGCCTGGACATTGGAGACATCGTCATCTCGACAAGCTGTATGCAGCATGATATGGATGTAACAGCACTCGGCTTTGCTCGCGGCGTAATTCCTTATCAGGAGGTATCGGATTTCCCGGCGGATGTCGAGCTGATCCGATGTGCCGAGCAAGTGAGCCGTCGGTTGTTTGACGGACGATACTACACAGGCAAAATATTGTCGGGCGACCAATTCATCGCCAGTCGTGAGGCCGTCAAGGAGCTGCATGAGCAGCTAGGCGGCATGGCAACTGAGATGGAAGGCGCAGCGTTAGCACAAGTCTGTCATATGAATGACATTCCGTATGTTGTCATTCGTTCGATGTCGGACAAGGCTGACGGCTCGGCTCATGTCAACTTCGCGGAATTTACCATTCAGGCATCCTCCCATTCCTACCAGATCATTGAAGCGATGCTGGAGAGCCTCAAGCAAGCCCATTAGGCTGCTGCACTAACAGCGGATAAGTGGATACATATAAAACTACAACATACAGCACCACAACATACAGCGCCGCAGCCTCGTGGATCGACACGTAAGCTGCGGCGCTGTATGTATCTCTAACCGTTACAAGTCTTGTACAGCAATAAGTGCAGTCTCCCTGTTCTTGCGTGCAATCTCGGCGCGCCGCGGCATCGGCGTCCAGCTTGCACTATCGTCAAGCCAGGATGTGGGCAGTTCGTCATCTGCCTGCTGCGTCCAGCGCTGTCGCCATGCCTCGGGCATCGACAATTGCTCCAGGTGATCTGTCCGCAGCAGCGGATGACCGCACATCTCCAGCCATACGAGCGCCCACGCACGCGGCACCACGCGCCAGATGTCGTAGCCGCCTCCGCCTACAGCGACCCAGCGGCCCTGCGCATAGTGATGAGCCAGCCGGTGGATAATTGCAGGCATCTCCTGATAGATTCTCATGCTGCAATGGATATGCGATAACGGATCAAGCGCATGCGCATCGCAGCCGTGCTGGCTGATGATAATATCGGGGCGAAAGGCGGCTGCCACCTTCTCCACGGTGGTCGTGAAGGACTCCATCCAGGAATCATCCTCCGTGTAGGGTTCTACCGGAATGTTATAGGAGGCGCCGAAGCCTTCGCCATCCCCGCGCTCATAGACGAAGCCGGTGCCTGGGAATAGAAATTTGCCCGTCTCATGGATCGAATAGGTACAGACATCCGGGTCATTGTAGAACATCCACTGGACACCATCCCCGTGATGGACATCCGTATCGATATACAATACCCGTGCATTATATTTCTCGCGAATATGTGCAATCGCCACGGCTGTATCGTTATAGATGCAGAACCCTGCCCCGCGCTCGGGAAAGGCGTGATGCAGTCCGCCAGCCATATGCATCGCGTGCTGGGTCTGGCCGGACATGACCAGCTCTGCCGCATGCAGCGATCCGCCCGCAATCGCTGCGGCTGCTTCATGCATGCCGGAGAAATACGGCGTATCCTCAAAATCCAGGCCATATCGGCCCGCTTGTGCAAGCAGGTCAGGCGCTGGAGAAGGGGCGCTGAGCGCGGCAATCGCCTCGATATAGTCCTTGCGATGAACTCGCAACAGATCGGCGTATTGTGCGGGAGCGGGCTGCACCATCTGGTGCTCATCCAGCGCTCCGAGCTGCCGCAGCAGATCCATCGTCAACGTCAGCCGCACCGGGTTGAATGGATGCTGCTCGTTGAATTTGTAATGAAGCGCTTGTGGATGGTGAACAAGTACCGCATTAGCCGCCATATGTAATCATGCCCCCCTAACCATTTAATACATAAACCGTTGCTTGAAGCGAACGCGGTCGAATTGCTCAATTGATGCCAGCGGCACCTGGGAACCGACTCTCACCATCAGACAATTGGCCGGATGCGAGCAAATTTCGGGATCGTCTGTGGCGAACCAGACCATATCCACCGATTTCATCAGCTTCTCCATCATCGCGCGGTATTCCCATACGTTGAGGCCGCTGCCCTCCAGATCCCAGTGCCAATAGTACTCGGTCGTGAACACGATCATATTTTCAAGCTGTCCGCCTGCGAACGCCGTCTGGATCATCCGCTTGCCGAGGCCAAGCCCCCGGTAATCATTGGCTACCTCGATCGCGCCGAGCTCTACCAGATCCACCATACCGCCTTCAGACCAACGCTCCATCTCATCCGGGTAGTGAAAGGTGACATACCCGACGATCAGTTGCCCGTTCCTTGCAAGGATAATCCGTCCCTCCGGCAGCGCCGCAATCTCCACCAAAGCCGCGTGCTGCTCCTTCGGCCGCCTGAACGCATCCAAATCAGGATGCATCTCATAGTGCTCCAATTGCTCCGGGGGCACCGGGCCCTCGATGACCAGATCGCCCTGCGGGGATGGTAGATTCAGCTCGTGTATAATTTTTAGATGCTCCACGATACCGCTCCTCTCTTGCCAGATAGCCGCTATTGAAAGCGTATCAAAAAATAACCTCCGCGTAAAGGAAGGCTTCATAGAGAGAAGTGCATAAACACACGCTAGCCGTCTGGAACTGGGCTATGTTATAATCGTAATCAATGAATCACGCAGGCGATGGTAGCAGCTCCGATGCAAGCTGCGCAGCCTATAGCTTCTCCGGCTGGCCTCGCAGTCTCTCCGATAAGATCGATTGCAAGGCAGCCGTATAGAATTAGACATCTTGAAAGCGTATTCTAACATTGCCCCAGCGATTGTGCCGCTACGCGGGAACGCAACAGAGAGGGACTCAGGAGAGGATGGTAATCATGGAAAATCTGCATCAAGAGCGGTTGGCAGCGGTAGCTTCCGACCCTAACATGAGAAGCTACGAGGACACTTACGCGCAATTTCAATTTGAAGATGTGGAGAAGCAATTTACATGGAGTCGGACAGGTAAGCTTAATGCAGCGCATGAGGCGATAGATCGCCATGTCGAGGAGGGCAGAGGAGAGAAGGTTGCGCTATACTATAGCGATGCGTCCAGAGACGAGCAGTACACCTTCGCAGAGCTTCGCTCGCAGTCGAACCGGTTTGCCAACGTGCTGCAGGGCTTGGGTATTGGCAAGGGTGATCGCGTGTTCATCTTCATGCCGCGCACCCCTGAGCTGTATATTAGCTTGCTTGGTGTACTCAAGCGCGGCGCGGTAGCAGGTCCCCTGTTCGAGGCGTTCATGGAGACCGCTGTGAGAGATCGGCTGCAGGATAGCGGCGCAGTAGCGATTATTACGACGCCTTCGCTGTTTGGACGCATTCCGCGGCAGGAGCTGCCGGAACTCAAGCATATTATTGTTGTCGGAGATACGAGCGGCCTGGAGGATGTCGTCTCCTATCAGGAAGCGATGGCTGGTGCAGCGCAGGAGGCAGAGCTGGAATGGCTGGATCGCGAGGATGGGCTGCTCATACACTACACCTCTGGCTCGACAGGCAAGCCCAAGGGCGTATTTCATGTCCATAACGCCATGATCCAGCATTATCATACCGGCAGGGTTGTGCTGGACCTGAAGGAGGATGACATCTATTGGTGTACAGCCGACCCGGGGTGGGTGACTGGCACCTCCTACGGCATATTCGCACCGTGGCTGCATGGAGCGACGAACGTCGTTCGCGGCGGCCGTTTCAGTCCGCAGGATTGGTATAGCACGATCGAGAAGTATGGCGTGACCGTGTGGTATAGCGCGCCTACAGCCTTCCGTATGCTGATGGGAGCCGGCAATGATGTGATCGGCCAGTACCGGCTGGACAGCCTCAGACATGTGCTGAGTGTGGGAGAGCCGCTTAACCCTGAGGTGGTACGGTGGGGGATGAGGGCTTATGGTCAGCGCATCCATGATACATGGTGGATGACGGAGACGGGCGCTCAGTTGATCTGCAACTATCCATGCATGGATATTAAGCCGGGCTCGATGGGCAAGCCGCTGCCGGGCATACAGGCCGCGATCCTGGATGATAGCGGCAATGAGCTGCCTCCATACCGGATGGGCAATCTCGCGATTCGGACGCCATGGCCATCCATGATGCGCAAGATATGGAATAATCCATCCAAGTACGAGGAGTATTTCCGTATTCCTGGCTGGTATGTATCTGGCGACTCCGCCTACAAGGACGAGGAGGGCTACTTCTGGTTCCAAGGACGAATCGATGATGTGATCAACACGGCGGGCGAGCGGGTCGGGCCTTTCGAGGTGGAGAGCAAGCTGGTGGAACACCCTGCTGTTGCGGAGGCGGGCGTAATCGGCAAGCCGGACCCGATGCGGGGCGAGATTATCAAGGCGTTCATCTCGCTGCGCGAAGGATACTCCGAGTCGGAGGAGCTGAAGAAGGAGATCTACCAGTTCGTGAAGGAAGGGCTGTCTGCTCACGCAGCGCCGCGAGAGATTGAGTTCAAGGATAAGCTGCCGAAGACGCGCAGCGGCAAAATTATGCGCCGTGTGCTCAAGGCCTGGGAGCTGAATCTGCCAACTGGAGATTTGTCGACGATAGAGGACTAATCCATCATTCCAGCATTATGAAGCAAGCCGGGTTCCCGCATGGGCAGCCCGGCTTGCTTCATTTGGTGGCATCGTACATATGAAATTAATCTCGTACACAAAAACTCCCTGTCATCCGATGATTCATCATCCAGACAGGGAGTATAGGCTTCATGCAAGACTACAGCTTGACAGTAGACGATGTGCCAGACTCGCCAGCGTCATTCGAGGCCGAGATGCGGAAATATCCGCTGCTGGCTGGTGAGACATACTCGAATCGGGTCTGTCCTGTCGAACCAATCTTCGTATATTTGCTTCCATTCTCACTATAATACACGTTGTACTTGGTCACCTTATCGCCTGAGCCGTTGGCATTCCAGGAAATCTTGAAGCCAAGCTCTGTTGCCTCAACCTTCAGCCCGGTAGGCGCTGCAGGTGTCTTGGCATGGGCAGGTGAGCCGCCGTTGTCTGGGCGCTCGCCAGCTTCGGTTGAACCGTTGTTGTTCGTTGGCGTCCCCTGATCGGGCTTAGGCTGTGCTTCGCCTTGACCGTTACCCCCGTCTGTCTCTGGATTGCCCGGCAGCTCGATAGGCGGATTCGGTGCTGTGGTGGATACTGCAGCACTCGGCGCAGATTCCTTGCCGCTCACATCTACAGCCGTCACATAGTAGCTGTATGCTCCGGCGCCTGCGATGGAGCTGACGAACACATTGTCATCCCCGCTAATAATGACACTGCCAGCATTCTGATACGTTGTATGATCAGCGGAGCGGTATAACCGGTAGCCGACCACATCATTCTCAGGACTGCTCTTGAACGAGATGCTGACGGAACCACCGTTAGCGTTAATGGTTACTCCCGATGGAGCGGAAGGCGCCTTGCCATCGTCCTTGCGCGGGTCAACCTTGGATGGAGCATCATTGTTCGCATCGCGTGGCAGATAGTAGCTCAGCGGCTTCCTGCTGCCAGCCGGCATCCGAGGCAGGGCGGCCGAGATTTCGTCCATCAGCTCATCCAGCGGCTTCTTGCGGACGAATACCGTCTTCTCCTCCACAAAATCCTTAGGTGTTGCAGACTGCGGAATGTAATTCACGCCATTGTAGCGGATGAATGCCTTCTTCACGATCGCATCATCGCTCTCCTTAGGCAGAAACTCCTTATTAAACCAGTCGGTCACATATTTGTTTGTCAGCGCCGTCGGCTTTTTGCCGCTCAGTCCAGATACGGTAGCTTTGACAATGCCTTCCGGCTGATTGAATTTGCTTGTTGTAAACCATTCCGGCTTCTCCGCAGTAATGTCATTCATAATCTTCGACCAGATCGTCCGCGCCCGTGCACGCGCATCCTTGGTGGTGAGCACATGAATCTGCTTCTCATAACCAGCCCATACGCCCAGCGTGATGTCCGGGCTGAAGCCCATGAACCACACGTCAGCGTAATTCTGGGTCGAGCCGGTCTTGCCCGCGATCGGGATGGTCTTATAGTTTTTGAACGATGAGGCCAGTGAATGAGCGGTACCATTGCCCGCGCTAATTACGGTGCGCAGCATATCCGTCATCAGGAACGCCGTCTGCTCGGAGAAGACGCGCTGTGGACTCGCCTTATGCTCATAGACGATCTTTCCATTGGAATCTGTAATCTTCTCAATCATATAGGCGTCATTGAATACCCCGCCGTTCGGGATGGCGCCATAGGCATTGGTTAATTCCTCGACGGATACACCAACCGCCAAGCCGCCGATGACCCCGGTTTGAGCACCGTAGTCGCTCTCCTGGATCGTTGTAATGCCGAGCTTCTTCGTGAAGTCCCATGCCTTATCTATCTTCACTTCATCCAGGAACAGCTTGAGCGCCGGCAGATTGAGCGAGCGGTTCAACGCATCGCGCGCCGTGACCAGGCCGCTGTAATAGTTGTTCGCGTTCTTCGGAATATGGTAGCCCTTGCCGCCATCCTTCAGCACGATCGGAGCATCATCGATGATGCTGCCCGGCTGTACAAGCCCCTTGTCGAGCGCTGGCAGATAAGCGGCGATCGGCTTCATCGCCGAGCCTGGCTGGCGTGTCATCTGGGTGGCGTAGTTCATCTGCTCCAGATAGAAATCCCTGCCTTCGATCATGGACAGGATCGCTCCCGTCTTATGATTAATCATGATCGCTGCGATCTGCTCGACACCCTTCTCCTTCGAATCCGGTGAGAAGTTGTTCTTGTCGGCGGCGATGTTCCGCATCAGGCTGTAAGCCTTGCGGTCAATCGTCGTATAGACGCGGTAGCCGCCATGGAGCAGCTTCTGCCGCGCTTCCTCCAATAACTCCTTGTTCTCTGGCTTGGACAGGTCGGCCTTGGTCAGATTCGTGTTCTCATGCAGCAGCAAAGCCTCGGCAGCCTTGCGCTCCGTCTCCAGCATCAAGTACGGGTAGGTAGCGTATGCTTTCTTAGCTGGCTTGGCCAGAGATGACTTCATATCGAACTCCAGCGCTTCATAATACTGAGCCGACGTAATCCGTCCCGTCTCCAGCATGCGAGCGAGAACACGCTTCTGCCGCTCAATGGCTCGATTAAACCCTTTCTCGTTAAATTCGCCCTTGCCTGTAAAGGCAGAATAAACGGAAGGCAACTGCGGCAAGCCCGCCAGATAGGCGGATTGGGCAATGTTCAGATCATTCAGATTGCTGATATTGAAAATCCCCTTGGCCGCGGCCTTTATGCCAAATACCTGGTAGCCATTGGAGCCATTACCGAAGGGCATCTTATTCAGATAGGCAGTCAAAATCTGCGGCTTGGTCAGGTAACGCTCCATTCGCAGCGATAGAAATATTTCCTTGACCTTGCGCGCATCGGTCACATCCAGACTAAGGAACACCCGTCTGGCGAGCTGCTGGGTCAGTGTGCTGCCGCCGGTCTGCGTATCCTCGTTCAGCAGCTTCTGCTTTACGGCGCGGCCCAGACCGTTCACATCAACGCCGACGTGCTTGTCAAAGTTGTTATCCTCGATCGCGAGCAGTGCGTCGATAGCCTGCTGTGGAATATCCTTCAGCTCGACCAGACGCCGATCCTCCTCGGTTCGCAGTTGTCCGATCGGCGAGCCGTCGTTAAAATACGCAAAACCGGTAATCACATTCTCATTAATCTTCTCTTCGATCAACGATGGCGGACGAACGGGTTCTTCCTTGACCAGCGCGGCTACATAGCCGGTTACCGCGCCGCCAGCGAACAAACCGGCAGTCAGGCAGAAGATGAAAATCCATTTTACTGTTGTCCATACTATAAGACCGAAGGTGAGCCATTTGTTGCGCCCTGCGGCAGCTTTTTTACGGTCGTCTTTCATTACTATGTATTCCTCCTCTGAAATCGCCTCCTTATTATAACATAAATCGCCAACCCGCAGCACGTTGACTTCTCCTTGGCATTGTGTTAACAGGATGGGGGGAGTGAATTAGGCGGGAAGTACAATCCTGATCAAGCCTAAAACCATAGAATTCTGGATGAAACGTTAAATAAATGAAACGTTTTCGCAGTTGCGCCGTATAGGTATAGTGTAGCGTTCAGGATGGATGGAGCCTGTTGTTGGGAGGAGGGGGAGAGGATGGAGCTTTTATTCTGGTCTTGTCTTGGCGGAGGCATCGTGTACGCCGTGGTCACGATCATCTTGGGGGATGTCATCAGCGAGGCGGCCGATGGCGCACTTGATTTCCTGTTCGGGGATGCGTTGCCGTGGCTGCAGCCGATGACATTGGTCAGCGCGATTACCATCTTCGGCGGTGCAGGTCTGATGCTGGAGCGGTACACGCCTCTAGGCACGGGGCTTGTGCTCGTATTTGGGGCGATGATCGCAGTCGTGCTGGCGATCGCAGTCTATTTCTTGTACGTCCGTCCGATGGAGAACAGCGAGAACTCGACCGGCTATTCCTTGCAGGAGCTGGGGGGCAAGATGGCGGAGGTGCTCGTCTCGATTCCTCCTTCCGGCTATGGCGAGGTGCTGGTGAGGGTCGGAGCTGCCGGCGTATCGGGTCAGATCGCGGCGAGCTATGATGGAGAGGCGATCCCGCTGGGGGCCAAGGTTGTCGTGGTAGAGGTGAAGGACGGCACACTGATGGTGTCCCGAATCGATCTGTAATGATGGTGTTTCACGAACAGTCTTAGAAAAGCTCGAATGAAGGGAGAATGGAACTCATGCAAGAATTTCTTATTATTCCTACAATCGTCGTTGGTATCATTGTCATATTAGGTTTGGCCTTCTGGGCTCGCTTCAAGACCGTAAGTCCTGATGAGGCGATGGTGGTGACCGGTTCGTTCCTAGGGACGAAAAACACGCTGACGGATGACACGGGACGACGCATCAAAATCGTGCGCGGAGGCGGCGCCTTCATCCTGCCCGTCTTCCAGAAGGCGGAGTTCCTGTCGCTGCTCTCGCACAAGCTCGATGTGTCGACGCCGGAGGTCTACACGGAGCAGGGCGTTCCGGTCATGGCCGACGGCGTGGCCATCATCAAGATTGGCGGATCGACAGAGGATGTTGCCACAGCGGCAGAGCAGTTCATGGGCAAGCCGACAGAAGCGCTCAAGAGCGAGGCGCAGGAGGTGCTTGAGGGACATCTGCGCGCGATCCTCGGCTCCATGACGGTAGAGGAGGTCTATCGCAACCGCGATCGCTTTGCCCAGGAGGTTCAAGGAGTTGCGGCCAAGGATCTGAAGAAGATGGGGCTGCAGATCGTCTCCTTCACGATCAAGGATGTGCGCGACAAGCACGGCTATCTGGATGCGCTCGGCAAGCCGCGCATTGCCATGGTCAAGCGGGATGCAGATATTGCCGAGGCGGAAGCCGTGCGGGATGCCCGTATCCAAAAAGCGAGAGCGGAAGAGGAAGGGCAGAAGGCCGAATTGCTTCGCGATACGAATATTGCTGAGGCAGCCAAGGAGAAGGAGCTGAAGGTGGCAGCCTTCAAGCGCGATCAGGATACAGCGCGCGCAGAAGCAGACCAGGCGTACTCCATTCAGGAGGCCAAGGCGCAGCAGACCGTAGTGGAGGAGCAGATGAAGATTGAGCTGGTGCGCAAGGAACGCCAGATTGATCTGGAGACGAAGGAAATTCTGCGCCGCGAGAAGCAATATGACTCGGAAGTGAAGAAGAAGGCAGATGCCGACCGTTACGCGGTCGAGCAGGCGGCAGAGGCGGATAAGGCGCGCAAGCTGCGTGAAGCCGATGCGCTGCAATATAAGATTGAGGCCGAAGCGCGGGCGCTCGCCGAGCAGAAGCGGCTGGAGGGTCTGGCTGTGGCGGACGCTGAGCGCGCCAAAGGTACAGCCGAAGCGGAGGTCATTCGGCTGCGCGGTCTGGCAGAAGCCGAGGCGAAGGAAAAGCTGGCGCAGGCGTTCGAGAAATTCGGCGAGGCGGCTGTATTGGACATTATTGTGAAGATGCTGCCTGAGCTGGCTGGCAAGGTGGCTGAACCGCTCCAGAACATCGACAAGCTGACGGTGGTGGACACCGGTAAGGGTGAAGGGGCTGCCCGCGTGAGCAATTATGTCACGGAGCTGATGGCGACAGCGCCTGAGATGCTCAAGAGCGTATCCGGCATCGACCTGGAGGAGCTGGTCAAGGGGCTGACCCGTAGCAGAACGTCGAAGCCAGTGCAGCTTGAGGCGCCTGCTGGTCAACAGACGGCTGCAGAGCGCTCGCAAGGTACCGAGGGCGAGACGTCTGACAGATAGAAAGTGTAACGTGGGGGCTAGGGCGTGTATGCAAACCCGCATAAGGGCATCTATCCCCGCCTTTTCGCCCCCTGCTGCGTTGCTTTTCGCAGGCGTACCCCCCGGTACGCCTGCGAAAAAGCGCCTGGCATGGAATAAAAATTCGGCAACATCTGCTCCTTGCGGAGTTTGCATACACATCCAAGGCGGTGCGGGCAGTAGTCTGCACCGCCTTGTGCTATATGTGGAGCGGTGCGGGTCGTGGCGGACTCATGCCATGACCTTGTCGTTATGGAGCTCAACACAGCTCTACACGGACACAAAAAATCCAGCTCCCACATGGAGGAGCTGGATTTGATGGAGACAATAAAATTAACGGCTGTAGAACTCGACGATTTGTTTCTCGTCGATCTCTTGAGACAGCTCAGCGCGCTCAGGCAGGCGGATGAACTTGCCTTCCATTGCAGCATCATTGTACTCCAGGTAGTTTGGAATGTGAACGCGTCCTTCCAAAGCTTCCTTGATTGCCTTCAGGCTGCGGCTGCGCTCGCGCAGTCCGATTACATCGCCAATAGAAACGGTGTAGGACGGGATGTCCACTTTCTTGCCGTTAACAGTGATGTGGCCGTGAGCAACCAGTTGACGTGCACCTGCACGGGAGTTGGAGAAGCCAAGACGGAATACGAGGTTGTCCAGACGGCTTTCCAGCAAGAACATGAAGTTTTCACCGGCAATACCTTTCAGCTTAGCAGCTTTGTCGAACAGGTTGCGGAATTGCTTCTCGTTCAAACCGTACATGTGACGCAGTTTTTGTTTCTCTTGCAATTGAACGCCATAGCCGCTCAGCTTCTTGCGTTGTCCTGGGCCATGCTGACCTGGAGGGAACGGGCGCTTCAATTCTTTGCCGGAGCCGCTCAGGGAAATGCCCAGACGACGGCTTAATTTAAACTTAGGTCCTGTATAACGTGCCATACTCGTAAAAACTCCTTCTTCAAATGGAATGTTTGAAAAGGGGCTCTGTTTCGCCGGTTGGATTGGTGATGGGAAGCTCCCCTGCAAGCAGGAACAGACAACACCATACAGTTCACAGAACTCTGACAGACACATCAGCCGCAGGTCTATCAGCAAAACAACCATGAGGGTGACACAAAACTCTATACCCTTTATCCAACTATAAATTCTATAGGAAAACAGGTATGCATGTCAAGGGAAACCGCCTGCCGCAGAAGTTTCCTTTCTATTCGATAATTTTCGACATTCACTTTTCCCCAATTGTAAACAATGCATCAAAAGTCCTTTATTTCCCTACTAGATTAGTGCATTCTTCATGAAAATGAAGTATGATTAATAATATTATATCGTAATCTCTATAACTATTTTTCATTTAATGGAGAAGACGAAAGGAACAGGGTGCTGCGTATGGCTGAAGAGATACGCCCGCATGATGGCGAGACCTTCGTGTTGAACAGCCCGTTGCATGATTCATGCTCATACGCGGGTCTGGATGATCGGTCAGAGGCTTTGGGCCCAGATCTTCTGAAGGAGAGCTTCCAGCAATGGAGCACAGAAATCCCGGGGTTGGGCGGAAACTATGTAACGGTGCTGTTTGATGGCAACGGTGCTGAAGTGTCGCAATTGAATGGGGAGGATACTGAAGCCTCCTATTATGGTGAGGCATTAAAGGAGCAGCTTCGGGCTATCGTCCAGGAGGCGCAGGACTCAGGCACTCTCCAGCAGCAATGGCAGCCCTTCGAGCTAGGGGTAATCATCGTCAACACCTGCTTGAGAGCGGTTCCTATTCGGCTACGCAGTACGGGGCGCTCAATCGCTGTGCTGGGGATGATTCAGTGGGGGAGCAAGGTGCTGCGGGCAGAGGAGCTTGTAGCTGTGGCCAGACACTTTCGCTCCTGCCTGTTCCATCGTCTGGAGCATATGTATATACAGCAGCTCATGCTTGAGCAGCAGCAATCGATGAAGGAAGCACAGCGAAGAGAGGCGCTATTGCTGGCGACCAAGCGGCTTCACGATCAGATTAATGTAACCTCTGTATTAAATGAAATTATGCACTCGCTAGAGCTGCTCTATCCAAGCTCGCATGTGGATCTCTTCTTGTCTCAGGATTACGCCAATGTGCATGTACGTGTGCAGCTTCTAAGCTTTAAGCATCATAGCAATGACATATGCGCTCGCTCGTTTCTGGGCGGGAAGCCGATGAAGCTTGATCAGGAGAATGGTGATCTCCTGATTGCCGTGCCCATGGCGGGCAAGCAGGCGATCTATGGCGTGATTCGTCTTACTATTGCCAAAGAGAGCTGGGAGGAGGCTGCTTTGCCGGATGTCGTCATGCTGGCGGAGACGGCTGGCTCAGCCTTCGAGAATGCGAAGCTGTATGAGCAGTCCAATGTATTGATCCATGAGCTGCAATTAATTAATGAACTGACTAAGCGCCTCAATCAGTCGCTGCAGTTGAAGGAAATCATCCAGTTTGCTACAGCGGAGCTGCTGCAGATCTTTCATGCGGACTATTGCTGTGTGCTGCAGTACGACAAGGTAAGCAACGAATTTGTCGTGCTGTCTACCAATAAGGAAGAGCTGCTAAATCAGCGATTTGCCGGAGACTACGGCTTTTGCGGCAAAATATTAAAGACGAAGGAAGCGCTCATCGTCTCGGATTATTCGGATCGAACAGCTATATCGTCCAAGCTCATGCATCTGACCGACTCGCAGTCGCTGATTGCGACGCCGATGCTGGTCAATGCAGAGGTGCTTGGAGCTATTTTGCTGACCCATCGCAGGCCGCACTTTTTCTCCTATGACAATTACAAGCTGCTGCAGGTGCTGGCTACTCATATTGGCTTGGCCATTACGAATGCATCTCTGCATTCAGAGGTGAGGCGAATGGTCATCACCGACCATCTGACCGGCCTTCATGCACGGCATTATTTGGATGAGCAGATCCAGGCCAGGCAACGCCAGGATGAGCTGGGGGCGCTGGTGCTGGTGGATATTGACCATTTCAAGCAAGTGAACGACACCTATGGGCATCAGGTGGGCGACGAAATTTTAACACAAGTAAGCGGCATTATCCGCTCTGTCATCCGGGACAGCGACATTGCAGCGCGCTGGGGCGGGGAGGAGCTCGCAGTCTATCTGCCCAAGGTGACGACAGAGCAGGCCTCTAGAGTAGCCGAACGTATCCGGGCGAGAGTGTGCGGTCAGACGACACCTACGGTCACGGTCTCCTGCGGCGTATCAGAGTGGCGGGGACAGGATGATAAGATTAGCGTTGAATCGCTGTTCTATCGTGCCGATATGGCATTGTACGAGGCGAAGAAGACGGGACGAAACCGGGTGTTTGTCGGTTAAGCGGCAGCCAGCGGACTTGGGGACTGAATCGTTGCCAAAGTCGCGCTGGCTGTTTGCAGCTTGTCATGATATGATGAGAAAGAAAACGATACCAAAATAAAGAGAGGCGTGTAGATGAGAGATCCCAGACTGCAAAAGCTGGCTGAGAATCTGGTTGGCTACTCTATCGATGTTCAGCCCGGCGATAATGTGCTCATCGAAATGTTCGGTTCAGAGAGCGAGCTGGTGAAATGTCTGATCGAGGAGGTTGCTAGGCGCGGCGGTCGGCCGTTTGTGGAGACGACGGATCTGTCTGTAATGCGCTCGCTCCTTACACATTCTACCCGCGAGCAGTTGGAGCTGTGGACTCAGCTTGATCTGAACCGGATGAAGCAGATGCAGGGCTATATTGCGATCCGCGCTGGAGATAATGCCAGCGAGCTCTCCGATGTGCCCAAGGACAAGCTGCGTCTGTATGAGCAGTTGTATCGTCACCCCGTTCATCTGGAGCAGCGGGTGAAGCATACGAAGTGGGTCATCCTGCGCTACCCGAATAGCTCGATGGCACAGCTAGCCAACCAAAGCACCGAGGCGTTCGAGGATTTTTATTTTAAGGTGTGCAACCTGGATTATGCTCGCATGGAGAAGGCCATGGAGCCGCTCAAGGCTCTAATGGAGCGAACGGACAAGGTACGGATCGTCTCACCAGGCACAGACCTGTCGTTCTCGATTCGCGGGATTGGCGCCAAGCTATGCTCCGGGCATCGCAATATCCCGGATGGCGAGGTTTTTAGTGCGCCAATCAGGGATTCAGTCGAAGGCGTGATTACATACAATACGCCTACGGTATATTCAGGCATTACCTTCGAGAATATTGCGTTTACCTTCGAGAAGGGGCGGATTGTACAGGCGACGAGCAGCAACAGCGAACGGCTGAACGAGATTCTGGACACTGACGAGGGTGCTCGTTACATCGGGGAATTCAGCCTTGGCTTTAACCCGCATATTTTGCATCCGATGAAGGATACGCTCTTCGATGAGAAGATCGCGGGAAGCCTGCACTTCACGCCGGGTCAGGCCTATGAGCAGACGGATAACGGTAATCGTTCATCGATTCATTGGGATCTGGTGCTCATCCAGCGACCGGAGTACGGCGGCGGCGAGGTGTACTTTGACGATGTGCTGATCCGCAAGGATGGGCGGTTCGTCATTCCTGAGCTAGAGCAGCTCAATCCAGAGCATTTGACATAAGCTCCAATCATTTTTGGTCAAATTGCCATTGAACGTAATGTCAAATCAAGGTATTATGAGTAGAGATTCATACAGATTAATTTTGGAGGGGATTTTTATGTCCAATAACGCAGCAATCGTAGACATTTCCCAAACCGCTAACCGTTTTAGGTCTTCCATCGTTCTCCAGGCGGAGAATAAGTACATCGATGTGAAAAGCATCCTAGGACTGTTCACGACGCTGGTTAGCGGGCATTCCTACGAGCTTCATGTCCACGGCGCGGATGCGGAAGAAGCCAAGGCTGCCATGGCTGAAGTTTTTGCGAAGCATAGCCTGAACATTAAAGTTGTCAACGAATAGCACTTGAGCTTACGCAATGAGAGGCCCCGACCGCATGATGCGGTTTGGAGGCTTTTCTTGTTTTGTCCTTGTGTATTGTGTCAATATCGTCTAATATAAAAGATAGAAGACGGCGAGAATGCGCACAGGGGGGAGTACCATGTCTTCATCGGATGTAATGGTGCATATGCATCAAAGGGCGCTACAGCTTCTCCAGGAGGATGCCAACAAAATCGAACTGTTGATTGAGGTTCAGATGGAGAATCTTGCTACCCGCAAATGCCCGCTCTATGAGGAAGTGCTGGATACGCAGATGTATGGCTTTTCTCGCGAGGTTGATTTTGCGGTGCGCGCCGGCTTGATCGATGAATACGCAGGCAAGCAGATTTTAAGCAAGCTGGAAAGAAATTTAGCGCAGTTGTATGAAGCGTTGGATCTTAAAGAAAAAGAGTAGTCTCTCTCCACAGAGACTACTCTTTTTGTATCTTGAGCGCGAGAGCCGATATAAAAGAACAACCTCACCCTGGAGGGTGGGTTGTTCAGTAGCCGCAATAAGGTTCAATGAGCCTCCTGAAGCAGGTGTGGTCAGAATAGCCTTGGCTTACGCTATACGAGATAAAACGCGATGCCGAGGATGACATAGACCATCAGCAGCAATACCCCTTCATACCAGTTCGTTGAGCCGTCCTTGGAGATGGACTTGGCGATGAAGACAGATACCGCAATCGCTGTCAGCTCGATCGGAGTGAACAGGATGTCCATCGTCTGACCAAACAATGCGCTCACCAGGATGAGCACGGGCGCAACAAACAGGGCAATCTGCAGGCTGCTCCCGATTGCGATCTCCACCGCAGCGCCAATCTTGTTCTTCATGGCAAGCATGACTGCCGCGCTATGCTCGGCAGCATTGCCGATGATGGCAATGACGAAGGCGCCGATGAACAGCTCCGATAGTCCAAAGCGCTCCGAGAACGAGTCCAGTGTCCCTACGAGCCATTCACTGACCAGTGCTACCATGACCGTAGCCAGGACAAGGAACAGGATCGATACGCCCTTCGACCAGGCGGGCTCCTCCCCATGGTCTGAAGCGTTCTCCTCATCGGCGAGCAGATCCTTGTGCGTAATCATCGAGAAGATCAGCCAGAGAATGTAAGAGACGATCAGAATGCCAGCGATGGAGAGGCTGAGCAGATGATCCTTCTCAATGGAGAAATGCTCAGCCTTGACGAATACCGCCGGGATGAACAGTCCAATCACCGCCATGATCATGAGCGTGGAGTTGTGTCCGGCAACGTGCACATTGAAATGCTGCTGCTTGTACTTCAGGCCGCCAAGCAGCACGCTCAGGCCAAGCACAAGCAGGAGATTGCCGATGATGGCGCCAGTGAGACTGGCCTTGACCATATCGAACAGACCTTCCTTAACGAGAAAGATGGCGATGATCAGCTCGGCGGCATTGCCGAAGGTTGCAT
Organism: Paenibacillus sp. J5; assembly: GCF_054955055.1. Taxonomy (NCBI): domain Bacteria; kingdom Bacillati; phylum Bacillota; class Bacilli; order Caryophanales; family Paenibacillaceae; genus Paenibacillus; species Paenibacillus sp. J5. The sequence continues at coordinate 224,988 of NZ_JBUEDD010000010.1, read as the reverse complement.
TCAGAAAGCCGCCGAGCCGTTGTCCAGCGTAATGCGCAACGCTCTCCGTTGCTTTCCCCAGGAAGCCCGCTACAAATAGAATGGCGAGCGCAGAGAATCCAAACTGCAGCAGCATGCTCCAGTTGGCATAGTGAGCGATGCCGCTCAGCAGAAAGCTGGCCACAAGGGCGATATAAAATCCATATTTTCTCAAGATGTCCACCTCGGCTTAGAGTATAGGATATTATAACCTGTCGAGCTGATTTTTAACAAGAATCTGTTTTTGCAGGGTTGATTTGCTTCCTCTCAGTTCATCCAGTACAATAAAAATATATGGAAGATGAGGAGTGAGGCCGAATGACCGAAGATATTAATACAGGTGTTATTAGAATTTCTGATGATGTTGTTTCTACTATCGCTGGGCTTGCAGCACTGGAAACGCCAGGCGTTGCAGCCATGTCAGGCGGCATCTCGGAGGGCTTGGCCAAACGTCTGAGCGGCAGAAACGTTCAGAAGGGCGTATCGGTAGAGGTCGGCCAGTTGGAGGCTGCTATTGATCTGAGGATTATCGTACAGTATGGCATCCCCATTCAGGAGGTATGTCGTGTTCTCCAAGGGAATGTGCGCGAGGCCGTTGAGAATATGACAGGCTTGAATGTCGTCGAGGTGAATGTGAAGGTAGAGGGTGTCATCTTCAAGGATGAGGAGCAGCAGTCGGAGGAATTACCTCATCGGGTCAAATAAACAAAATTAAGAGGGAGCAAGTGCGGATCATGCACTGCTCCCTTTCTTTGTGCTCATCGCACTGTTAAGCGGTGTTAGGTAAATTCGATGAACCTAGCGTTCTGCGGGGGTTACCGCGTGCGAGGATTCGTCGTCTCCTTGGGGTGGGATATGCGTGATATGCTCAGCAATATGCCCACGCTCGCCAATGTGACCAGCAGCGATGAGCCCCCATAGCTGATTAACGGCAGCGGTACGCCCGTAATCGGCATGATGCCGGTTACCCCGCCGATATTGATAATGGCCTGAATGGCGATCAAACTAATGACGCCCGTACCGACCACCGTACCATAGAGGTCAGGGCAGCGCAGCGCAATAATGAGACCTCTCCATATGAACAGCAAATAGCAGGCCAGGAACAGCAGACTACCGATAAAGCCGAGCTCCTCGGCGATGACAGCAAAGATGAAGTCATTATAAGGATAAGGCAAATAGTGCAGCTTCTGTACCCCCGCCCCGAAGCCAGCACCGGAAAAGCCGCCGTGACCTAGGGCGAACAGGGAGTGAGACAAATGATAGCCGCTCGTCTTATAATTTTCTAGCGGATGCAAAAACGATGTGAAGCGGTCGATCCGATATCCCCATTTCTCAGGGGCGACGGTTATAGAGATGCTGACGGCCAGCGCCACCACCAGGCTGATCATAATGCCCGAATAAAAGACCTGCTTCAGGTTGGAGCCGCCCGCGATAATCATAATACCGGCGCACATCGCCAGGATGAGGCAGGAGCCGAGGTCGGGCTGGAGCATGATGAGGGAGCAGACTAATCCGACGATGACATAGACGGGGAGAAGTCCGCGCTTGAAATCGCGAAACTTCTCGCCCTTCTTCGTAATGAGTCGACCCAGATACAAGATGATGGCCAGCTTGGCGAATTCTGTCGGCTGAATGCCGAAGGTGCCGATGCCTAGCCAGCTCTTGGCCCCGTTGCGCTCCACCCCGACAATCGGAACGAGGATGAGCAGGATGATCACGAAAATAAAATAGAGAAAAAACAGCTTTTTGTAGCGTTCATACGAAATGTTCATCAACAGGAACAGCCCGATGGTGCCTACGCCAGCAAAGAGAAGCTGCCTTTTCACAAAATAAAATGCGTCGCGTCCAAACCTATCCGATACAACAGCAATATTGGAGCTGGCGCTGAAGACCATGACCAGGCCGAAGCCGACCAGTAAAAGCGTCAAGATCAACAGCAAAAAATCCGGCCTGCCCCGAGCCTGCTCCTGCTTTTTCTTCATCGGGTTAACCCCCAGGTTATGCAAGAAGCTTCTTGAGTTCCTGCAAGCGTTGTGTTGCTGTATTCAAAATTTGCTGTGGCACTGGAGACTCATAATCCAGGCCATGCGGGAACGTAGCCCGTCCGATATAGGCAGCTTCGACCTTCAGGACGGCGTAAGGCTGCTCCAGCTTGCCTTCTACAGCACGGGTGCTGACGCGCAGGAAATATTCATTTTGGTTGGCACGGTCCTCCAGCTTCAGATCGTATGTAGCACGGTAATAATCCCATTGCCACCGCACAAAGCCGAGCTTCTCAGCAGATTCATCGAGATGAGCCAGCTCGCTGGTCAAGCCGTTAAGACCGGTATTTTCAATAATCAAGGTAAAATCCCCCTCCAATTGTAGCAAAACGTTTTCTTTTATCATGATAGTATGTTTCCACGGCCAGTGCAAGCCTGCAGCGTCCGAATAAGGGGAGTCATTTTTCCTGTGGGTGGGTGCGGCTCCCCATTTGTTTCCGATTGCTCTTCTGCTAAAATAAGAACATGGGCGCTTGCACGCCTCTTTAGGACGGGAAGCCAAGCGGCATCATGATATTCAATATTTTCAAGGAGGACTTGCGGTGATGACCATACAGCTACAGGATGTCAGAAACATGCAAAGCCTCTATGCGGACATGATTGATTGGCGCAGATATTTGCACCGCCATCCAGAGGTTTCTTTTGAGGAGAAGCATACCTCAGGCTATATAGCCCGCCAGTTGGAGGAGATGGGCGCGGAGGTAACAGAGGGCATCGGCGGACATGGTGTAGTTGCGTTGATTCGCGGGAGCTTGCCTGGACCGATTGTGGCGCTGCGGGCGGATATTGATGCCCTGCCGATCCAGGATCGCAAGCAGACGGAATATGCTTCGACGGTACCCGGTGTCATGCATGCCTGCGGGCATGATGCGCATACCGCCACCTTGCTGGGCATTGCCAGATATTACATGAGCACCAGGAGCACGCTGGCCGGGGCGCGCAAGCTGATCTTTCAGCCGGCAGAGGAGGTTTGTCCAGGCGGGGCGTCAGCGATGATCGCTGAAGGTGTGCTGAACGACGTGGAGGCGATCTACGGTGTTCATCTATGGACGCCGATGGCAGCAGGCATCATAGCAACGAAGGCCGGGCCGCTCATGGCGGCGCCGGACGAGTTCACGATCGACATCAAAGGACGCGGCGGACATGGTGGGCTGCCTCATGAGACGGTGGATGCGATCGTGATCGGCAGCGCGCTGGTCGGAGCGCTGCAAACGGTGATCAGCCGCAGCGTCAATCCGCTGGAGCCGGCTGTGCTGTCAATTGGCTCGTTCCAGGCTGGAAGCACAGGCAATGTGATTGCAGAGCAAGCGCAGTTGCGCGGTACCGTGCGCACCTTCTCCCCGCAGACAAGAACGCTGATCCGCCAGCGGATGGAAGAACTGATCGCAAGTGTGTGCGCGATGCACGGCGGTGAAGGGACACTTGATTACAGAGAGGGCTATCCGCCGGTCGTCAATGACGAGCGCGAGGTGGAGCGATTCTTCAAGGTAGGAGCTGGCCTGTTGCCACTGGAGCAGGTACAGGAGTCGGGGCTGATCATGGCTGGAGAGGATTTTTCCTATTATTTGCAGCAACGCCGGGGCTGCTTCATGTTCGTAGGGGCGGGCAATCCGGACAAGGGGGCGCTCTATCCGCATCATCACCCGATGTTCGATATTGACGAGGATGCGATGCTGGTCGCTGCTAATCTGCTTATCGGTATGGCGGAGGATTACACTCATAGCAAGGATGTATAATCTCATGCTGGTCTACGCAGGTCGGGCGCGGCAAGGGAGAGTGCTGCATGCAAAGAGAGTATGATTCCGGCTTCATTAGGTCACTCTAACCGTTGGGCGGTAATGCCTAATAGAGTGAGGTTAGAGGAGCTGTGCGAATGAAGACGGTCAAGGAAATCATGACAACCGATTGTATTACTGCCACGCCGCAGGATAATCTGTATGAGCTTGCTGTCATGATGAAAAACAATGACATCGGCTTTGTGCCGATCGTCGAAGGCAAAAAACTGATGGGTGTCGTCACGGACCGCGATCTGGTCATTCGGGGCTTGGCAGAGAAGCATGCCGGATCGACAGAGGTGGCCAAGGTCATCTCCAGCGAGGTTCAGACGATTGCCCCTACGGCATCGGTGGATGAGGCGTCGGAGGTTATGGCGCGCCATCAGATTCGGCGTCTGCCGGTCGTAGAGAACGGCGATCTGCTGGGTATTGTCGCTATCGGCGACATGGCTGTTCGCGACATCTTCGCTGATGAGGCGGGGGAGGCGCTCAGTCGCATCTCGGAGCAGGATCAGCCCTCGTCGTACCACTGATACACCTGCTTCCAAGGGGCGTGGGACGCTGTGCCTCGACGGACATGGATATACGCAGGACAAGCAGCCATTCTCGGGCATTGACCCGTGAATGGCTATTTGTCGTTGTGCGCAGCACAGCGAAGCTGCTATCCAGCACGGATAAGCGGAAGGATGACGGGGAAATGGAATAAAGCGGGCGCAAATCAATCAAACTAGTTGTATAAGTAGGAGAGAGAAAGGATGGGTGGAAACTGATGCAAGCAGGCCCCATGATCGTACAGCCGGATTTTACCGTGCTGCTGGACAGGCGTCATCCACGTGCTGATGAGGCTGCGGAGCAACTGGCACGATTCGCTGATCTGATCAAGCGTCCGGGAGAGCTTCATACGTATCGGATGACGCCGCTCTCTGTATGGAATGCGGCGGCAGCCGGAATGGCGCTGGACGAGATGCTGGAGACGCTGGAGTCGCATAGCCGTTATGAGCTGCCGAGCCAGGTAGAGGAGGGCGTGGTCAATTGGGCGGGTCGATATGGCAAGCTCCGACTGCGGCGGCAGGCTGGAGGGCTGCTGCTGGAATCCACCGATCGGGCGCTGCTGGCAGAGCTTGCAGCTCGCCCGGCTGTGCGCGGCAGTCTCATCGCGCAGCAAGCCGAGGGGGCATGGGAGGTGAACCCTGCTCATCGCGGCCTGCTCAAGCAGGAGCTGATTCGCATCGGTTATCCGGTGCTCGACTATGCAGGCTACCATGCGGGCGAGCAACTGAAGGTAGACATCAGCGATGTTGAGCTGAGGGATTACCAGCGCATCTGTGTAGATCGGTTCTACCGGGAGGAGGAGGCTGGCGGCGGCAGTGGTGTGCTGGTGCTGCCATGCGGGGCAGGCAAGACAGTAGTTGGGCTGGCTTGTCTGGCGCGACTGAAATGCGCGACGCTTATTCTTACCTCTAATGCTCTGTCTGTGAAGCAGTGGAAGCGGGAGCTGCTGGACAAGACGACGCTAAAGGAGGAGGAGATTGGCGAATATGCCGGCAAAGTACGCGAGGTGCGTCCCGTAACGATCGCAACCTACCAGATTATGACCCACCGCGCGGCGGGGAGGGACGAATATGTACATATGAAGCTGTTTGGCGAGCGCAACTGGGGACTGATTATCTATGACGAGGTGCATCTGCTGCCTGCTCCGGTATTTCGGATGACCGCCGAGCTGCAGGCTACGCGCAGGCTAGGGTTGACGGCTACACTCGTCCGGGAGGATGGCAGGGAGGAGGATGTCTTCTCGCTCATCGGCCCTAAGCAGTATGACCTGCCATGGAAGACACTGGAGCAACAGGGCTGGATTGCCGGGTTGTCGTGCATGGAGCTGCGCGTGCCGCTGCTCGGAGCAGCTCTGAACCAATACAGCCAGTCGGCTCCACGGGCGCGTCAGCGTCTGGCGAGCGAGAACCCGTACAAGCTGGAGGCCGTTCGCTGGCTGTTGCGGCACCACCAAGGACAGCAGATTCTCATTATTGGCCAGTATGTGAGCCAACTGGAGCGGCTGGGCCGGGAGTTAAGCGCTCCTGTGCTTACAGGCGGCACGGCCCAAGAAGAGCGGGAGCGGTTGCTCGAAGCCTTCCGAACGGGCGTCATATCGGTGCTGATCGTTTCCAAGGTGGCGAATTTTGCGGTGAACCTGCCGGATGCAGCCGTTGCCATCCAGGTGTCGGGCAGCTTCGGCTCGCGTCAGGAGGAGGCGCAGCGGATCGGCCGTATTTTGCGCCCGAAGGCCGGGGATAATCAGGCCTGGTTCTACAGTCTGGTCACCGAAGGCACCAAGGAGGTTGAGTTTGCGTTGAAGCGGCAAATGTACATGATTGAACAAGGCTACACCTACGAATTATCCATCTGGAACGGCGGGGATCATGAAAAGGCGGCGATTCGATGAGGGCGCAAGAGATCATGCGATGGCATAATCAGGCTGCGCTGAACGACATCGTGTCGGCCGCCCCTCCGTGGGCCAAGGCGGCATCGCGTGGCCTGGACTGGCTGGGAGCGCAGCAGGATGAAGAGTCGCTGCTGGCAGCATATGAGCAGCTCTCGCGCTATGCCCGCGGTGCGCTGGAGCTTGTGCTGCGGCACTTCGGCCCCCTCCCGCTCGGCGAGGATCAGTTGCTGCGCGCTGCCGCGATCGAGGGCCGCTGGGCGGGGGCCGAGGTGCTGCTTGGGCTAGCGGAGCTTCGCCGCTTGGCGATATTGCTGGCTGCCCGCAAAACCTGGGGCGACGAAATGCTGTTCCTGCCTGCCGACGTCTTCGGGAGCTGGCAGCATATCGTCTTGCCGCTGCGGCTGCAGCCGCTCTCGCGCGAGCAGAGCCGCCTCGTGACCGCCCGCCGCGGCGCGGATAGCCAGCCGCTCAGCCTGCAGTTGCTCAAGGGGCTGCGCGCACTGGTGCCATCTTGTCTGGAGCTGACGTCGCGCGGTCTGCTGCCGCTCAAGTCGATTCGCAGACTGATGGCGCGACTGTCGATGCAGGAGGAGGAGCTGCAGAGCTGGGGCGCGGCCTTTGCCTACCGCGATGACTATCCCAAAGCAGCGGCATTTGTGCTGGATGTGGCGCTGTCGCTGGGGCTATTGAAGCCAGAAGGCAACGGCTATTGCTGGAACAGCGAGGCAGGCGAGGCGTGGCTGGCGCTCGGTGGAGCCGCGCGGGAGCATCAGCTCGCGTCCCATGTGGCAAGCCGCTACATGCTCGGCGAACCGGCGCTTGCTCGCTGCGCGGCAGCGCTGCTCCGGCTCGAGCCCGGGCGCTGGTATGCGCTGGCCGACGTGGCTGCTTGGCTGCTCGCGCCTGCCGTAAGCGGCGGCGATGCGCCAGTCGCAGAGCTAAGCGCCAGTGCAGAGGCGGCGCTCGATAGCTGCTGTGCGCTGTATGGCGCCTGCGGGTGGCTGGAGCGCGCCGAGCTGCCTGGCACCGGGCCGGTATTTCGCATGCGCCTGCCCCGAGAACGGCAGGTGGACGGGCAACTCCCGCAGCAGGCGCTATATGTGCAGCCAGACTGCGAGGTGATCGCGCCCATCGATCTGCCGTATACGCTGCGCTGGCAGTTGGAGGAGCTGGCTGGCGTGAAGACGGATGCTGCCGTCACCGTATATAAGCTCACGCAGGCAAGCATTACGCAGGCGGTTCGGTGCGGCTGGGACGAGGCGGCACTGCTGCAATGGCTGCATGCGGCGTCGCAGGGAGCGGTGCCCGGCAATGTGGCCGCCCTGGTGGGAGATTGGGCAAGGCGCGCCGGGCAGGTGAGACTGGAGCAGCAGGTGCTGCTGCGCTGTGCGGACCGCCAGACGGCCAGGCAGCTTGCCAGTGAGCGCCGGCTGAAGGGGCTGCTCGGGGAGCCGCTGGGCGAGCAGACCTTCGTGGTTGAGCTGGAGCGTCTCACAGAGCTGAGGGACATGCTGGAGCAGCTCGGCTTCCCCGCGGGTCCTGTACTCTCAGCGCCGCTGCCAGCAGAGGGAGCGAAGACGCAAGGCGGCGGCGGGAGAAGCGGGAGAGGGGCGGGGTCGGAAGCGGCAGCCGAGCTGTTCTATGATCCGCATTCCCTCAAGCACTGCTCACCTGTTGAGCCAGCGCCGCTTGCGCCTCCCCTGCCGCTTGCGCAGGCGCTGGGCAAGCTGCCCAAGCCATGGACGAGCGAGCTTCGCCGCTATCATGCTTCGACCCAGAGGGAGCTGCTGGAGCAGGCATTGCAATGGCAGACGACGGTGGAGCTTCGCACGGAGAGCTCGCTTGTGACGCTTATTCCGTCGCATATGCAAGATGGGGAGGGAGCCGATAGCTGGCGCATAGAGGGGTGGCTGAGGCAGGAAGGAGCGAGTGTGCCGGAGCGTGTCACGCTATGTCCAGGGATGTGGGAGGAGATGCGGCTTGTGCCGCCGCAGCAATGAATTCCGCTCTACATTTTATATCGTTCATGGTATGATAAGAGAGGATTGACTTTATCATACATGGAGAAGAGGTGGATAGATGCCGACTGCCGATAAGACGGCCGTTATGTCCGGCGCCGTATCCGGCTCTGGTGAACATGTTGCTTCGTTGGATATGGCAGGGTTGCTCTTGAATGCGTACCAGTTGGGAGATATGATTGTGGACTCGGCCGCTGTTGCCGATTATCTATATTGGAAAGCCGCCGTAGCGGAACATGCTGAGGTGCAGGAGCTGCAGCGGGACTTTCTGAAAGCGAAGGATCTGTTCGAGGAGTGCCAGCGCTTTGGGCGCTATCATCCTGACTATCATGCGGCCAAAGGCAAGGTGAAGGAGCTGCAGAGCCGTCTTGACCATTATGAATGCGTCAGCCGCTTCAAGGAAGCGGAGGCGGCGGTAGACAAACTGCTGTACGAGGTGTCCAGTACGATTGCCGCGGCGGTGTCGGAGACCGTGAAGGTTCCTGGCAACGAAGGCGTGTCCGGCGGCTGTGGAAGCGGTGGCTCATGCAGTTGCGGAAGCGGCGGCTGTGGCTGATCGAGGGTCGCCTGCACATGCTGCAAGGCGCTTAGGGTATGAAGTCCGTCTGCCGGTTCGAATGCAAGCTGGCAGACGGTCAATCCAGTCGACGAACGGAGGGAAGCTGTGTTTTCAGAGCGGACAGGTTATATTATTTGGGTCAGTGACCTAAAGGCGGCGCGTTCCTTGGAGAAGTACGGGAACGTTTACTATATGTCAAGAAAGATGCATTATGTTGTAATGTATATGAATGCTGACCGCGCGGAGGACACGGTGCGCAATATGCAACGGCTGCCTTTTGTGAAGCGGATCGAGCGTTCCTACCGGAATGAGATTAAAACAGAGTACAGCTCTGAGATTCAAGATAAGACCCGGTTTTACAGTCTTTAGTATGAATTTTGAACCTAAAAAGTAAATATTTTTCAATTTTATGATAAAAGTGATTTTTACTTCTATTTTCCTTCTTCTTCAATCTACAGGGAAACCGTTTGCATTTGGAAAATTCGTGATTTTTTCGTTTTAAATCTGGCTTCGACATGGTAGAATATAGAGTATCTATACGTGTATGTAAGAGGCCGGAGGAGCGTCGGTTTACTGAGAGCTTATCTAACGCAGGCATGAACAGAACGGGGCTGCTTTCCAGGGAGGAGTGGATTCGAGATGAAAGACAAAACAACCGAAAGATGGAATACTTATGAGTCATTTCATATCGTTCTTGGTGACAAAAAAGTTGCGGATGTCGTCATCACGAACCATGCGAAGATCCGGTGGGCAGACCGTGTTGAAAGTGAGAAAACAGGCTTTGAAGACATTGCTGATTTTATATGGCAGAGCTTAAAGCAAGGCCGGGTACAGCCGTATTACCGGAATGAAGAGGATGTCTATCTGATTGATGAGGATCTGGTGTTTGTTGCAGAATTTGCTACTCTCGAGGGTGAGACCGATCTCATCGGCAATCCGCTGCACAAGATGATTGTGGTAACCTTTCTCGGCAGAATGTCAGAAACGATCGAGCTGCGGGATTTGAAGTCGTATTACTCCTGGCTTCGCCATTCCAGACGGATGACGCTGATTAAGAATAGCCGCAAGAGAAAATAGCGCTGTTTCTTGTCGGAGGCGTGATGTACGGAGGGCGTGGAGCGTTCTAGCTGTGCTTCATGGCAGCAGCATCAGTTTAGCATTCAGTTCAGCATATATACTTATTTTCACAGCAGCACGTACCTAGTGGGGTACGTGCTTTTCAAATCTTGGAATGAGTGGAGCCGCAGGCGGGCGGCTACAGCGTCGGACAAGCAGCCGTAGTCGCTCATCAGCAATCTACACGGATGGCTTGAGCTGTTGGCTCTACGTAGGGGGATCGTAATGGCACTTAATTTTCATCAACTGCACATCTTTTACACGGTTGCAGAGAAAGGCAGCTTCTCGGCAGCAGCGCAATCACTGCATATGACACAGCCTGCCGTAACGATGCAAATCCAGTCGCTGGAGGACTATTTCGGAACGAAGCTGCTCCAGCGCTCGACCAAGCGGATCGAGCTGACCGAGGCAGGCCGGGCGCTCATGCCGTATGCAGGCCGGAGCATCGAGCTGATCCGGGAGACCGACGCGGCAATGTCCAAGTTCACTCGCCAGCTCAAGGGTCGCCTGCAGCTTGGCGCCAGCCTGACGATCGGCGAATATATATTGCCGCGGCTGCTGGGACCGTTCGGTCAGGAATATGCGCATATTAACATCAGCATGAAGGTGATGAACACGGCGCAGATCATGGAGGAAATATTGAATCACCAGCTTAATTTCGGCTTGATTGAGGCTCCTGTCAATCACCCGGATATGCATATGGAGGCAGTGATGAGCGATGAGCTTCATCTGATCGTGTCCGCAGGGCATCCGCTTGCAAGCAAGGACAAGGTCAAGCTCGAAGACGTCATAGCGTATCCGTTCGTACTGCGGGAGCAGGGCTCGGGTACGAGGCTGGTGATGGAGGAGGAGCTGCGCAGCAAAAATATTGATCCGGCAGCACTCAAGATCGTAATGGAGCTCGGAAGCACCGGCGCTGTCAAATCGGCCGTCGAGGCGGGGCTCGGCGTCTCCTTTGTATCGGCCTCCTCGGTCAAGCATGAGGTGGCTCTAGGTTTGATCCATGTGGTCGAGCTGGAGGATGTGCGATTCAAGCGCCAATTTTATTCCATCTATCTCAAATCGGCGCTATTGCCCATCTCGGCGGTTACTTTCCTTACTTTTCTGAGAGAGAGGGATCTGCAACAATGGCTATAGATAAATCGTTGACCGGAAGAAATGGCGAATCCATGGAGAACCTTGGAAGTCGGGCCGATCTGCATGTTCATACGACGGCTTCGGATGGAACGAATAAGCCTTACGAGGTCGTGCGCAAGGCTGCCAAGAAGGGGCTGGCTGCACTGGCTGTAACCGATCATGATACGATGGCCGGGGTAGAGGAGGCGCTGAGCGCAGGGCAGGAGCTGGGTGTGACGGTCATTCCCGGCGTCGAGATCAGCTCTTCCATGAATGGCAAGGATATTCATATTCTCGGCTATTACGCCGATCTACATAATCGGGAATGGCAGGAGCGGCTGGAGCAACTGCGCATGGGTCGCGCGCGGCGCAATGAGCAGATTATTGCCAAGCTGCAGCAACACGGCATCGCGATTACGCTGGAGGAGGTTCATGAAGCGGCTAGGCGTGCGGCGGCTGAGCAGAGCAGTAGTGGAGACAGCAACGGCGAGTCGGGGAATGGAAAAGGGAAGGGGCGCAGTGTCGGCAGGCCGCATATCGCGGCAGTGCTGGTGGAGAAGGGCGTTGTTCCCAGCATGTACGAGGCGTTCGAGCAATGGCTCGCCTCAGGCAAGCCAGGCTATGTGAGCCTGCCGCGCGTAACGCCATTTGAAGCAGTCGATTGGATTCGCGAGGCAGGAGGCATCAGTGTCATTGCCCATCCGGGGCTATATGGGGATGATGCGCTGGTGGAGGAGATTATCCGTTATGGGGCGAAGGGCATCGAGGTGGCTCACTCGGAGCATTCACCGGAGGACGAGGTGCGTTATTGTGCCCTGGCCAGACGGTACGGGTTGATCGAGACGGCTGGTTCGGATTACCATGGAGAGCGTGAGGGTGTTGTATTTCACGGGGAGCTGGGCAGCAAGACTGTAGATGTCCAGTTGATCCGTCGGCTGCGGCAGATGTAAGCGGAGCGAGGTTCCTGAAGCAGCGGCAGATGCCTTCGATTTGGGGGGGATATAGAGAGATGCAGAAGACGATGACGATACAGGAAGTAGCGAAATTGGCGGGGGTATCTGTAGCAACGGTATCCAGAGTGATGAACGGCAGTCCGCTCGTCAAGAGCAAAACAAGGGAAAAGGTGCTCAGTGTCATCGATAAATTTGAATATGAGCCTAATTTACTCGGACGCGATCTGCGCAGATCAGAGACGATGAAGGTGCTCGTTCTGACACCAAATCTGGATCGTTCCATTTTTGCTGACATCGTCAGAGGGATTGAAGCCAGAGGGCAGGAGGCCGGATATTATGTGCTTGTATGCCCGACGTCGAATGCAATGGAGCGTGAGCAAGAGCTGTTTCGGATGGTGAAGAACAGGCTGGTGGACGGGGTAATTGTGTTCAGTTCTTCGCTCTCTGGGGAGGAGCTGAGCGCACTTGGTCAGCGCTACAATATTGTGCAGTGCTGTGAGGTGAAGGAGGCCTCTCATACCTGCAACGTATCCATCGATGATGAGAAGGCTGCTTACGAAGCGACCTGTTATCTGATCAATGAAGGGCATCGGAGTATTGGCTTGATCGGGGGGTTGCCCGAGCTGCACTCCACCCAGCTTAGATTAAGCGGCTATAGAAGAGCGCTGGAGCAATATCAGCTTCCGTATGACGACGAGCGTATTCTGTTTGGTGAGGGACATCATGAGGATGGGGCAAGGCTGGCGCAGGCACTGCTTAAGCTGCCGGAGCCCCCTACCGCAATTTTTTGTCTGAGCGACCTTCTGGCCGTTGGCTGTGTCAATGCGGTACGCCAGCTTGGCAGAAGCATTCCAGAGGAGCTGTCGGTCATCGGATTCGATAATACAAGAGAGGCTACAATGGCATTGCCTGCCCTGACTACCGTGCATCAGCCCAAGTATGATCTGGGCTATAGCGCCATGGACCAATTGATTCATAATATGACGAATACGGAAAAGCGCTATGAGAATGTAATGCTGGCGCATGAGCTATTGGAACGGGAATCAACCAGGGGCGGCTTGGTCAAAGCGGATCATCCGACGGGCTCAGCACAAGGCTAGAGAATAAGGCATTCGGGAGAGGGGAGCCTTTCCTGGAATGCCAATTCCCAATGAGGCTCATGACAGCGCAGGATGTGCACCGGATGACCACTTGCAAGAAAGCATTGACGAATCGTCGTGGATTCGGTATACTCAAAACACAAAATGTAATCCGTTACATTGTGAGGCTGAGGTTATATTTAAGGAAAATTAAAACATTCTGCGATTTTAAATGTAATCCATTACATTTTGTAAAACTATGAATCTTGGGGAGGACATTCTCATGAGCTTGCAATTTGGCTTACAGCTTTACTCGGTCAGAGACGAACTGACTAAGGATTTTGAAGGAACATTGGCAAAGGTATCTGCAATCGGTTTCAAAAATGTGGAGCTCTTCTTCCATGATGCCAACAACATCGGGGGCACAGTCGGCGGTCTGAATCCTGTTGAATTGAAGCAGGCTTTCGACAAGTATGGGCTGAAGGGTGTATCCGCTCACATTGATCTTGGGTTTTTGACGGAGGAGAACGCGGAGAAGATTGTGGCTTATGCCAAAGAGGTGGGCTTTGATTCTGTCGCCATTGCAATCGCTTTCTATGCAAGCAAGCAAGAGGTGCTCGGCATGTGTACACAGCTTAATAAAGCGGGTCAATACTTCAAGCAGCATGGGCTTCAGTTGTACTACCACAATCATTTTGAGGAGTTCCAGCTCTTTGACGGACAATATGCCATGGATCTTATTGTCGAGCATACCGAGCCGGAGCTGGTGAAGTTCGAGTTTGACACGTATTGGGCCATGAGGGGCGGAATCGATCCGATCGCTTATCTGGAGAAGCTTGGCGATCGCTGTGACCTGCTGCATCAGAAGGATCTGCCGGCAAGCGCCCAGCCCGTCAATTTGTTCGAGCTGATCGGCAACGATGCCCGCATCGACATGGAGCTGATGATCAAGCTGCATCGGGTGGAATACTTCACCGAAGCCGGACAAGGCGTGATGAATATTCCGGCGATCGTGGAAGCGTTCTCGAAGAAGCCGGAGGCTCGCTATCTGTTCATCGAGCAGGACTGGACGAACCGCAATCAGTTGGACAGCGTGCAGATCAGCTACGATTATATCTCTCAACTTATTCAGCCTAATTAATATTTGAAGCGATGGAGGTCGTAAACGTATGAGACAACCCTTGAAGATTGGCATTATCGGCTGTGGCGGAATCGCTCACGCCAAGCATTTACCAGCCTTGTCCAAGCTCACCGAGCTGGCGGAGCTGACGGCATTTTGCGACATCGTAGAAGAGCGGGCGGCTATTGCAGCCAGGCAGTATGGCACGGCAGATGCCAAAATATATACCGATTACATGGAATTGCTCCGGGATCAAGCTCTTGATGTCGTACACGTCTTGACTCCGAACAGCTCCCATGCCGAGATTACCATTGCTGCGCTGGAGTCCGGCAAGCATGTGATGTGCGAGAAGCCGATGGCGATTCATTCGCTGGAAGCGCAATCCATGATTGATGCCGCCAATAAGCACGGGAAGAAGCTGACCATCGCCTATCAGAACCGGTTCAGGGAAGATGCGCTGATGCTGAAGGAAGCGTGTGAGGACGGGTATCTGGGAGACATCTATATGGCCAAGGCACATGCTGTCCGCCGCCGCGCGGTTCCGACATGGGGCGTGTTCATGGATAAGGAGAAGCAGGGCGGAGGGCCGCTGATCGATATTGGCACCCATGCGCTTGATCTCGCCTTATGGTATATGAACGATTACCGGGTGCAATCCGTCTCCGGCACCGTATTCCAGAAGCTGAAGGATCAGAATCGGGCGAATCTATTCGGACCATGGAATCCCGATGAATACGAGGTTGAAGATTCTGCTGTTGGTTATATTAAGATGGAGAACGGAGCGGTCATCTATCTTGAAGCCTCTTGGGCGCTCAATACACTGGATGTGCGTGAGGCGATGACGACGCTTAGCGGAACGAAGGGCGGCGCGGAGATGCGCCGCAGTGCAAGCGGCGGTGGGCCGGAGCTGCTGTTGAATACCGAAATCTACGGGAAGCTGGTTGAGGTTCGCCCGGAGATGAATGCATCGATTCCGTACTATGGCTCCAAGGTGGAGAATGAAGCGGATCGGGAAGCCAGACAGTGGCTAGAGGCGATTATGGAGGACAAGGAGCCACTGGTGAAGCCAGAGGAAGCGTTGGTAGTTACCCGAATTCTGGAGGCCATATACGAATCCTCCCGTACAGGCAAGGAAATTCGCTTCGTGTAGTTCTGATTCCTATGAGACCCTGCCCTCCCACGTTCTGCACGGGCGGGGTCACATCAAACACATTATGCAGGGGAGCGAATCGGCCATGGGCAATCAGGTATCTTGGAAGGAACGCATCAGCTACGGCTTGGGCGATACGGCCTCGAATATTGTCTTTCAAATGATTACAATGTATTTGATGTACTTTTATACGGATGTATACGGTTTGCAGGTCGCGGCAGTCGGAACATTATTTCTTGTCGCGCGGATCATCGATGCTTTTGATAGTCCAATTATTGGGATGCTGATTGACCGGACGAATACGAGATGGGGCAAGTCACGACCCTATTTTCTGTGGCTGGCCGCTCCCTTTGCCATCGTAGCGGTGCTGACCTTCTTGACGCCCGATTTCAGCGATACAGGCAAGCTGGCTTATGCCTATGTGACTTACATTGCGCTTGGTATTTTGTATGCCGCAATCAATTTGCCATTGACCTCGCTGCTGACTAGCATGACCCGCAACTCGCAGGAACGAACGGTTGTGAACTCGGTTCGCATGATTCTAGGTCAACTGGGCGGATTAATTGTAAGCGTTGCCGCGCTGCCGCTGGTGGCCGTGTTCGGCAAGGGCGATCAGCAGCAGGGGTTTTTCTGGACCATGGTGCTATTCGCATCGATTGCTGTCGTATTCTTCCTGACGACCTTTGCCAATACTCGCGAGCGGGTAACCTATACTGGCGGAAAGAAGACGGTGACCTTCAAGGAGAGCGTCCGGGCGCTCAAGGGCAATCGACCCTGGTTCCTGCTGCTGCTCATTAATGTATCGTTCTGGGTGGCATTTACGAGCAAGAGCCAGTCGACGGTGTTCTTTCTAAAGTATAATCTGGGGCGCGAGGATCTTGTTCCGCTCATCAATGGTTTGAATGTGCTCATGCTGCTCGGGATTGCCCTGATGCCGATGATTGCCGGACGAATCGGCAAGCGCGCCACTTCGCTGATCGGTATGTCCATCGGAGCAGGCAGTCTGCTGCTGGCTTATGCTGGAGCAGAGTGGGGCTCGGTTGCGCTGCTGGTCGGAGCCGTCATCATCGGCAATATCGGCATCGGCCTGCCGGTGGGTCTGATGTATGCGATGCTGGCGGATACGGTCGATTACGGAGAATGGAAATCAGGAGTGAGAGCCCAAGGCTTGCTGACGGCCTCCAGCTCCTTTGGCGTCAAGTTTGGAATGGGGATCGGGGGTGCGCTGGCTGCCTGGATTTTGGCGAGGGGTCATTATGTTCCGGGTGCGGAGCAAGCGGCTTCGGGCCTCGGAGCCATTCAGTTCAACTTTATATGGACACCGTTTATCTGCTTTACGATATGTGTGCTCTTGTATCTGTTCTATAATATCGATCCAATCGAGAAGCAGATGCATCGCGAACTGGAGGCAAGACGAGAGCAGGCCGAAGTCGAGCACGCTGGTCATACACCAGGCTGAGGCTTCTATATGCGACAGACAACAACAGGAGTGCGCCCGCTTTCCCGTCAAGGACGGCATAGCGGGCGCACTCCTGTTGATTATGTGCTGGCTACGACTTCACCTGACAAGGCAACGCCTTGATGCGCTGCTCATCCGGTGTGACGAACACCGTCTTCTGATTGTCATAGATGACATAGCCCGGCTTCGAGCCGTTCGGCTTGCGGACATGGCGGATCATCGTGTAGTCGACCGGCACCATGCTTGAGGATTTCGCCTGGCTGTAATAGGCGGCCAGCATGGCCGCTTCCTCCAGGGTCGCGTTGCCGAAGCTGGTCTCGCGAATGACGACATGGGAGCCGGGAATGTCCTTCGTATGCAGCCATGTATCGGAAGTGCCAGCAAGCCGGTTGGTCAAATACTCGTTTTGCGTATTATTTTTGCCGACTAGAATAGCGACGCCCTCCGACGAGGTGTAATGGAGCAGAGCAGGTCGGGCTGGCTTTTTCTTCTTCGGTCCTTTGCGGTGTCTGGCCTTCAGATAGCCCTGCTCCACCAGCTCCTCGCGAATTTCCTCCAGATCGGTCAGCGCCGCGCTCTCCAACTGCTGTAGCAACGAATCGAAATAACGAATGTCCTCCTCAGCAGCAGTGATCTGCTCATTGACAGCAAGGATGCTGTTTTTGGCTTTCGTATAGCTCTTGAAATAGCGCTGCGCATTCTCCGAAGGGGTTAGCTGCGGGTCTAACGCAATGGAAACCAGCGGCTGCTCTTCCTCATAGTAATTAATGACCTCAATGCTGCTCTGGCCGCGCTCGATCTGATGCATATAAGCGGTCAGCAGCTCGCCCATCACTCTGTACTTGTCGGCCTCCTTGGCCTCCTCCAGTGTCTGGCGGAGCTTGTCGATCTTCTTGATGTTCTTGTTCTTCTCATTATGCACGAAGCGAACGAGGTCGCCCGCGCGCTGCTTCACTGTATCCCGCTCGGCCTTATCGCCATAATAGGCCTCAAGACACGCACTGACCGACGCATAAGGCTCCTGCTGGGCTTCCTGCAGATGGGTGAGCTCCGTGACGGAGAAATAAGCTTTGCCGTCCTCGTTAACCGCGATGACCGGAGTGTAGCTGTCGCTGCGCACCTGCTGCATGATCTCGTCGAAGCTGTGCCAGAGTGCGTCATGGCCTGCTTGTGCAGTGGCTGGCGCCGCTTCAGGCAGGTCGATGGCTGTCGGCTCGCTGCCAGGCCGGACATCATCTGGCTGACCCGCCAGCGAGCCGCCCTTCGCCGCGGCGCGGTAAGCGATCTCGCGCGCCAGCAGCGGGCTGATGCCGCTGAAGGCGGCGACGAGCAGCTTGTCTGCTGTACGCTGCTCCTCCTGCGCTGCCGCATCAAGCGCAGCCTGGAATGCGGCCTGGCTGCCGATCGTCACCGGGTCAGCCTTATGCTGATCCGGTGGAGCCAGGTAGGTGCTGCCGGGCATGATGACCCGATAGCTAGAGATGGTCGGGGTGACATGATGGATGCCGTCATGAATCGTCCCGGTATGCGGGTCGAGCAATATAATATTGCTGTGCCGGCCCATCAGCTCGATGACGATCGTTTTGAGAGAGACGTCGCCGAGCTCGTCGCGCCGCCGTACAGACAGGTGCAGCACCCGCTCGCGTCCGGTCTGCTCCAACTGTTCAATGACGCCGCCTTCGCAATATTTGCGCATCAGCATGCAGAACATGGGAGCCTCCAGCGGGTTGACGAAGCTCTGCTGGGTCAGATGAACGCGCGGATAGGTCGGGTTGGCCGATAACAGCAGCTTGACCTGGGTGCCGTTGCCGCGAATTTGCAGCACCAGATCCCGCGGGTTGGGCTGATGAATTTTATGAATACGCGCGCCGATGAGCGACTTCAGCTCACTGGCTATAGCGCTTGTTACGATGCCGTCAAGGGCCATGATTGTCATTTCTCCTTTTTATTCAATCCAAGCAATAATATGAGGTCGTATCTGAAAACCCGTTCAAGGGCATCTCTTACCGATCTGATCCGTTCAGCGTTTTCAGACATGTCTTAATTCGAGCCGATGCTTATGCTGACATGACCGGGCGCTCTATTGTCTATCATGCCATAGTTGGGACAAAAACTTAACCCCCAAGCTGGGATATTTTGCGGGTTGTCCGAATACATTGTAGGCAAGGGCCGGCTTGTACGGCGATGCCTGCAGGCCTTGAGGCCAGTGAAAAGGCGGCGTGAAGCGGAGGGAGACAGGGAATGGAACAGAAACAGTGGTACCAGATGGATGAGAGCGAGCTGTCCAAGGCGCTGGACTGCGCACCGGCGCAGGGGCTCGGCGAGAGCGAGGCGGCAGAGCGGCTGACCCGATTTGGCCGCAATGAGCTGTCCGAGGGCAAACGGATATCGCCGATCGTTCTGCTGCTGAACCAATTCAAGGATTTTATGGTGCTTGTGCTGGTCGGAGCCACGCTCCTATCCGGTTTGCTGGGGGAGTATCTGGATGCGTTAACGATTGTGGCCATTATTCTCATTAATGGCGTGCTCGGCTTCATTCAGGAGTTCCGGGCGGAGCGCTCGCTGCGCGCGCTCAAGGAGCTGTCTGCGCCGACAGCAAAGGTGGTGCGGGATGGACAGACCCGGCAGGTGCCTGCGGTGGAGCTGGTGCCGGGGGATCTCGTGCTGCTGGAATCAGGGGATCGACTGCCGGCAGATGTGCGTTTTCTGGAGACGAGCAGTCTGTACGCGGAGGAATCCGCTCTAACCGGTGAGTCGGTGCCGGTCGGCAAGTCCTCCGCTAGCATAGGGGATGCGGAGCTGCCGCTTGGCGACCAGCGCAACCTGGGCTTCATGGGCACGATGATTACGCGCGGAACAGGCAAAGCCATTGTCGTGCGCACCGGCATGAATACAGAGATGGGGAAAATCGCCGATCTGATCTCCCAGACCGATGCGATGGAGACCCCGCTGCAGCATCGGCTGGAGCAGCTCGGCAAAATATTGATCGGTGTCGCCGTCGCGTTAACCCTGCTGGTCGTCGTGGCAGGCATCCTGCATGGCCAGCCGGCATATGGCATGTTCCTGGCTGGAGTGAGCCTGGCGGTCGCAGCTATCCCGGAGGGGCTGCCTGCGATTGTCACGATCGCACTGGCGCTCGGCGTCCAGCGGATGATCAAGCGCAAGGCCATCGTGCGCAAGCTGCCGTCTGTAGAGACGCTCGGCTGTGCCTCGGTCATCTGCTCCGATAAGACCGGGACGCTGACGCAGAACAAGATGACGGTGACGCGCATCTGGATGGGCGGACGCTGGCTGGAGGTGAGCGGCGAGGGCTATGAGCCGGTGGGTGAGGTGACGGAGAACGGCTCGCCTGCCGATCTGAAGAATGATCAGCATCTGCGCCGTCTATTGCAGGTCGCTGCACTGTGCAATAATGCCTCGCTGGTGCGATCACAGGCAGACTCCGAGCGGAAGGGACGCCGGAGCAAGGAGGAGCTAGCCGAGGAGTGGACGCTGCAGGGCGATCCGACGGAAGGGGCGCTGGCGGTGCTGGCGGCCAAGCTGGGCGTATCGGGCAAATCGCTGGAGGGCATCTACAAGCGGATGAAGGAGCTGCCGTTCGACTCGGAGCGCAAGCGAATGTCGGTGCTGGTACACCATCAGGGCGGCCGCCTGCTCTGCACCAAGGGAGCGCCCGATCTGCTGCTGGAGCAATGCAGCTATATATTATGGGATGGCAAGGTGATGCCGCTCACAGCCAGCCTGCGGCAGCGAGTTGCTGCAGGAGCCGAGCAGATGGCAGGGGACGCGCTGCGGGTGCTGGGGCTAGCTTACCGTGATCTGCGGCCGCATGACCCGTGCGAGACCGAGCAGGAGACCGAGAGCCAACTGATCTTCGTCGGGCTGACGGGCATGATCGATCCGCCGCGGCGCGAGGTGCGGGATGCCATCGCGACCTGCCGGAGAGCAGGGATCAAGACGGTGATGATTACGGGCGATCACCGATTGACCGCCGAGGCCATCGCCGGGCAACTGGGTATTATGCCGCGCGGCGGACAGACGAGGACGGGGCGTCAGTTGTCAGCGATGTCGGATGAGGAGCTGGATGCCTGTGTCGACAATACGTATGTCTACGCCCGCGTGTCGCCGGAGCATAAGCTGCGTATTGTGAAGGCATTGCAACGCAAAGGCCATGTCGTCGCCATGACTGGCGATGGCGTCAATGATGCGCCCGCGATCAAGGCGGCCGACATCGGCATCTCGATGGGCATCACTGGGACGGATGTCTCCAAGGAGGCGTCGGCGCTGGTGCTCAGCGACGACAACTTCGCCACGATCGTCGCTGCGATCGAGGAGGGGCGCGGCATCTACGAGAATATTCGCAAGTTCATCCGGTATTTGCTCGCCTCTAATGTCGGCGAGATTCTGACGATGTTCCTGGCGATGATGGCTGGACTGCCGCTGCCGCTGGTGCCGATTCAGATTCTATGGGTGAATCTGGTGACCGATGGCCTGCCAGCCATGGCGCTGGGCGTCGATCAGTCGGAGAAGGATCTGATGCAGCAGAAGCCGCGTCCGGCGAAGGAGAATATATTTGCCAGACGGCTCGGATGGAAGATCATTAGCCGCGGCATTCTGATCGGTGTCTGTACGCTGGCAGCCTTCTGGATTACGCTGCAATCCGGGGCCGAGCTGATCGAGGCGCAGACCGTCGCATTTGCCACCTTGGTGCTTGCGCAGCTCATTCATGTCTTCGACTGTCGCAGCTCGCGCTCCATCTTTCACCGCAATCCGCTGCAGAATCGTTATCTTGTGCTGGCGGTGCTATCGTCGCTGGTGCTGATGCTAGGCGTCGTCTATATCGAAGCGCTGCAGCCGATCTTCAAGACGGTGCCGCTCGATTTCAGAGCCTGGTGTCTCGTGTTTGTCGCCGCTGGCATCCCGACATTCGTCATGGGCATCGGCAGCGTGCTGGGCATAGGGCGCGGCAAGCCGAAGAAGCGGCTTGACTTCCGCGGCGGCACCCACCCCGCGGCACGATAGTCTGGCAATAGCTGCTTACGGCCGCTTCGGATCGAGAATCCGGGGCGGCCGTTAGCTGGTGGTGGAGCTTGTCCGTTCGGGGGCGAATGCATACACATGCGAATTAGTGCAAATAATGCTACAAAATGTGAATAACGCTGCGCGCCTGTTTTCCGTTAGACTATAAGCACACAATACATTTTGCCTCATGATGACGTGAAACGAAGCTGCGCCGTCTGCAGACCTGGCAAGTCCAGGACAGAGGTAGTCATAAAGACAATAGATTCGCGGAACCCGGCTGTCGCCCGGCCCCCGGGAGGGCAGCGGTTGTTGAGGCATGATAAGACAAGGAGCGGTGCAGATGGAATTTACTAAAATGCATGGACTGGGCAACGACTTTGTCGTTATTGCAGGCGAGCAGGAGCTGCCAAAAGATGCAAGCGAGCTGGCGGTATCGCTGTGCAATCGGTATTTCGGTATAGGGGCGGATGGGCTGGTCTACATCTTGCCATCGGAGAGAGCGGACTTTCGGATGCGGATCATCAATTCGGACGGCTCGGAGGCGGAGCAGTGCGGCAACGCGATTCGCTGCGTGTCCAAGTATGTGTACGACAACGGTCTGACGGACAAGCAGCAGATTACGATTGAGACGCTGGGCGCAGGGGTGCAGCAGGTGCAACTGACCGTGGATAACGGCGAGGTGACGCTCGTGCGGGTCGACATGGGCGAGCCGGTGCTGGAGGGACTTAAGGTGCCGACGACAGTGGACGCGAACCCGGTCGTGAGTCATCCGATCGAGGTGGATGGACGTGAATTCGCGTTTACGGCAGTCTCGATGGGTAATCCGCACTGTGTCATCTATGTGGAGGACGCTGCCAACTTCGACCTGGCGGTCTGGGGGCCGAAGCTGGAGACGCATCCGATGTTCCCGCGCAAGATCAACGTGGAATTCGTCACCGTTCATTCCCGCTCACATACGGACATGCGCGTATGGGAGCGCGGCGCAGGGCCGACGCTGGCATGCGGTACCGGAGCTTGTGCGACAGTCGTATCCTCTGTGCTGAACGGCTTGACGGATCGCAAGGCAACCGTATCGCTCAAGGGCGGCGATCTGCTGATTGAATGGAGCGAAGCGGACAACCATGTGTACATGAGCGGACCGGCGGCCGTCGTCTTCAAGGGCAGCCTGTAGGTCAGTGTAGGCTGATTCTCGAAATCTCTGACAATGAAAATGACACATTTCGTCTTAAATAGAGTATAATAGCTTCATAGACTTGCAATAGTGCCGGAAACTTGCTTCCTTCTGACGTCAGAGGGGTGAGTTTCCGGTTTGAATTTGTATTTGCAGTTCTACCGCGGAGCCATCCGACGGCAGTACAGGGGCGCGCTGTCTATATGCGGCCGCCCCTGTGCGCGGGCTGTGCTTACGCCTGTGGAGGTGGAAAGCTACTAATGAAACCAAGTTTGCGCGAGGCGTTGCAGACAACCTGGCTGACCGGTGACGGGGCAATGGGAACCTTTCTCCATCAGCAGGGCTTTCCTGTTAACGTTTCTTATGAAGAGTTCAACGTGCTGCGTCCAGAACTGGTCGAGCGCGTTCATCGCCTCTACTATGAGGCAGGCGCCAAGGTCATCGAGACGAACACATTCAGCGCCAACTATGAGAATATGTACAAGTATGGCCTGGAGAGCGAAGTGGAGGCCATCAACCGCGCAGGAGTTCGCATCGCCCGCTCTGCGGTGGGCAGTGATGCGTATGTCGTGGGCGCGGTCGGCTCGATCCGTGCAGGCAAAAAGCGCAATGTCCGCACCTCCCATCTGACGAGCGCGTTCGAGCAGCAGCTTGGCGCGCTGATGGATGAGGGCGTGGACGGGATTATGCTGGAAACCTTCTATGATCTGGATGAGATGCTGCTGGCGCTGCGCCTTATTCGCAAGGCGGGAGATCTGCCGGTGATCTGCCAGTTTGCCGTAGAGGATGTCGGTAGAACTCAAGACGGCTATAGCCTGAATGAGGCATTCTCCGCGCTAGCGGGCGAGGGAGCGGACGTCGTTGGCCTGAACTGCCGCAGCGGCCCTGCAGGCATCATCCGGGCGATCGATACGATGACGGAATCGGCTGGCGTGCCGATGTCGATCTTTCCGAACGCCGGTTTTCCCGACTATGTTGATGGAAAATATACGTATGTCGCCACGCCGGAATATTTCGCCGATGCGGCGACCCGGTTCGCTGACCGCGGCGCGCGCCTGATCGGCGGCTGCTGCGGCACTACGCCGGATCATATTGCAGCGATCGCCGCTGCACTTGGCAGCTATGTGCCGTCACCGATCGAGACGGGAGCAGAGCAGACTCGCCAGGGGGCTTCTAGTGACCAGCCTGCTGCTGCGCCGGTTGCGGTAGCGGAGCGCGAGACGATCATTCCGCAGGAGCCGAGCCTGGTTGACAAGGTGAAGACGCGGCATACCGTTATCGTGGAGCTGGACCCGCCGCGCGATCTGGATATTCGCAAATTCATGGATGGCTGCGCAGCGCTGCAGCAGGAGGGTGCTGACGCGGTGACGTTGGCGGATAACTCGCTGGCTGTGACGCGGATGAGCAATCTGGCGCTGGCCGCTGTTGTGAAGGAGCGTCTCGGATTAAGGCCGCTCGTCCATATCGCCTGTCGTGACCGCAACCTAATCGGCACACAGTCGCATATGATGGGGCTGGACGCGCTGGGCATTGACCATGTGCTGGCTGTAACGGGCGACCCGGCGCGCTTTGGCGATCTGCCGGACTCCAGCTCGGTATATGATCTGACCTCCTTCGAGATGATTCGGATGATCAAGCAGCTCAATGAAGGCACCGCCTTCTCCGGCAAGCCGCTCAAGCAGAAGGCATCGTTCGTCGTCGGGGCGGCCTTCAACCCGAATGTGAAGCATCTGGACAAGGCGATCCAGCGTCTGGAGCGCAAGATTGATTCCGGGGCGGACTATATCATGACACAGCCGGTCTATGACGCCGACCTGATCAAGCGAGTCGCCGAGGGTACGAGGCATCTGTCCGTGCCGGTATTCATCGGCATCATGCCGCTGGCAAGCGGCCGCAATGCGGAATATTTGCACAATGAGGTGCCTGGCATTCAGCTATCCGATGAGGTGCGTCGCCGGATGGCGGGGCTTGAGGGTGAAGCAGGCCGCGCGGAGGGCGTGCGCATCGCGGAGGAATTGCTGGATACCGCCATGGAGCATTTCAACGGCATCTACCTGATTACGCCTTTTATGTTCTATGAAATGTCTGTCCATCTGACCCGTCATGTCTGGCAAAAAACCGGTCGGACGCAGCCTGCTGTTCAGTAACAGCGGAATCGAATTTTTACGGTGGGGGCTTTTTCTCTTGTTCCTGTCTACAAAATGAATTAGAATAGGGTCATGGATGTGTTTGCCATCGTCAACTTGAGGCGCAGGGCTGCGTCTGTCCGCCATTGGCGGGAGGACATGCAGGTGATTGTAGCCTTGAAGGGAGACGCTGGCGAAGTAACGGAACGTATGCACTTGGGATTTTTCGTCAACAATAGTGCAATCCGCTCGCTAGCTTCTGACCCGGCCATATTCTTGTGTCGATTATACATTTTGTTCTTTCGGGCGAATGCTACGAGGAAGACCGGAGGGGAAGCCTGCAATGGCTATTAAATTAATTAATATTGGCTTTGGCAACATTGTTTCGGCCAATCGGATTATCTCGATTGTCAGTCCGGAATCTGCGCCGATCAAGCGGATCATTCAGGAAGCCCGCGACCGTCATATGCTGATTGACGCAACATACGGTAGGCGTACACGCGCTGTCATCATTACAGACAGCGACCACGTCATCCTCTCGGCGGTTCAGCCCGAGACTGTGGCGCATCGCCTGTCGACGAAGGATGACGACAACGACGAATAGATGGGGAGTATCATGAGAAGAGGACTTTTGGTTGTATTATCCGGTCCTTCCGGCGTAGGCAAAGGCACCGTCTGCTCCTTGCTCCGGCAGAGAATGCCGGAGCTGGTCTATTCGGTATCCGCCACGACGCGCTCGCCCCGGACGGGCGAGCAGGACGGTGTGAACTACTTTTTTAAGACGAAGGAACAATTCAGGGACATGATCGCCCGTGATGCGCTGCTAGAGCATGCCGAGTATGTCGGCAACTACTATGGAACGCCTCGCGATTTTGTGGAGCGCACCCTGGATAGTGGCAAGGACGTCATTCTGGAGATTGAGGTGCAGGGCGCGCTGAAGGTGAAGGAGAAGTTCCCGGAGGGGATCTTCATCTTCCTGCTGCCGCCTTCGCTGGATGTGCTGAAGCAGCGGATTACCGGGCGCGGCACAGAGAGCGATGAGCTGATCCAGAGCCGGATGACGGTAGCTGCCGAGGAGATGAATCTGCTGCAGCATTATGATTATGCCGTGGTCAATGATGAGATTGAGGCGGCCTGCTACCGGATTGAGAGCATCGTCACTGCAGAGCACTGCAAGCGCGAGCGCTATGTGAACGAACTGAACCGGATGCAGCCGGCGTCCGAGAAAGCATGAACGAGGTGAAGAGCAATGTTATATCCATCGATTGATGAGATGGTCAAGAAGGTTGACAGCAAGTATTCTCTGGTGGTTGCCGCGTCCAGACGTGCCCGGATGCTGCGCGACGGGGAGAAATCCGAGCTGAGAGCTCCGAAGTCGCACAAGTTTGTCGGTGTGGCGCTGGAGGAGATCTATAACGATTACATCCAGGTAGAATCGGATCCTGATATTAAGAACTAGGATGTTTCTTCACACGCCGAAGACACGCACTGCCGTTCAACGGGTCCGTATTGCAGCGGATCTGTTGAGCTGAAGCAGGACGGGGCTTGGGCGCAGCATGGTGCATTGCACTGGTTATGCCCGGGGGCTTAGATAGGAGCTGCTCCCGTTATTGCAACACAATTGAATGTTTGCCTCACAAGTGACAACCCCTGTGGTTGTTATTTTTTTCAAAATCAAGCCGGCATCGTGCAATGGTGGCTATGTATAAGATAGGCATCTGCCGTACAGGCCGGAGGGGAGACAGCCGCGCCAAGGTCCAAGGCTGGCCATCCGGTTGAGCTGCCGGTTGCGCCAGCTGCGGGCCTATTTGGGCTTGTTGGCTTGCACCTGCTGCCTGAGGCTTTCAAAGAGCGAGAAGTGTGAGGAGGTGGGCTGTGTGGCATTTGGAGTGAGCAAGGAAGAGCTGGCACGGTGGAAGGCCGCTGTAGCCCGGCAAGAGATCGCCTTCCTGACCCATTACTGGTATGATCCGCGGTTTCCAGAATACAACAGTGTTACCAAAGCCGGCTGCTCCGACCTGGAGCGTCTGGAGCATTGGTGTGCATCGCATGGGCTGAATCCACGCTACATTCACCGCCGACAGCCGTATCCTCATTTTGACCTGATCGGCTCCAAGCAGCGTGAGGTGCTGCGCAAGGAGCAGCAATGGGAGCAATTAACACGCTTTAAGCTGTTGTAGGCTGTTGCAAGCTGTTATAGGCTGGAGGATATTGAGGCTTGGGCGCCTGGAGGAATCTGATCGCGTAACATACAGGGCGTAGCGCCGACGGCATCGGCGAAATCGTCATGGACGCTTGCAAGAGACAGGATACGAGGAAGGGAGAGGCTAAGGTTGCTGAAGGGAAAAACGATTGTGCTTGGCGTATCAGGCGGCATTGCCGCCTACAAAGCGGCCGCCTTATGCAGCAAGCTGACGCAGCAGGGGGCGTCTGTGCGGGTCATCATGACCGATTCCGCGGCAAAGTTTATTGCGCCGTTGACGCTGCAGGTGCTGTCCAAGCACCCGGTCTATACAGATACGTTCGATGAGAAGGACCCGTCTGTCGTGGCTCATATCGATCTGGCGGATCATGCCGATCTCATCATAGTGGCGCCCGCGACGGCCAATGTTATAGCCAAGATGGCGCACGGGCTGGCAGATGATATGCTCAGCACAACGCTGCTGGCGGCGACGGCGCCTGTGCTGGTGGCTCCGGCGATGAATGTGCATATGTATGCCCATCCTGCTGTACAGCATAACATGGAGCTGCTGGCGGCGCGCGGCGTCCGATTCATCGAGCCGGGCGAAGGCTTGCTGGCCTGCGGCTATGTGGGCAAGGGCAGGCTGGCGGAGCCGGAGGACATCGTGGAGGCTGTGCGCCAATACTTCGGACGCACCGAGCTGCTAAAGGGCAGGCGGGTGCTTGTGACGGCCGGAGGCACGATGGAGCGGATCGATCCGGTACGCTACTTGACCAATGATTCCTCCGGCAAGATGGGCTTTGCGATTGCCGCGGCCGCTGCCGAGCATGGCGCAGAGGTTGTTGTGGTCGCTGCTCGTACATCGGCACCGCCGCCAGCAGGAGTGGAGCTGGTGCGGGTGGAGTCGGCACAGCAGATGCTGGAGGCGGTGCTGGAACGATTCGATCAATACGATATAGTGGTGAAGGCAGCGGCGGTGGCGGACTATCGTCCCATTCACATGCATGGGGAGAAGCTGAAGAAGCAGGGTGCGGGGCTTGTGCTGGAGCTGGAGAAGACACCGGATATATTGGAGACGCTGGGCGCCCGCAAGCGCCACCAATTGCTGATCGGCTTCGCCGCGGAGACCTCCCAGGTGGAGCATTATGCGATGGACAAGCTGCACCGCAAAAACTGTGATCTGATCGTAGCCAACGATGTATCACAGGAAGGCGCGGGCTTCCATGGCGATACAAATATTGTGCAGCTATTCGACGCAGCAGGGCTGGTCGATGCCTGGCCGATGCTCTCCAAGCGCGAGGTTGCCGAGCGTCTCGTTCGTCTGGCCGCCGAGCGTCTGCAGCGGCGCTTGGGGGCGGAGCAGTCATGATCGCTCGCGTCATCGTCGATGTCCCGAGCAGGCAGACCGACCGCCCCTTCGATTACGCTGTGCCTGCTGAGCTGGAGAGCTGGATTGAGGTCGGCAGTCGGGTCGGCGTGCCGTTTGGCGGACGCACGCTGCAAGGGTTCGTCGTCGAGCTGACGCAGCAGTCGGAGGTGTCCGGCTCCCGGCTGAAGCCTCTTGCAGAGCTGCTTGACCCGGTGCCGCCGTTATCGCCGGATCTGGTCGAGCTGGCGCATTGGATTAGTGTCAAATATTGCTGCACCTGGACGGCTGCTCTACAGGCGATGATTCCGGCCGCGCTCAAGGGCAAGGCCGAGCGCTATATCGGGCTTGGCGAAGGCTGGCCGCAAGCAACAGTCGGTCAGCAGGCTGAGAGAGCTGAGCGAGGCGAGGCTGCGCGATCCGATGCGGCAGAGCCTGGTGACTCGCTGCTGCCGCAGGAGCTGCGCGACTATATCGCCCGCCAGGGGCTGGTGCGTCTGGAGTCGCTGCAAGCGAGGTTTCCGCAGTGGGAGCTGCTGATGGCAGCCGCGCTTCGCAGTGGGGAGCTGACCGAGCGAGTGGCGGTGAAGGATCGGCTGGCGGTCAAGAAGGTGCTGACCGTCTTCCCGCTGCTGACAGAGGATGAGCTGCGCGAGGAGCTGGGCAAGCTGTCCAGCCGGGCTGCGAGGCAGCGCGAGCTGCTGGAGACGGTGGCGCGCTGTCCTGGCGGCATCGCGTTGCAGCAGCTACTGACGGAGGCTGGCGGCTCAGCCTCCAGTGTGCGCTCGCTCGCGGCCAAGGGGCTGGTCGAGCTGCGCGAGGTGGAGCAGGATCGCGATCCATATGCCGGACGCGAGTTCGGTGTATCCGAGCCGCTGCAGCTTACAGAAGGGCAAGCCAGCGTGTACCGAACCATTACCGGGTCGGTGCTGGCGCGTGAAGCCAAGGTGTATCTGCTGCAGGGCGTGACCGGGAGCGGCAAGACCGAGGTCTACCTGCAGTCGATTGCACTGTGCATCGCCCAAGGCCGCCAGGCTATCGTGCTGGTGCCGGAGATTTCATTAACGCCGCAGATGGTCGAACGGTTCAAATCCCGCTTCGGCGATGCGGTGGCTGTACTGCATAGCCGTCTGTCTAACGGGGAGCGCTATGATGAGTGGCGCAAAATCAAGCAGCGGCGCGTGCAGGTGGCGATTGGGGCGCGCTCGGCGATCTTCGCTCCATTCGATTCGGTCGGACTGATTATTATTGATGAGGAGCATGAGTCCTCCTACAAGCAGGAGGAGACGCCCAAGTACCATGCGCGCGATGTGGCGATCAAGCGGGCGCGCCAGCATGACGCGGTTGTCGTGCTCGGCTCGGCGACGCCATCGCTGGAGAGCTATATGGCCGCCCGGCGCGCGGCGCCGCCAGCCAAGCGGCCTGCTGACGCGCTACTGCTCGATCATGCAACTGCAACTGGAGCTGTAGCGGTCAGTGGGCATCCTCGCCACGTCGCAACCGGGGGCGTACCAGCTCCAGGCGCGCAGGCGCGAGCGATACAGGAAGAAGCTCGGCCGGGTATCGGCTACGGGGAAGACATCGACGGGAGGCAGGCTGCTGCCGCTGGGCAAGGCGCCATGACGCCGCCCGCTGGCGAGAGCCAAGAGCCGCCAGCCTCTGTCGGCGCCCTGCTGCCGCTGCCGGAGCGGGCGCTGGGTCGGCCGCTTCCTCCGGTCGAGATCGTCGACATGCGCGAGGAGCTGAAGGCGGGCAATCGCTCGATGTTCAGCCGCCCACTGCACAGTGCGCTGCAGCAGTGTCTGGAGCGGGGAGAGCAGGCGGTGCTGCTGCTGAACAGGCGGGGCTATTCGACCTTTGTCATGTGCCGTTCATGCGGCTATACGGCTGGCTGCCCGCATTGCGACATCACGCTCACCTATCACCAGAATACGCGTATGCTGCGCTGCCATTACTGCGGGTTCGCCCAGCGCTCGCCCGAATCCTGCCCGGATTGCGGCAGCGAGCATATCCGCTTCTTCGGCACCGGAACGCAGCGGGTGGAGGAGGAGCTGGCGAAGCTGTTTCCCGGCATTCGGGTCATACGAATGGATGTGGATACGACGACGGAGAAGGGCTCCCATGAGAAATGGCTGACCGCATTCGGGCGGCAGCAGGCAGATGTGCTGCTCGGTACACAGATGGTCGCCAAAGGGCTGGACTTTCCAATGGTGACGCTCGTAGGGGTCATCGCTGCCGACTCGGGCTTGCATATGCCGGATTTCCGCGCGGCGGAGAAGACGTTCCAACTGCTCACGCAAGTAGCTGGACGGGCAGGCCGCCATCATCTTCCGGGGCGCGTCGTCATACAATCTTATATGCCGGAGCATTACGCGATTCAGACAGCTAAGCGGCATGATTATGATGCGTTTTTGGAATATGAGCTGAAGGCGCGTCGGCTGCTGTCCTATCCGCCATTTTGCCGACTTGTGCTGGTTACCATGTCCCATGAGCAGCTACCGCTTCTGATTGCGCAGGGTGAGCAGTTCGCTGAGCAGCTTCGGCAGTTGGCGGCGTCAGCGGGAGTCCTCGGCGATCTGAGCGGGTTGCAGGAGCGAGTGCTCAGTCTGCTGGGGCCGGTAGCCTCGCCGATCCCGCGCCTCAAGGATCGCTACAGGTTTCAATGTATGGTAAAATATCGGGGAAGCGTCGATGCGGTCGGACTGATCCGGCAAGCCCTGGCCTCGCTGCAGGAAGGGCAGCAGAGCAAGGTGCTGTTCAGTGTCGATGTCGACCCGCAAGTCATTATGTAATTGAAACAACGTTAGAATGCTGCTCCTTCAACTGCAGGGGCAAGCTGAAGATCATTCGGAGCGAATCGTCATGGCTGCAGGCTAAGGTGGCTCGTGCCGGGCTGCGCCGCCTTCGAGGCGCAGCCGGTGATAGTGAAATGTAACGAAACTCAGGCACGCTATTTCCGTCTATAGTCATGTTTATATTAGTACGATAACGTGCTGTAGTTTCGTTAGATTTGGACAGCCGCTCCGTTGGCTGATCATGCTGTTCTCGTACCGCTTGGAATGCTGTATCAAGCGGTATGCTTCATAGAATTGACTATATTATTGGTAAAGGCAGGGATACGCTGTGTCCATTCGTATTATAGTGAAAGATCCTGATCCCGTTCTGCGCGAGCGGGCGAAAGAAGTAACCAAGTTCAATGCCAATCTGCACAAGCTGCTGCGCGATATGGCGGAGACGATGTATGATGCCGAGGGAGTGGGACTGGCTGCGCCGCAGATCGGCATCCTGAAGCGGGTCATCGTGGTTGATGTGGGAGATGAGCATGGCTTGATCGAGATGGTCAATCCAGAGATTATCGCCCGCAGCGGCGAGCAGTTGGGCCCTGAGGGCTGCCTGAGCATCCCGAATTTGAATGGCGATGTGCTGCGCGCCAAGGATATTACGGTGAAAGGCCAGGATCGCGACGGCAAGGAATTTACGATTGAAGCGTCCGATTATCTGGCGCGTGCATTTCAGCATGAGGTGGACCATCTGAACGGGGTGCTGTTCACTGATCTGGCGGAGAGTGTATACGATATTACCGCAAGGCCGCGCAAGAATGGGGAGTGACGGCATGCGTATCGTATTTATGGGAACGCCGGAGTTTGCCGTTCCTTCGCTGGAGCTGCTGCTGGGCAGCGAGCATGAGGTGGTGGCTGTCGTCACGCAGCCGGATCGTCCGAAGGGACGCAAGCGGGAGCTGACGCCGCCGCCGGTCAAGGAGGTGGCGCTGCGGCATGGACTGCCTGTGCTGCAGCCCGAGCGGATGCGCAGCCCGGAGGCGGTAGCGGAGCTGGCTGCGTATGAGCCGGATCTGATCGTTACGGCGGCCTACGGCCAGATTCTGCCAGAGGGGGTATTGAAGCTGCCGCGGCTGGGCTGTATTAACGTGCATGGCTCGCTGCTGCCGAAATATCGTGGCGGCGCTCCGATCCAGCGTGCGATCATCAATGGCGAGACGGTGACCGGGGTGACGATCATGTACATGGCGAAGGGACTGGATACCGGCGACATGATCAGTCGTGTTGAGGTGCCCATTACCGAGGAGGATACCTCCGGCACGCTGTTTCACAAGCTGAGCTTGGCGGGAGCAGAGCTGCTCGGACGCACGCTGCCGGATCTGATTGACGGCAGCGTGCGCGCTGTGCCGCAGGAGGACTCGGAGGCGACCTATGCGCCGAATCTGACGCGCGAGGATGAACGGATTGACTGGGGACGTACAGCGCGGCAAATCTACGACCAGGTAAGAGGGCTGTCGCCGATGGCAGGCGGCTTCACCTTCCTGCAGGGCGAGACCTTCAAGGTGCGTGAATGCAGCGTGCTGACAGCCCCGTCCGCAGCGGAGCATCGCGCCCTCAGCGGCAAGCCGCCGGGTGCGCTTGCTGTGCATGAGGGACGATTGCTGGTGCAAACTGGACAAGGCGTGCTGGAGCTGCTGCTGATTCAGCCTGCTGGCAAGAAGGCGATGACGGCAGCGGATTGGCTCAAGGGCGCAAGGCTGGAGGATTCTACTGTGCTTGGCGGTGAAGGGCAATGACGGAGCAGCGCAAGCGTCCCTCAGCAAGCCGACCGCTCCGACCGCTCTCCGCACGCGAGATTGCGCTGGACACACTATGCCGTGTCGAAGCGGATCAGGCCTACAGCAATCTTCAGCTTAATCAGGCGCTGCAAGCAGCCAAGCTCTCAAGAGCTGACGCTTCGCTCGCCACCGAGCTGGTATATGGGACGCTGCAGCGGCAAGGAACGCTCGACTATTGGTTGTCCCGCTTCGTCGCCAAGGGAGTGCGCAAGCTGGAGCCGTGGGTGCGCCAGTTGCTGCGGATGAGCGTCTACCAGCTCGTCTATCTGGATCGCATCCCGCCGCACGCGGCGGTGAATGAAGCGGTGCAGATCGCCAAGCGCCGCGGTCATGCCGGCATCGCAGGCATGGTGAACGGGGTGCTGCGCAATATGCTGCGCCGCCGCGGCGAGCTGGAGATTCCGGCAGGGTTGCCTGCCGCCGAGCGGATCGCGCTTGCTCATTCACACCCGCAATGGCTGGTTGAGCGGTGGATTGCCGCCTATGGGGAGCAGACGGCCGAAGCGATGTGCGCGGCGAGCAATGAACCGCCAAGCTCCAGCGTGCGCATCAACGCCCGCCGCGCATCGCGTGAGCAGGTGCTGGAGCAACTGAGCGGACAGGGTGCGGCAGCGAGGGCTTCGGAGCTGGCGCCGCAAGGGATTATCGTGGATCGCGGCGGCAATCTGGCGGACACCGCCTTCTTCCGCGACGGCTGGTGGACGGTGCAGGACGAGAGCTCCATGCTGGTGGCAGAGGTCGCCAATCCGCAGCCAGGCATGCAGGTGGTGGATTGCTGCGCAGCTCCGGGAGGCAAGACGACGCATCTGGCGGAGAAGATGGACGACCAAGGGCAGGTGTTCGCCAATGATCTGCATCCGCATAAGCTGAAGCTGATTGAGCAGCAGGCGGCGCGGCTGGGACTGTCCAGCATCCGCACGATGAGCGGCGACGCAAGAGCGCTGGCGGAGAAGCTGGAGCCGGGTGCGTTCGACGTCGTGTTATTGGATGCACCCTGCTCGGGCCTTGGCGTCATTCGCCGCAAGCCGGAGCTGAAGTGGAACAAGACGCCGGAGGACATCGAGGGTGTCGCCCAGGTGCAGCGCAGGCTGCTTGATGCGTGCTCGGCACTGGTCAAGCCAGGCGGCACGCTCGTCTATAGCACCTGTACGGTGGAGCGCCGCGAGAACGAGGAGCAGGTGGAGCGCTTTGTGCGCGAGCATGAGGAGTTCGAGCTGGACCCGGATTGGCCGCAGCCGCTGCTGGCGGCGCTGCGGGAGAAGGGGGCAATCGGAGCAGCGTTCGACGGGATGGCGCAGTTGCTGCCGCATCATGCGGGAAGTGACGGATTCTTCATCGCCAGGCTGCGTCGGCGCAGCTAGTCAGCCAGGTTGACAGGTCCTTCTGTCCACAGTCAATCCCATGCTTCGTCTATAATTTCAAATGTAAGGAAGATTAAAAATTCCACATCTATCGGCAAGCTTGGGCGCAATGCTGCGCCCAGCCTTGGCTCTGGCGACCGTTGACGGCTTCCTGCGCTTGGTAGTCTGCATAGGGCGGAATGTGGTAAAATAGGCGAGTGGTCAGATGACCAACGCACGCTAACAGAAACAGGTGTTGATAAAATGAAACCGTTCATATATGACTATACGCTGGAGCAGCTTCAGCAATGGATGAAGGATAATGGCGAGCCGGCTTTCCGCGCCGCTCAACTGTTTGACTGGCTGTACGTCAAGCGGGTGACCGGATTTGAGGAGATGAGCAATCTCCCGAAGCCGCTGCGCGCCAAGCTCGACGACCAATTTGCCTTTGTGACGCTGGGTGAAATTACGAGGTTTGAATCGAAGGATGGAACGGTCAAGTTCCTGTTCGGTCTGCATGACAATCATGCGATCGAGACGGTCGTCATGCGCCACAACTATGGCAATAGCATCTGTGTGACCACTCAGGTGGGCTGCCGGATCGGCTGCACCTTCTGCGCCTCGACCCTCGGCGGCCTGAAGCGCAATCTGACGGCGGGCGAGATCGTTGCTCAGGTGGTGACAGCACAGCAGATGCTGGATGCGACCGATGAGCGCATCTCCAGCATCGTGATCATGGGCTCGGGCGAGCCGTTCGAGAACTATGAGGCAACGATGGACTTTCTGCGCATCATGATCCATGAGAAGGGGCTGAATATCGGCCAGCGCCATATTACGGTGTCCACGAGCGGCATCGTGCCGAGCATGTACAAGTTTGCCGAGGAGAATACACAGATTAACCTGGCGATTTCGATCCATGCGCCCAATGATGAGCTGCGGTCGAAGCTGATGCCGGTCAACCGCCGCTTTCCGTTCGATGAGGTGATGGAGGCTTGCCGCTATTATATAGCCAAGACCGGGCGTCGCATTACCTTTGAATATGCGCTTATCGGCGGTGTAAACGACCGACCAGAGCATGCGGAGGAGCTGGCAAGTGTGCTGCAGGGGCTACTCTGCCATGTCAATCTGATTCCGGTCAACCATGTGCCGGAGCGCAAATATGTGCGCACGCCGCGCGAGGATATATTTGAATTCCAGCGTATACTGGAACGCAACAAGATCAATGCAACCATCCGCAGGGAGCAAGGGCATGATATTGCAGCCGCTTGCGGCCAACTGCGAGCCAAACATATGGAGTCTCAGGCGAGGTGATGCGAATTTGATTACAGCAAAACGAAGTGATATTGGGCGGATTCGGCTGGTCAATGAGGATCAGGCATGGGTCAGTCTGTATAACGACCAGTTGGCGATTGCCATCGTAGCCGACGGCATGGGCGGCCATCAGGCCGGGGATGTTGCCAGCCAGCTTGCCGTGCAGACCTTCCGCGAATCGTTGCCAGCCGAGCAGTTGGATCTGGCTGGCGGCCAGGTGCAAGAGCTGATAGCGGGCGCTATCCATCAGGCTAATGCGGTCGTCTATGATGTTGCTGCGCAAAATGAGCAGTACCACAATATGGGGACGACCGTTGTGGCGGCTGTTGCGGATGGGCAGCAGGCGGTCATTGCGCATATTGGCGACAGCAGAGCTTATAAGGTCAGCGAGCAATCCATTACCCAGCTCACAGATGACCATACGTTGGTGAATGAGCTGGCGAAGAGTGGTCAGATCAGCGCTCAGGAGGCTGCCAACCATCCACACCGCAATGTGCTGATTCGCGCGCTGGGCACCGATGCGCAGGTTGAGGTGGATGTCCAGACGTTGGAGTGGGCGCCCGGTGAGCTGCTGCTGCTATGCAGCGATGGACTCAGCAATATGGTCAGCGAGCAGCAGATACAGAGGACGCTCCTGGGCGGCGAGGGGAATCTGGAGGACAAGGCGCAGCAACTGGTGGAGCTGGCGCTTCAAGCTGGAGGCGACGACAATATTACGGTCGTGCTGCTGTATAATGAAGCCGTTACGGGCATGGAGCAAGAGGGGTGAGGATGTCATGATCGGACATGAATTAGGCGGCCGTTATGAAATTCTCGCACGGATCGGCGAGGGCGGCATGGCGCTGGTCTACAAGGCGCATGATATATTGCTTGGACGGAATGTGGCAGTGAAGGTGCTGCGTCAGCAATTCGTCCATGACGAGGAATTCGTGCGACGCTTCCGCCGCGAGGCTCAGTCTGCAGCCGCGCTCTCCCATCCGAACGTAGTCAGCATCTATGATGTCGGGCAGGAGGACGAGACGCACTATATTGTCATGGAGTATGTCGAGGGCAGCAATCTCAATGAGATTATTGCTGAGCGCGCGCCGTTGCAGACCGAGGAGGCTGTGCGCATTGCGATGCAGATATGCGACGCATTGGAGCATGCTCATTATAACCAGATTATTCATCGTGATATTAAACCGCATAATATATTGATTGGCAAAAATGGCAGAGTGAAGGTGACGGACTTTGGCATTGCCCGCGCGGTTACCTCCTCGACGATTACCCAGGCTGGTTCGGTAGTCGGCTCGGTGCATTATTTTTCTCCGGAGCATGCCAAAGGGGTTAGCACAGGCGAGAAATCGGACTTGTACTCTCTGGGCATCGTGCTGTATCAGATGCTGACCGGCAAGCTGCCGTTTCTGGGGGAAAGTCCGATCAGTGTGGCGCTCAAGCATCTGCAGGAGCGGTTCGAGGAGCCGCGGGTGGTCAATCCGCATATTCCGCAAAGCCTGGAAAATATTATTCTCCGCTCGATGCGCAAAAATCCTGGGGAGCGTTACGGATCAGCCGCCGACATGCTGCGTGATCTGGAGAGCTGCCTGGATGCCGGGCGCTTGAATGAGACGAAGCTCCATTTTCATGAGGATATGGAGGACACGCGCGTCATGCCTGCGATTCGGGGCGGAGCTGTGTACGACGCTCCGGCGGAACGGACGGCTGTCGAGCAGGAGAGCTATGCTTCCCGGCAACCGCAGGAGGGTCAAGCTAGAACACAAGGCAAGAGATGGATCAAGCCTGTTGTCATGATTGGCGGCACGCTGCTTGTGCTCGGGCTGCTGTTCTTCGGCCTGCGCATGTTCCTGAATGATCTGGATACGAGCGAGGTGGATGTTCCTTACGTGGTCGGCAAGACGCTGACACAGGCCAGGAGCGAGCTGGAGGCGGCGGGGCTGAAGGTTGAAGACCCGATCATCTATGAGGCTTCGGAGAAGCCGAAGGAGGAGGTCATCCAGCAATCGAAGCAAAATATGATCGTCAAGACCGGAACGTATCTGCGGCTCTATGTCAGCAGCGGCCCGCAGATGGAGGAAATGCAGAACTATGTCGATCAGAAATACAGCGATGTGCGCGACAATCTGCTCACGCTTGGGCTGACAGCCGATCAGATCAAGTCGGAGGAAGTGTTCTCGGATAAGCCGGCAGGCACGATTCTGTCCCAGTCGCCTGTGGCAGGCGAGCAATTCCGCATCGAGCAGGTCGCCATCCGCTTCGAGGTCAGCAAAGGTCTGGAGATGGTCGCCATGCCGAATCTGGTCGGTCGCACACAGAAGGAAGCGATCAATCTGATCCGCGACAATGAGCTGCGGCTTGGGCCAGGCAACGGTATCGTGGAAGAGCCGAGCTTTGAGCCTGCGGGCACTGTGCTGGAGCAATTCCCGCATGAGGCAGGAACAGAGGTGGCCAAGGGCGCGGAAGTTTCGATCACCGTCAGCTCTGGACTGCCTGCAGACGCCCGCCAATTCACGTTCAATATCAATGTCTCGCCGGCTCAGGCTGGCGGAACGAGTGAAGTGAAGGTGGTCTATTCGGATGCTACGGGGCAGAACATCGAGTGCTGCAAGCAGACGATCTCCGATTGGACGACGATTCCGGTCAAGGTTACGCTGGGGCCGGGCAAGGAAGCTCAGGTGATGGTCTATCGCGATGGCGAATTAGCCGATGTGTTCACCCGCACCTATGATCAGGTTCAAGCGGGCGCTTCCCAGGGAGAGAGCGTTCCGGGCATGGCGCCGCAGGAGCCGGAACCGCCGGTGGAGCAACCGGCCGAGCCGCAGGAGCCAGAGCAGGGAGCTGCGACGGAGAATGGCGGCGCCAATCAGGGAGAAAGCCACAATTCCGGAGGAAACCATGACGAGCAAGGCTAGATCGGGCGAAGGACGCATTGTTAAGGCATTAAGCGGTTATTATTATGTCATGCCGGATGAATCGACGGCTTCATCCGATCTGATTCAGTGCCGGGCGCGCGGCATCTTCAAGAAGAAGGGGCTGTCGCCGCTGGTTGGCGACCGTGTCATCTATACATTGACGGAGAACGGGGAGGGCATGGTGGATGAGCTGCTTCCCCGCATCTCGGAGCTGATCCGCCCGCCGGTAGCCAATATCGAGCTGGCGGTGCTGGTGTTCTCTGTGTCCGAGCCGGCGCTCAATCTCCAACTGCTGGACAAGTTTCTTGTACATATCGAGCATGCGGGCATTCAGGCGCTGCTCTGTCTAAGCAAGGGCGACCTGACGGATGGAGAACAGTCCGATGAGAATGCGGTCGAGGCGGCTGAGGCAGCCGAGGCGGTGCGGCGCATCTATGCTCCTCTAGGCTATGAGATCTATACGACCAGCTCACGGCGCAAGGAAGGGATTGAGGCGCTCAAGGCGCGGCTGGAGGGTCATCTCAGTGTATTCTCCGGCCAATCGGGTGTCGGCAAGTCGTCGCTGCTGAATGCGCTGGTTCCCGGTCTAGGGCTGGAGACGGCGGCCATTAGCAATCGGCTTGGACGAGGCAAGCATACGACCCGCCATGTGGAGCTGATCGAGATTGGCGGTGGCGGTTATGTGGCGGATACACCGGGCTTTAGCCAGCTTGATTTTACGGAGCTGGGCATCGACCAGCTCGGTTATTGCTTTCGGGAGATGAGAGAGCTGGCGTCCTCCTGCAAATTCCGTGGCTGCAGCCATATTCAAGAGCCTGGCTGCGCGGTTCTGGAGGCGTTGGAGGAAGGGCGGATCGAGCCGAGCCGACATCGCAACTACAGCCTGTTTTTGGATGAGATGAACGATAGAAAGCGGAGGTACTAATTCATGTCCATTATTGCACCATCGATATTGTCAGCAGACTTCGCCAAACTGGCGGCAGAAATTGCCGATGTGGAGAGCAAGGGAGCGGATTGGATTCACATCGACGTGATGGATGGTCATTTTGTGCCGAACCTGACCTTTGGAGCGCCGATTGTCGGCGCTGTGCGGCCACACTCCAAGCTGACATTTGACGTTCATTTGATGATCTCCAATCCCGAGCAGTTGATTGCAGATTTCGTACAGGCTGGCGCAGACCGCATTACCGTACATGCGGAGGCTTGCCTGCATCTGCACCGTGTGCTGCACATGATCAAGGAGCACGGACTGCCAGCAGGTGTGGCACTGAACCCGGCCACGCCGTTATCGGCGGTGGAGGAGGTGCTGGATGATGTCGATCTGGTGCTCATCATGACCGTCAATCCTGGCTTTGGCGGCCAGCAGTTCATCCCGGCCTCGCTGTCCAAGATTGCCCG
The DNA here is from genome assembly GCF_054955055.1 of Paenibacillus sp. J5. Classification (NCBI taxonomy): domain Bacteria; kingdom Bacillati; phylum Bacillota; class Bacilli; order Caryophanales; family Paenibacillaceae; genus Paenibacillus; species Paenibacillus sp. J5. The sequence goes on along the minus strand of NZ_JBUEDD010000010.1, from coordinate 184,700 downwards.
CTTGAAGGAGCAACTGGAGCGTCGCGGCAGAGGAGATGTGCTGATCCAGGTGGATGGGGGCATCAATGCACAGACGGCAGCTCAGGTGCGTGAAGCGGGTGCCACCGTGCTGGTAGCTGGCAACGCGGTGTTCAATGCGCCTGACCGTGCTGCGGCGATCGCAGCGCTGCGTCCGGGTAGGGGCTGATGGGCGAGCGCTCCAGAGTGTTTCTGGCGGTCGTGCTGTATAGTCTGGCCTGCGGCATCCTGCTCAGCCTGTTCTCGGTATTCACCAATCTGGGCTTTATCCGCTATGTATTCTCGCTGGGGGTACTGCTGCTGGGCATTCGTTTTTTTAAACAGTATGAGTCGCTGGGCGGGCGTATTGCCTTTGTTGTGATGTCCATCGTATTTTACCTGTTGACGGTGCTCATTATTGTGGCCTATCTGTATATGGCCGGGGTGAATCTGCTGCCGCCCGAGATGAATCCGGCGCTGGAATAGGACGACTTGATCACGCATAGGATGGTTACATGGGGAACGGTTTCTCATGTAACCTTTTTTGTGTCGTGGTGAATATAATAAAGTGAATTCGATAGCGTGGCTGAGGAGGGATGGAACATGAAATTTTACACGATCAAGTTGCCGAAGTTTTTGGGTGGGTTTGTAAAAGCAGTCCTGAACACCTTCCAAAAAAACTAGCTCCGATGCATCCGCTGTCGAACGATTATAAACGACGGATAGAGCGCCTGTAACGGGCGGGGCCGCTGCAAGAGCGGTGTGAACAGCAAGCTGCTGCTCGCCTTGGGCCCCTAGCATGCCGAGAATTGCTGGCGCCTGTACTTTGCAAGCATGGCGGAAGGCTGGCTTGGCGAGCCGGCTGTGCCGCCGCCGTCGCTGGACTGCAGGCCGGCATTTGCCGCCGATAAGGGGACAAATCGCGGAATGCTGTACAGGGAAGACGAGCTTCGTTGGAGCCACAGCGGCTTGACTGCAGTCGGCGGCGTATGCAAGCGGGGGCGAAAAGGCAGGGGTAGCGATTCTTAGGCGCTCTACACTTAAGGTGAACAGCACTTATACACGCTAAAATGAAAAAAAAGCACCTGAGCGAGCTCAGGTGCTTTTTACATGCGGCATGTGTTGTCCAGGACAACACATGCCGTTATGCTCGATTAAACGCGGGTAATTTTGCCGGATTTCAGCGCACGAGCGCTGACATATACGCGCTTCGGCTTGCCGTCAACCATGATGCGAACCTTTTGAACGTTGGCGCCCCAGGTGCGTTTGTTTTTGTTATTGGCATGGGATACATGGTTGCCAGTGCTTGGGCCTTTGCCTGTAATAAAGCATTTGCGAGACATTGAGATACACCTCCTTCAAATACTGCTGCTACAACACCGCTGCAAATAAACACTAAAATAGCATATCACAAATTGGTATTGAAATCTAGTCCTGCCCCTCTTCATTTCACATTATTTTGTGTAGCGGAGTCGAGGGGGACGATGTCCATCGTACAATGAACTATAACACTTCGGAATAGTTCATTGAATTATGATTCTTTATGACTATAATCGATTAAATTCGACATAAAAATATAGGGTGTTGGGATAGGAAATTATACAATAACGCAAAAAATAGTACTAAAGTTATTGATTTATTATACCGATATTTATAGTTGTACTATTTTTATCATTTATATAGTCTGGGGTAATAGGACAAAGGTTGCAATGGGGCCGCCTTGGCCGGGGAGAGTGATCACGTATAGGTCGGTATGGGAGGGAAAGGCGCCTCGGGTGGTTTGGAGGCTATAGGAAGGCGCGCAGAGACAGGCTTGCACTCATTAATTCCAAGTTCGAGCTGATGCGCTGTTTGTCCGATCAAGAGCTTATCGGTCACAAGGATCAGCTTGCGAAGCTGCTCCAATCCGGGAAAGCCGCTGAGCATGACCTCTGTGTGGCGGCTGCGCTCGTCAAGGAGTCGATCAGGCGCTCTACTGGCTACTTGCTGCATAACGAGCAACTGGAGGGCGGCTGCGAGATGATCAGCGGCAAGGTTGCCGAGATGAGGACAGGAGAAGGGAAGACGCTTGCTTCACTTATTCCGCTCTTCTGGTTTGCCGCTCAGGGAAGAGGCGTACATATGATCACCGCCAATCCGTATCTGGCGGAGCGTGATTATCTTCAGGCCGCCAAGGTTATGCAGTTGCTGGGCATTACGGTGGGCTTGAACCGGGCGGAGCTTACGGCAGACGAGAAGCAGGCTGCTTATAGCTGTGATGTGACCTATGGCACGTGGTCGGAGTTTGGCTTCGACTATTTGCGGGATCATCTGGTGGATGAGCCGGACAAGCGGGTGCAGCGCGGGCTTGCCTGTGCAATCATCGATGAAATCGACAGCATCCTGATCGACGAAGCGCGCACGCCGATTGTCATTGCTTCCAAATCAAGGAGCGCTCCTGATTTATGGCATATTTGCAATCGTTTTGTTCGAGGGCTTCGGGAAGGAACGGACTACGAATGCGATTATGAGACGAACCAGGTTTCGTTCTCGGATCGCTGTATCAGCAGAGTGGAGGCTATCTTCCAGATTGACAATCTGTTTGACCCGGAGCATGTATCCTTTTATCATGCTCTGCTCCAATGCTTGCGAGCGCATGTCCTCATGAGGGCAGACAGAGACTATCTGATTGCTGAGGGCAAGGTAGGCATTATTGATGCCTATACAGGCCGGGTGCTGGAGGGCCGGGAATTCGGCGATGGTCTGCAGCAAGCGATTGAGATGAAGGAAGGGCTGGAGCTGAGCGAGGAAACGCTGACCCATGCGTCGATTTCGGTACAGAAGTATTTCAGCTTGTATGCACAGCTCAGCGGTATGTCCGGCACGCTGCAGGATGCCAAGGAGGAGCTGCTTCACATCTACGGCCTGGAGGTTGCTCCGATTCGGACGCATAAGCCGGTTATGAGGGTGGATGCTCCTGATCTGGTGTTCGCAACTAGGGAGGCGAAGCTGAGCCGTCTTGTTCAGGACATCGCTGCCTTGCAGGACAAGGGGGTGCCGGTGCTGATCGGTACGGTGACGGTGCAGCAGTCCGAGCAGTTGGCTGAGCGACTGTCGCGCGCAGGTCTGTCGTTCCAACTGCTGAATGCCCGAACGGAGCAGGAGGAAGTGGATATTATTAGCGGAGCTGGCGAGCTGTCCAAGATCACCATTGCCACGAATATGGCGGGTCGCGGCGCGGATATTCGTCTTGCGGATGGCGTAGCGCAACGCGGCGGGCTGCATGTCATCGGACTGGAGAGGAACGAGAGCCGCAGAATCGATCTGCAGCTATGCGGGCGGTCAGGCAGGCAAGGCGATCCGGGTCGGTCGCAATTTTATATCTCGCTGGAGGATGAGCTGTTCCAGCGTTTTGCCCGCGATGAGGCAGAGCGTTGGCAGAGCAACTGGCGCTGGGGCGAGGATGGGGTGTCGTCCAAGGAGCTGCTGGAATTCGCCGACCGGGTGCAGCAGCGGGCGGAGCAGCATATGTATGCCATCCGTTCGCTATTATTCCGTCTGGACAGTGTGACGCACCGTCAGCGGGAGTGGTTCTATGCCAGCCGGGACGAGCTGCTGCTGACCGACCGGATCGAGTCGGCTCTGCAGCGCTCGGTTGAGCAATGGATGGATCAGTGCACACTGCGGCTATGCCCTCCCGAGCGAATGGTTGAGGAATGGAAGCTGCGCCAGCTTGGCCAGGAATTCCGTCTGGAAGGGCTGCATGCCGATCCTGAGATGACGACGGGCAAGATGGCAGAGCAGCTCAGACTGCTGTGGGAGCCTGGATGGGCCCGCTTTGTGGAGCAGCAGGAGCTGCAGACATGGCGCCGTGGATGGCGTCTGCGCTGCTTGCGTCAGCTCGATCAGTACTGGATGGAGCATATGGAGCAGCTTGCTATGATCAGGCAAGGGATTCATTTTCGGGCGCTGGAATCCCGGGATCTCGTGCAGGTGTACGAGGAGGAGGCTTATCGGCTCCATACCCTCTTTGTTCGCAGATACCATCGCTTTATAGCCAAGGCCGTCATTCGAGAGCAGGAAAGCCGGGCAGCGCTGCTGCAGGGAACAGCGTAGTGCTGATCCGGGAATTCGATAGATCTATAGAAGAAAGAGGCGATCACCTGTGACCAAAAGATACGAGAGCAAATCCAATACACACGCCGCAAAAGGCAAGCGCGCAGCCAAGGCGCTGACGTTGACGCTGGCGGCTGCAGTTGCGGCGCCGCTGCTGTCCTCTGGCATTACAACAGCGGAGGTGTCAGCGAACGGACTGTCGCCCGCAGATTCGGGAGAACAGACCGAAAGCGTCTTCAATGCCTTGCCGCAGACTACCTCGCCCGTTGTGCAGGCGCTGGACAAGCTGAATAGCGCTTCGACCGCATCCGAGCTGCAGAGCACGCTTGAGGCAGCGGAGCTGGCTCTGAATCTGACGGCCTATAACGCCTTGTCGGAGCAAGATCGGGCGGCAGCAGCAGAGGCGCTGCTCAGCAGCGGCGTTCCGCTGGCGGATTCGGCGGCTGTGCAGGAGGCCTTGAACCGGGCGGTGGCAGCTCAGCGCGATGCGGCGGTGCTGCGTGATGCGCTTGTGGCAGTCAATTCCTCGGGCGATTCGACTCAACTCCAGCATGCACTGGAATCCCCGTATTTGGGGCTTGTTATGCTGCATTACCGGAAATTGACCCCCGAGCAGAAGCAAGCTGTCGCTGAGTCGGTGCGGGCTGCGGCTCCTGCGGGAGGATTCACGAGCCGTGCGGCGCTGCAGCAGGCGCTCAATACCGCGATCGTATCGCTCGCCTAACCATTCAGGGCTGAAGTGAGGGGAGGGAGCGGCATGATCCACCGGTTATCGTCATGGCTCATGTCAGAGAGAAGCGCCGCAGCATCGGAGCCTGTCACCCAGCGGTGCGAGGGCGCTTCGGAGGAAGCGCAGCAGGAGGAAGTGATTCAGACCATAGATAAGCTGGAGCTGGGAGAGCAACTGCGAATTATACGAACGGCTGCCCGCTATCTGGACGAATACGGCGCCCCTGGCTCTGGCAGACGCCCCGGATTGAAGCGCGGGTATGCTCTGCAGTCCGAGATGGTTGTCACCTGCGGTGAGGAGCCGATCTTTCGTGTCTATCTTGATGTGTTCGAGCAGCATTCTTCGGGGAAGCGGAGCGTAGAGCAGACAGTGTGTCTCGTGCGCTTCGGCACAGACGAATGGCATGTATTGCAGGTGAATTAAATTGTGTTTGTCATCGAACGGGATTTTATATGCCAAAAAAGAGAGGTCTAACCCATGTCCAATAAGAAAAGTGATGAGCACAAGCCTTTAACTAAAAATGTGGCTGCGATGATGTCGGCTGCCATTGCGGTCTCCTCGGTCGTCTCGCTGATTCCGGCACCTGTGGCCAGTGCAGATGAGCTGGCTGCGATAGCGGATGTGAACAATGCGGCAACCGCCGCTGAGATGCAGACGGCGCTCGCCCGCCCCGATCTGGCACTTAACCTGACGAGCTACGGCACGCTGAGCGCTCAAGGGCAAGTCATTGTAGCGCAAAGTATGATCGATAGTCGTCCCGGCGGCGGTTATGCCACTCAGCAGGACATTCAGGAGCAGTTGAATACGTATGTATCCGATCGGCAAAATATCGAGCTGCTGGCCAATGCGATCGCGGCGGTGAACAATGCGGCCACCGCCTCCGAGATGAGAACCGCACTGGAAAGCACGGCGCTCGGGCTGATTTTGACCACGTACAACAATCTGAGCACACCGGATGGCAAGCTGAATGCGGCAGCACTGATGCTTCAGCATCGCTCCAATCAAGGGGGCAGCTTTACTAGCCAGACGGACATCCAGAATTGGCTCAACGATGCTGTACAAGAGGCGCTTGATGCGGAAGCACTGGCAACGGCTGTAGCGGGAGTCAATCAGGCCGCCGATGCCAATGCGCTGGCAACAGCACTGGGCGACCCTTACCTCGGACTTATTTTGACCTCCTACCAAAATCTGAATGCCACCGATCGCTTGGCGGTCGCGCAGCAAATGTACGATGAAAAGCAGAGCAACGGCGCATTCGCGGATAAAAATGCGATTCAGACAAAGCTCAACGAGCTGGTCACGCTCAAGGCAATGGAGGCGGCCTATGCTGCCGCTGTGGCGGTCGTGAACGGCGCTGTTGACGCTGCAGAGATGAAGTCGGCGCTCGAGGCAGCCGGGCTTGGTCTGGATCTTGTCGAGTACTACAAGCTGAATGCGGCGCACAGGCTGGCGGCGGCACAAGCGATGCTGAATCAAAGGACAGCGGATGGCAGCTTTGCCAATCAGCCGGCTATTCAGGCAGCGCTGAGTGTGCATGTAGCAGCGGAGCAGATCAGCCAGGCGGTGGATGTGGTCAACGCGGCGGCGGATCGGGGCAGCATCAAGAGCGCGTTGACGGCTGTCGTGCTGGGACTCTCTCTGGACACGTATAACGGCCTGCTGCTTAATGATAAAAACACGGTAGCGGATGCGGTGCTTGCTGCTCGCCCAGGCGGAGGGTTTGCTGACAAGGCTGCGGTTCAAGCGGCGCTCGATGCAGCGCTTGCCGCCAATGCGCCGCTGGCAGCGGTCAACCTGGCAGGCGACACAGCCGCGATGCGCGCAGCGCTGGAAGCTGCTCTGCTGGGCTTGACGCCAGGCGTGTATTCGACCTGGCTGACGGCTGACCGCAATGCGGTCGCTGATGCGGTGCAGAGCGCCCGCTCTGGAGACGGCTATATCGATCAGGCCGCTGTACAGACGGCATTTGACACGGCTGTAACGAACCGAACGCCTGTTGCAGCGGTCAATCTGTCTGCTGACGCGGCAGCGATGCTGACAGCGCTGGCGGGAATTAATCTGCTGCCGCCTGCAGCATGGGATAATGTCGATAAACTGGCGGTTGCCCAGGAGGTGCTGGGTGCTCGTCCATCCGATGGATATGTGAGCGGCCCGGCTGCCGAGCTGGTGTTCGACGCGGCGGAGCTGAACAGAGCACCGCTGGCGAGTGTCAACCTGGCGGCAGATGCAGCGGCGATGCAGTTGGCACTTGAGGATGCCGATCTGGCGCTCCCTGCCAATGCGCTCTATACCAGCTATACGAAATCTGCAGATCGGACAGCGGTAGCGAGCAGTGTACTTCAGCATCGTACCTCTAATGGAGCTTTTGCTACCAAGGCGGCGCTCGTGACGGTATTTGATAGTGCGGTTGATGCGCGCGCATCGGTAGCGGCTGTGAACCTTGCGGTCGATGAAGCCGCGATGCAGGCTGCGCTGGAGGATAACGATCTGGCCTTGAATCTCGGGACGCACTGGAGCGGCTGGAAGAGTGCAGACAAGGCAGCGGTGTCGGCTCATGTCCTTGCGAATGTTCCAACGATCGGATATGCGGATCAAGCCGCAGTGCAGGCCGCGTTCAATACGGCGGTTAGTGATGTGATGCCGCTGGCGTCGGTCAATGCTGCGACGAATGCAACAGAGATGGATGCTGCGTTGACTGACGCGGCGCTGAATCTCACCCTTGGCGCACTATATGCTACGTATGGCACGCAGATTGCAGCTATTGTTGCCGATAATCGTCCGCTGGACGGCTTTGAGAACAAGGCTGCGGTCCAAGCGGCGCTGGATCTGGCGAATGCCATTCAGGCGGTCAATATCGCTGCTGACGAAGCATCGATGGAGACGGCGCTGGAGGCAGTCGATCTTGGGCTGGTTCAGGGCATCTATGAGAACTGGAAGCCTGCGGATCAGACGGCTGCGGCTGCGATCGTAATCTCGATCCGTGGTGGAGGCTCCTGGACGATGCTGGCTAATGTGCAGACGGCCTTCAATGTAGCGGTTAACAATCGCGAGCCGGAGGCGGCCGTCAACAGCGCCGCTACAGAAGCAGAGCTGAGGCTTGCGCTGGAGGGGGCCACGCTCAATCTGAACGTTTCCGGCTACTCGGGCTGGCTTGCCGTGGACGTCGATGCGGTGCTTGCCGGACTGCTGGCAGATCAAGCAGCGGATACGACTGGCTATGCGGACAAGGCTGCAATACAGGCGGCACTGAATGCGAAGGTAACGGCCAGGCAGCCGATTGCTGAATTGAATCTGGCGACGACGGGGGCCGCGGCGAAGACGGCTGTCGAAGCGATTACAGGGCTTGACCGTACCGCTTATGACGCACTCCCTTCCGATGCGAACCGGCTGCTCGTGTCTGCTTATCTGGTCGATGAGCGTCCTGCGTCCGGCTATGCCGATGTCGCAGCGGTGCAGAGCGCACTGGCGGCGGCGATTGCTGCGGATGCTCCGATGGCGGCGGTCAATGCGGCGGCCAGTGCTGCTCAGATGAAGACAGCGATCGAGGATGCAACGCTTGCGCTGACGCTGGACGAGTACGCAGGCTGGCTCGATGTGGACAAGCTGGCGGTAGCTGAATATGTTCGGACTAACCGGGGCACTGGCTATGCAACCAAGGCAGCGGTGCAGACCGCGCTGGAAGATGGAATCGACGCACGCAAGCCGATCGTTGCGGTGAACGCTGCGGCAGATGAGGAAGCGATGCTGGCCTCGCTGAAGTCGAATGCGCTTGGTCTGGTACGGTACAATTTTGACAATTGGAGCACAGAGGATCAGCTCTACGTGGCAGGCGTTGTGCTGGCGGACGTAGGCACGGGCTATGCTACGTTGTCTGATATTCAGTTGAAGTTTAATGACGCGCTAGTGGCCCGAACACCGCTGGCAGCGGTCAACCTGGCTGAGGATGAGGATGAGATGGATCTCGCTCTGAACGCCTACGAGACTGAATTGACGCTCGATCTGACCGTGTATGGCGGCTGGGTGGCTATTGACCAGGCTGCTGTGTCGGCTGCGCTCGTAGCGGCCCGCCCGGCGGACGGCTATGCAGATACGGGCGCACTGGCGGCGGCATTCTCGGCTAAGATGACCGAGCGTCAGCCGATTGCCGCGCTGAACCTGGCTGCTTCTGGCGCAGACATCCTGACGGTGCTCGCTACAGAGCCGGAGGGGCTAGATCAGGGCGTGTTCACGAGCTGGCTCACCAATGACCGCGAGGCTGTTGCTGCTGCGGTGCATGCTGCGCGTCCTGGCGGGGGGTATCCGGGCTTCGCGGACTGGGCAGCGGTGCAGAGTGCCTTCGATTCCGCTGTAACGGCTCGTCAGCCGATTGCGGCGGTCAACCTGGCAACGAGCGCCTTGGCTATGGGTACAGCGCTGGGCGATATGAGCCTTGGTCTTAATCTCAGCCCTGCAAACCAGTGGAAGATGGCGGACCAGCTCGCGATTTCGGCGGATGTATTGGCAGGGATTCCGGCAGGCGCAGGCTATGCTGATCAGAATGCGATTCAAGCGGCCTTTGATCAGGCGGTGCTCGATCGTCAGCCAGTTGCAGCGGTTAATATTGCCGCAACCGATTCCGCAGCTCTTGCCGCACTGACAGATGTCAGCCTTGGGCTGGATCTGACCGACTTCAACCTGCTCAGCGCTGCGGACAAGCTGGAGGCAGCCAATCAGGTGCGTCTGGCCGCGCCGGTTACGAACGGCTATGCGGACAAGGCCAGCATCCAGGACGCGCTGGACGCGGCGATCGATCAGGGGACGCTGGCGCGTGACGCCAATGCGCTGCAGATCGGTTTCGCCAGTGGCGATTCGCCAAGCGAGGTGCTGGATCATCTGACGCTGCCGGTGAGTGGCGCGGGCGGTTCGGTCATTACCTGGGAATCGAGCAAGTCGTATGTCAATGTCGATTCGGGTGCAGGCGCTCTTGGCGAAGTCACCCGCCCTGCGTACCTGGATGGGGATGCAGCCGTTACCTTGAAGGCGACGCTGAGCTACCAGGGCCAGACGAGAACGAAGCAATTCGTCATTATCGTCGTCAAAAACGACATCACCGATGCGGAAGCGGTTGGCGCTGATGCATCTGCCTTGAATATCGGTTATTCCGGCAGCAATTCGGCAGCGTCGGTGACAGGCGATCTGACCTTGCCAGTCGCAGGCGATTATGGCACGACGATTACATGGGCCTCCGCGGATGAGGATGTCGTGTCGACTACAGGCGAGGTGAGCCGCCCTGCACGCAAGGCAGGCAATGCGATTGTCAAGCTGACGGCGACGATTGTCAAGGGCGCCTCAACGCAGACGAAGGAATTTACGCTGAATGTTCTGCGGCTGGATCAGTATAATGATGCGGAAGCAGTGGAGGAGGATGCGGCTGCGCTTCGCCTGACCTATAACGGAGCAGATACGGCGGCAGGAGTGGTTAACCCTCTGGGCTTGCCGACAGCAGGAGCGAATGGCTCGGTCGTCACCTGGACATCTAGTGATACGACGGTTGTTGCGGCTGATGGCACGGTCACCCGTCCGGCCTTCACTGCGGGAGACAAGACGGTCACCTTGACGGCAACGATTACGAAGGGCGGAGAGACCGAGACGAAGCTATTCACAGTGACGGTGCTCAAGCAGCTCACACTGAATGATGTGGAGTCGGCAGCAGCGGACAAGGCGGCGCTTGCACTCGGCTTCTCCGGTACAGATACAGAGTCTGCCGTAAGCGGCAATCTGACCCTGCCGACGGCTGGAGCGAACGGCACGACGATTGCCTGGCTGTCCAGCGATGCGAATGTCATCTCGCTAAATGGCACAGTGACCCGACCCGCGCATACGGCTGGCGATAAGGCGATCACGTTGTCGGCGACGATCACCAAGGGCAATGTGACGGAGACGAAGCAATTCATCGTGAACGTGTTGAAGCAATCGGCGCTGAACGATAGCGAGTCGGTAGCAGCCGACAAGACGGCGCTGGCGATCGGCTTCACAGGCAACGAGACAGCCTCGGCGGTGACGGGCAATCTGACGCTGCCGCTCAGCGGAGCGAGTGGCACAACGATCGCCTGGGCAACGAGCGATGCGAATGTGATCGCGGCAAGCGGCGTGGTGACGCGCCCGGCGAATGCGTCCAGCGATAAGGCCGTGACGCTGACAGCGACGATTACGAAGGGCAATGTGACGGAGACGAAGCAGTTCATCGTGAACGTGGTGAAGCAATCGGCGCTGAACGATAGCGAGTCGGTAGCAGCCGACAAGACGGCGCTGGCGATCGGCTTCACAGGCAACGAGATAGCCTCGGCGGTGACGGGCAATCTGACGCTGCCGCTCAGCGGAGCGAGTGGCACAACGATCGCCTGGGCAACGAGCGATGCGAATGTGATTGCGGCGAGCGGCACGGTGACGCGCCCGGCGAATACGTCCAGCGACAAGGCGGTGACGCTGACAGCGACGATCACCAAGGGCAATGTGACGGAGACGAAGCAATTCATCGTGAACGTGTTGAAGCAATCGGCGCTGAACGATAGCGAATCGGTAGCAGCCGACAAGACGGCGCTGGCGATCGGCTTCACAGGCAATGAGACAGCCTCGGCGGTGACGGGCAATCTGACGCTGCCGCTCAGCGGAGCGAGTGGCACAACGATCGCCTGGGCAACGAGCGATGCGAATGTGATCGCGGCAAGCGGCGTGGTGAAGCGCCCGGCGAATGCGTCCAGCGATAAGGCCGTGACGCTGACAGCGACGATTACGAAGGGCAATGTGACGGAGACGAAGCAGTTCATCGTGAACGTGTTGAAGCAATCGGCGCTGAACGATAGCGAGTCGGTAGCGGCTGACAAGACGGCGCTGGCGATCGGCTTCACAGGCAACGAGACAGCCTCGGCGGTGACGGGCAATCTGACGCTGCCGCTCAGCGGAGCGAGTGGCACAACGATCGCCTGGGCAACGAGCGATGCGAATGTGATCGCAGCGAGCGGCGTGGTGACGCGCCCGGCGAATACGTCCAGCGACAAGGCCGTGACGCTGACAGCGACGATTACGAAGGGCAATGTGACGGAGACGAAGCAGTTCATCGTGAACGTGTTGAAGCAATCGGCGCTGAACGATAGCGAGTCGGTAGCGGCTGACAAGACGGCGCTGGCGATCGGCTTCACAGGCAATGAGACAGCCTCGGCGGTGACGGGCAATCTGACGCTGCCGCTCAGCGGAGCGAGTGGCACAACGATCGCCTGGGCAACGAGCGATGCGAATGTGATCGCGGCAAGCGGCGTGGTGACGCGCCCGGCGAATGCGTCCGGCGACAAGGCGGTGACGCTGACAGCGACGATCACCAAGGGCAATGTGACGGAGACGAAGAGCTTTACAGTCACGGTGCTGAAGCGCGTGAAAACGTCACAGCCTGCTGCGGCGAATATTATGGTCGTCAACCGCGAGCAGAATCAGTCGGATACGATTGAGGTTGGCGGCTTGCAAGCTGGCGATGTCGTGCGCGTATACAGTGCCTTGAATGTATTGCTGGGCACAGAGACGGTTGGCGCTCAGGCGACTTCGGCTACCGTTACCGTCGCGCAACTGGGAACAGGTGGCGGTACGGTTCTGGTGTCTGTCACCCGGGCAGGTCTGGAGGAGAGCGACAAGGCCACGGTTGCTTATGCTGCCGAGGGAGCGAAGCCGTTCGTCATCAGCGATGGCTCGCTGACAACCACCAATGGTGTACTGGCGAAGGTGACCGTCTCGCCTACTGCGGGTATGACTCACAGCGGCAATGAGGTGGTTATCTTCCAACTGATGCGCGGCAATGAGCCGGTCAGCATCGTGGTGTTGGAGAAGGATGTGGCTTCTGCCGAGGAGTTGAAGGCTCACTTCAACGTATCTGGCGCCAACTACTCCGTAAAAGTGTTTGTAGCAGACGCCTACAGCGGCAGCTTCACGGAAGTGGGTAATGCGCTGGCCGATCCGGTTGTTCTGAACTAATCCCTGGTTATATCCTTGTCCATCGAACCTGGCCGCAGGGCCGGGTTCGATGATTCCATGAAAGAGAGGAAACATGGCGTGAACAAACGTTGGTTCCATCTAATGATTATTGCGGTGCTCCTGCTGGCAGCCATTCCGGGTCATGCATGGGCGGCCTCGAATAATGTCACGATTACGGATATTACGAGCAAGGTGCCTGGGGATACGATTACGATCGCCGGATCATCCAGCTATTCAGAAGTGATTGTCAAGGTTGTTGCACCGAACAATACCGTGCTCTATTATGATGTCGTGAAGACAAGCGGCGGCACGTATTCGGTATCCATCAAGCTGCCTGCCGGGGCAACGCTGGGCACCTATACGGCGGCGGTCGGCCAAGGAACAGACGTTGCCTCCGATCCGTTCGAGGTGAAGGCAGCCTCGACCTCTGGCGGCTCCACTGGCGGTGGCGGCGGAGGAGGCGGAGGAGACGCCTCCACGACGACACCAAGCAACAGCCAGCAGATTCAGGTTGCGGGCGGTCAGGCTGTGCTGAACGGTGCAGTCATCGATATACCTGCCGCGGCGCTGGACAGCAGCATGCGCATTACCGTTGTGAAGGTCGCGGATACATCGAAGCTTCCGGTTCCTGCAGAACAGGTGCTAGCAAGCGATGTATTTGAAATTACGAAGGACAAGAGCGGCAATTTCCTGAAGCCGATCACGATCACCTTGCCAATCAGCGTGTCAGGCATTACCCTGAGCACGCATAAAGTGGTCATCGGTTGGCTCGATGAGACCAAGGGCATCTGGGTTCCGCTTGACAATCAGCAGGTCAATTGGGCGACACGCACGCTCTCGGGAACCGTGAACCATTTTACCAAATTTGCCGTTCTCTCCGAGAAGCTCCCGAGCGATCCGAAGCCGTCTACTCCGGTTCTGACGGACATCAGCGGCCACTGGGCTGCGGCTCCGATCCAGAAGCTCGTTGCACTGAACGCGATTAGCGGCTATCCCGACGGCACCTTCAAGCCGAATAATAATATTACCCGCGCGGAGTTTGTGTCGGTGCTGACCAAGGCGTACAAGCTGGAGGCGAAGGGCAGCGCTGCGTTCGAGGATACCGCTTCGCACTGGGCGAAGGACGCGATCGTGGCTGCTGTGGAGGCCGGCATCGTCAATGGCTACAGCGCCGAACGATTTGGGCCTAATGATCTCATTACACGTGAGCAGATGGCGGTGATGATTGCCAAGGCTGCCAAGCTGTCTGAGGTTGAAGCCGAAAGCTCGTTCACGGATAGCGCCGACATTGCAGCCTGGGCGCAAAAGGCAGTTGCCGCGGTATCGTCCAACGGCATTATGAGCGGCTATAAGGACGGTTCTCTGCGTCCAAAAGGATTGGCTACGCGGGCGGAAGCTGCGGCTGTCATCCTCCAGGCGCTCGCCTTGAACTAATCAGAACAAATTTAGAATCACCATACCCAAACCGCCGAGTCGGCGACAGGGATGGTGATTCTGTTTTTGGCAAAGCTAGATGGAGAGGGAAGATTGCTTTAGTAGTAAACATTTGCAAAGCGGCTTAAAAGTGCTTAAAATTAAGGAAATAGCCGATAAGGTGGCTGTACATCGCCAATATCGGCTCGTTTGTCTTCTATATCGCTTTTTTTTATAGTACAATGTTGAATAGTCCTCGTTGCAGGATAGATGGCTTGGCATCCATACATAGTTTTGTTTGCCCGCGAGCGCAAGTCGCGCTGCATAATGAACACAAGGGGAGTGAGCGCCGTGACGATTCAGATGAACACAGAATCCGGGACGATATATATTGCCGATGAGGTTGTATCTGTAATTGCCGGATCTGCCGCTATGGAGTGTTACGGACTTGTAGGCATGGCATCCCGCAAGCAGTTCAAGGACGGCATCGCCGAACTGCTAGGCCGCGAGAACCTGTCCAGAGGGGTCGAACTTCGCCGGGAGCAAGACGCACTGCACATCGATCTGTATATCATCGTAAGCTACGGAGTCAAAATTTCAGAGGTCGCGCATAACATTCAATCCAAAGTCAAATACGTGCTCAATGAGGTGGTTGGCATTCAGGCTGATCATGTTCATGTATTTGTTCAAGGCGTTCGTGTATCTCGGTAGGGGAGGGTATCCATATGAGTAAGCGCTTTATTAATGGAAGCGACTTTACTGCAATGGTTTTTATAGGAGCTGAGCATCTACAGCGGCATGTGGAGCATGTCAATGCGCTAAATGTGTTTCCAGTGCCGGATGGCGATACGGGAACGAATATGAATCTGACGATGAACGCCGGGGTGCAGGAGCTGCGCGGCAAGCCATCGGAATCGCTGGCAAAGGTGACGGAGGTGCTCTCCAAGGGGCTTCTGATGGGCGCAAGAGGCAACTCTGGCGTTATTTTGTCTCAGCTATTCCGCGGCTTTGCCCGCGGTGTGGCTGGACAGGAGCAGGTGACGCCTGTCCAATTCGCAGCAGCGCTGCAGCAGGGAGTCGATACAGCCTATCGAGCTGTCGTCAAGCCGGTGGAAGGAACGATCCTGACGGTTGCCAAGGAGGCTGCCAAGCATGCGGTTTACTATGCTCGTCGTGCCCAGAGCATAACAGAGCTGATGGAGGAGGTCTGCGCGAAGGCGAATGAGGCGCTGGCGCGCACGCCAGAGCTGTTGCCGGTGCTCAAGCAGGTCGGCGTTGTCGATTCGGGCGGCCAGGGGCTGGTCTATATCTATGAGGGCTTTCTGCAGAGCCTGCGTGGAGCGGAGGCTGGCGTCATGCAGGAGGGACATCGGGACAGCGTTCCTCCAGCGGCGAGCCTGGAGAAGAAGGGAGCGCCGCTGGGGAGCGCGCGCGGGGCGGTTGCTCATACGGCTGCCAGCCAGGGGAGCGGGCGTTCAGCGTCTGCTGCTCCAGCCTCCGCAGCAGCCCAGTCGCAGCTTTCGACGGAGACCATTGAATATTTGTATGACATGGAGTTTTTCATTCAGCGGACGCTGGGAGGGGTTCCGGCTGTCCAGTTCGATGAGGCATCCTTCAAGCAGGCATTGTCGCAGGATGGAGACTCGATTCTGGTCATCGTTGATGACGATGTCATCAAGGTGCATGTCCACTCGCGCAAGCCGGGGGATGTATTGAATCTGTCGCTGCCGTATGGCGAGCTTACCGATATTCAGATTCTGAACATGCGTGAGCAGCACCGCGATCTGCTTCATGATGGCACGGTCTATGATGAGAGCATAGAGGTTGCTCCGGCATGGAGCAGCTATGCGAGCGTTGAGGAGGAGGCGCTCGCTGCCCAGATGCCTTCGGTGCTCGCCGGTGCTGCTGCGCCGAGCGCGCTGGAGGAGGTTTATGAGCTGGCGCCGTATGGAATCATCAGCGTGGCGCTGGGTGAGGGCATTGCGAGCATCTTCCTTGATAATAATGTCGATATTGTGTTGTCTGGCGGTCAGACCATGAATCCGAGCGCTGAGGACTTCGTGCAGGCAATTCATTCGCTTCCTGCAGAGCATATCTATATTTTGCCGAACAACAGCAACATTATATTGGCAGCTCAGCAGGCCGCTGAGCTGAGCGAGCGGCAGGTAACTGTCATACCGACCCGCTCGATTCCGCAAGGGATGGCGGCGCTGCTGGCCTTCAAGGATCATGAGACGCCGCAGCGCAATGAGGCGTTCATGCAGGAGGCGGCACAACAGGTGCGCTCCGGGCAGGTGACGCATGCGGTGCGCGACACGGCCATCGAGGAGCTGACGATTGCAGCAGGCGATTATATTGGCATTCAGGAGAAGGCCATCGTGGCGTCAGCGCCTGAGTTGATCGGCGTCTGCCGCGAGCTGCTCTCTCGCATGATCGGCGACAGCGGAGAGCTGGTGACGATCCTCACCGGCGAGGATGCGCCGCAGGCGGTGACCGAGGAGCTGTCGGACTGGCTGCGCGAGACGTATCCAGAGGTGGAGCTGGAGGTTCACAGCGGCGGTCAGCCTTTATATCCGTATCTTTTTGCCGTAGAATAATGTTAAGGAGAGGGGGGGAAGATCATGGGAGCACAGCAGGTCATTATTGTGACGGACAGTACAGCGGACATTGCTCGCGAGGTGCGGGAGGAGCTAGGCATCATCATGGTGCCGCTCAAGGTGCATTTCGGCCATGAGGTGTATGAAGACGCCGTAACGATCGAATCGGATGAATTCTTCACCAAGCTGATCGCTTCGGATGTATTGCCCACGACCTCGCAGCCCTCGCCGGCCGACTTCATGGCGGTCTATGACCGGCTGCTGAAGGAGCATCCTGGCGCAGCGATTATCTCGTTGCATCTGTCCTCAGCGCTTAGCGGGACGTACCAGTCGGCGCTGCTGGCAACCTCCTTGCAGGAGCAGGAAGGGGATATTACGGTCATCGACTCGAAGATGGCCTCCTACGGCTACGGCATTGCGGTGGTGAAGGCAGCCCGGATGGCGAGGGAAGGGGCGGGCAAGGAGGAGATTCTAGCCGAGATTGCCCGGCTGCGTCAGGATATTCGGCTGTACTTCCTGGTGGATACACTGGAATATTTGCAAAAGGGCGGAAGGATCGGCAAGGCGGCGGCGCTGTTCGGCTCGATTCTGAACATTAAGCCGATCTTGACCGTAGATAATGAGGGTATGGTTGCCGCAGTGGACAAGGTGCGTGGTCAGCGCAAGGCAATGGCTCGAATGATGGAGCTGCTGAAGCAGGACTTCGACGGTGTGCCCGTTCATATTATGATGGCCTCTGCACACCATGAAGGCAATGCGGCGGAGCTGCTGGAGCTGGCGAAGGCGCATTTTGATGTGCGCGAGGTCGGCTTTACGAAGCTGGGCGCGGTCATCGGCACCCATGTGGGTCCGGGCGCAGCCGCTATTTTCATGTCAAGGGCGTGAGGGTGGAACGATGACGATGGTTATAGATCAGATTTCTGTCCGCCAAGTGAAAGGCGTGAGTGCTCCGAAGGAACAGGAGCTTCACGCCTTTGGCGTTCATACGGTTGGAGATCTGCTGGAGTATTATCCGTTTCGTTATGAGGATTACCGGATTCGGGAGCTATCCTCGGTGAAGGATGGCGAGAAGATTACGGTGCAGGGCAAGATTATGGGGGAGCCGGTCATGCAGCGCTACGGACGCGCGAAGTCCCGGTTGAGCTGTAAGGTGGCGGTCGAGCAATGGCTGGTGACAGCGGTCTTCTTCAACCGTCATTATCTGAAGGATCAGCTTCAGCCAGGGCGTGAGATTGTGCTGACAGGCAAATGGGATCAGCGCAGGCTGCAGCTAACGGTGGCGGATTCGGAGTTCCCCGGTGGCGCATCCGCCAAATCAGGCACGCTGCAGCCGGTCTACTCCGTCGGGGGCTCGCTCACGCAGAACTGGATGCGCAAGACGATCGGGCAGGCGCTGCTGCAATACGGCACGATGGTTGAGGAGGTGCTGCCGCGCGAGCTGGTGACCCAGCACCGACTTATGCCGCGCCGCGAGGCAATTCGGCGCATCCACCATCCCGAGGACTCGCATGAGGGGCAGGAGGCGCGGCGGCGAATGGTGTATGAGGAGTTATTTCTGTTCCAACTGAAGCTGCACGCTTACCGCGCCTGGAATCGCGATCGCAAGGACGGGGTCGCCCACAAGATCGACAATGAGGCAGTGCTGGCCTTCGTCCGCCAGTTGCCCTTCGAGCTGACGGAATCGCAGAAGAAGGTGACGAACGAAATTCTGCATGACATGCGCCAGCCATACTGCATGAACCGGCTACTGCAGGGCGACGTTGGCTCTGGCAAGACGGTGGTCGCAGCGATCGCGCTATATGCGGCTGTAACCTCGGGTCATCAGGGAGCGCTGATGGTGCCGACGGAGATACTGGCAGAGCAGCATATGCGCTCCTTGCAGCGGCTGTTCGAGCCGTATCATGTGCAGGTTGGGCTGCTGACGGGCAGCATGACGGAGCGCCAGCGGCGCGATGTGCTGGGCGGACTGCAGATGGGACTGACGCAGATTGCAGTGGGCACGCATGCGCTCATTCAGGACGGGGTTCATTTTCAACAGCTTGGCGTTGTGGTGACGGATGAGCAGCACCGCTTCGGGGTGAATCAGCGCAGTGTGCTGCGGCGCAAGGGGATGAACCCGGATGTGCTGACGATGACGGCGACGCCGATTCCCCGCACGCTGGCGATTACGGCCTTCGGCGACATGGATGTATCGACGCTGCGCGAGCGGCCGCAGGGGCGCAAGCCGATCAAGACCTATTGGGTCAAGCACGAGCTGCTGAATCGGGTATTGGGCTTCATCCGCCGCGAGGTGTCGGCAGGCAGGCAGGCGTATCTGATCTGCCCGTTGATCGAGGAGTCGGACAAGCTCGATGTGCAAAATGCGATTGACCTGCATGTGCAGTTGCAGCAAGCCTTCCCCGATTATCGCGTCGGTCTGCTGCACGGGCGGATGGCAGCGGCGGAGAAGGAGGAGGCGATGCGCCAGTTCAGCGTCAATGAGACGCAGGTGCTCGTCTCGACGACAGTGGTTGAGGTTGGCGTCGATGTGCCGAACGCGACGCTGATGGTGGTGATGGATGCCGAGCGCTTCGGTCTGTCGCAGCTGCATCAGTTGCGCGGCCGTGTCGGGCGGGGCGCTCATCAGTCGTACTGTGTGCTCATCGCTGACCCGAAGTCGGAGATCGGGCAGGAGCGGATGAAGGTGATGACGGAGACGGATGACGGCTTCGAGGTGTCGCGGCGTGATCTGGAGCTGCGCGGCCCAGGCGACTTCTTCGGAACCAAGCAGAGCGGGCTGCCGGAGTTCAAGCTCGCCGATATGTCGAGCGACTTCGCGGTGCTGGAGCAGGCGCGCGATGATGCGGCGCAGCTCGTGGCGGATGAGCGCTTCTGGAAGCTGCCGGAGTATGGGGCGCTGCGCGAGCGGCTGACGCGGGAGCAGATTTTCCAGGGAGACTTGCTCGACTGACGCAACTTCCGGGCAGAGCCGGCATATAGTAAAGAATTGTCGGCTATCGGGCCGCTCGCCAGAGACGGCCAGGCCTGAATACGGAGGTGCGCATCTCATGAGCTACAAGAAGTTCGGCATCCGCCCGGAGCTGGTCGAGCGCGTGAAGGCGAAGCTGAAGCATACGCCGACCAAGGAGCGGATCAAGCTGCTGGTGTCGGATCTGTCGAAGCAGGATCTTCAGGACCGCGGCAAGGTGCGGCGGTTGGTCAAGTCGGCGGCGGCGATCCTGAAGGAGCCGCTGACGGATACGCAGGAGGAGCAACTGGTGGCGTTCGTGATCGCCCAGAAGATTGATCCGAAGAATACGTTTCATCTCATCAAGCTGTGGGGCATGTTTCGCTAATATGTGCCGATGCCAGCCGTCCCGCCCAGGTGCCCTCGATTGTATGGGGCCGGGTGCGTACAGGAGAACGGTTCATCTGTCCTTGTGAGGGCAGGTGAACCGTTTTTTTTGCCTGGAGCTTGAATGAAAGCCATCCGCTCGTGCCGATACTGGTAGTTAGGATCGATACGAAGGAGTGCAGGCTAATGGGGCAAGGGAACAAGCGCATCGGTGCGCCGTGGAGGAAAGTGCGGGATTGGATCAAGGCGGCGCTAAGACAATCCGGCCGCCTGCTGCGGCTGCCACAGCACGCGCTCTACTATGTTGTTGCCAAATGGCGGGGGCAACAGCGATCCCGTCGTATGGCCCGCAGTGCGCGCCAGCTCCGTTTGCGCCCGGATTCGCTGCAGCTGCTGCTCCAGGCTTGCCGCCGGATGGGGCGGATGTCCTCTGGGCCGCTGCTGGCAAGCAGCCAGCGGATCGGGAGCGCCATGGAGGCGGCTAGCGAGCTTGGCGCTCAGGCGTCTATGGATGCTGCCGACTCCGCGGCCTTATCCCAAGCGGCGCCGGGTGCCGCGCAGAAGTCTGGTTTGGCTGACCGCCGTCATGCAGCCAAGCACCGCTCGCTGGGAGCTGCGCGTGGTGCAAGGGGCAGGCATGACGGTACAGGGGATGAAGTCAATGCGAAGGCTGATCAGGCGGGTCCTGGCAGGGGCGGTGCAGATGAGTCTGTTCGCCCTGTTCCTGAATGGTCGCCGCATGGCAGCGTGTCTGCGGAGGCTCGCTTGCGGCGTGAGAGCGAGCTGTGCAGCGAGCAGGAGACGGAGCTGCTGCACAGTATTCAGGAGCGGACGGAGCGCTGCAACCGCAATAATGTGACGCGCACTCAGGCTTATTGGGACATGTACAGGCGGCACCCGGAGCTGCATTGGGCGCTGCTGGCGCATATGGTGTCGCGCAATGGCGGCTGGAATATGACGGATCTGCAGGGCGGACTGCTGCCTGGGCTGCTGTCTTGGCAGCAGCGGGAGGATACGTTCTGGCTGCTGGAGCGGGCCAATGCATTCATTTTTGGGGATGCTTATCCCCAACTGCTGCTGTATGAGGCGGGCAAGCGGGCGGGGCGCGATCTGTCGTATCTGTTGCCTGCGCTGGGGGTATCGCGATTCATGTTCCCGGCCTGGCGGATTTTTTGGCGCGATCGGGATGCGGCGTTGTTGACCGTGTCGCTCATTATTAACGAGCAGCATTATATTGAGCGCAGAGTGGTGCAGCACCCGGAGCTGAGCGAGCGGGTGGTGCAGGCTTCATTTTTCGAGCTGCAATCGCTGTTGCAGCTTAATCAGGTCATCTTTCCCTATGCGGCTTGGCCTCAACCGCTGCGGCTGGCGGGTCTGATTCTGGAGAACTTCGGTCATCTGGAGGAGCGGATTGAATTCGGCAAGCAGCTATATGCGCTGCTATTTGCTGTTCCCGAGGTGCACCAGGGCGTTGTGCGCTTCGCTCGCGCTGTTCGTCATAGCGGCTCCAGAGCGGACTATGCGCCGCATCTGTTTGCTCCAGGCCAAGCGGAGGGTGCTGGCAGCAATGGAGGAGAAGCGTCAGGGATTGCGGATAGGCGGCAGGACGCGGGCAGGCTGATCCTTAGCCCGATGCTGTCGCAGGCTTGGCCGGACCGTCCGCTGGAGCGCCCCGTACCGGGAGATTGGTTTGCGGGATTGGGGGATGTGGAGCGTCATCTGACACGGCTGAGCCTGCCGCCGTCCTTTGAGATGACGAATGAGTATGGCTTCGGCTTGTCCAAGCTCAAGCTTGCCGCTGCAGCGGCAAGGAGCGCAGGCTGGTCGCAGGGATAGCAGGGGCGAGGAAGGATGGCTGGAGGAGGGAGACGGCGAGCGCGTGCTTGCTGTCTCCCTTTTTGCCATGCAATCCGTCAGGGGAAGGACGTAAATAATTTCCTGTTGCATAACGAATGTTTGTTCGGTATATAATAGATACGAACATATATTCGTTGTGCGGCAAAGGGCGAAGAGCCGGGGCAGCCGCTTGTTATGGAGGGGGAGAAAAAATGGAGCGAGTCATCATGCTGGTGGATTGCCAATCGTTCTATGCATCTGTGGAAAAGTCAGCCCACCCCGAGTATCGCGATCGGCCGCTCGCTGTTGCAGGCGATCCTGCACGGCGCTCCGGCATTATTCTGGCTGCGTGCCCGCTCGCCAAGGAGCGCGGGGTGACGACGGCGCAGCGGCTGGGTGAGGCGCTGGGACAATGCCCGGAGCTGGTCGTCATCCGTCCGCGCATGCAGACCTATATTGAAGCTTCGTTGAAGATTACCGAGATTTTTCATCGGTTCACCGATCTGGTAGAGCCGTATTCCATTGATGAGCAATTTCTTGATGTGACGGGCTCGCTGCGCTACTTCGGCTCGCCGCCCGAGCTGGCTCGGCAGTTGCAGGACTATATTTTGCTCAGTACCGGTGTGTGGGCGCGGGTCGGTATCGGACCGACGAAGGTGCTGGCGAAGATGGCGACGGATATTTGGGCGAAGAAGCTGACAGAGGGCGTGTTCACTTTGCCGACAGCGCGGGTGGAGGAGCTGCTGTGGCCGCGTCCGATCCGCCAACTGTTCGGTGTCGGCTCGCGCATGGCGCGGCATTTTGAGCGGATGGGGCTGCGCACGATCGGGGAGCTGGCTGCTGTGCCGCTGCCGGAGCTGAAGCGGCGACTTCGGCTGCGGCTGGGTCGCAACAGCGATATTCAGGCGGAGCTGTATTGGCAGACGGCCAGGGGGCTCGATCCCAGCCCGGTAGCGCTATCGACACATGACCGTCAGCAGGCGGTTGGGCATCAGATGACGCTGCCCTATGATTACGCAGCGCCGGAGGAGATCAATATTATTTTGCTGGAGCTGAGCGAGGAGGTGTGTCGGCGCTGCCGGGCCAAGGGCTATATGGGCCGCGTGCTGGCTGTCAGCGCGCGCGGTGCGGACTATGACGCGCCTACAGGGTTCTCCAGACAGAGTACGCTGCTTGACCCGACGCATCTTACAGATGAGGTGTATGCGGCTGCGCGCAAGCTGTTCTATGCGCATTGGAATGGCGAGCCGGTGCGGCAATTGGGGGTGGCGCTGTCCGGGCTGTCTCCCGATGGGGAATACCAACTGACGATGTTTGGCGATCGGGAGCGCAAGCGGCGGCTCGCCAAGGCGACGGATACGATCAAGGCGCGCTTCGGAGCCGCGGCGCTGCTGCGCGCGTCTTCTCTGACGGATGCTGCCCAGGCGCGTGAGCGCGAGGCGAAGATTGGAGGGCATTATAAATGAGCAAGAAGCTGGAGGGCAATGGGCGCTGGGAGTCGAGCCGCATGATGCTGCCCGAGCATCGGGAGCAGTATCTGCTGATGAAGGAGGGGGGCAATTCGGAGCAGGCTCGTGCGCAGATTCCGACCCGCGAGGAGCTGGAGCTGATCCGTGATGTGGTGCTGCTGCCGATGATGCTCAGCGTAGTCGAGAAAAACAGCCGCGAAATCGAATTGTCCGGCTATTCGATGAAGGGGCTGTATATCAAAGCGTCGCAGGTGCTGCTGACCCGCATTCATCATGATCTGGCGCGAACCCGGCGCGAGCTGCGCAACCGCAGCATCAAGGTATTCGAGGATGAGCGGATCGACAGCGCGCTGCATTATCATTTTATATGCCGGGGCTACGAGAACCAGTTTGCGATGCTGCGCGATGTGATCCGCTCGGAGATGAGCATGCGCATCGCCCGGTATGTGCAGGAGATGTTCCGCTAGCTGGCAGCGCTCTAAGCGATCGGGGTGCCGTTTGCTAGCGGTTGATCGGGCTGCAGCAGCACGACATCGCCTTCTCCGGGCACGGCGCCCAGCACGAGCACCTCGGACTTGAAGCCGGCGATGCGGCGCGGGGGAAAGTTAACGATGGCGACTACTTGCCGCCCGATCAGTTGCTCTGGGGTGTAGCGCTGCGTAATCTGCGCTGAGGAGCTCTTAATGCCCAGCTCGCCCAGATCAATCTGCAGCCGTATGGCGGGCTTTCGGGCCTCTGGGAAGGGCTCGGCCTGTAGGATGGTGCCGATCCGCATGTCGAGCGCCATAAAATCGTCTAAGGTTGCCATGATGGGGTTCCTCCTAAGTGAAATAGCAAAAGACCCGGGCTTCGCCGCTGCAGCGCCCGAGTCTCCTGCGAGGTGTAGTCTTGCCTGTCCAGCCTTGCGAGCCTGTATGACGCTCAGGCTCAGGATGATGGGTCATCGTAGTCGACGATATGCTTGACGATCTGTGAGATCAGCTTAATCTTGCCGGGCGGACAGCCCTCAAGCATATCGATGATCTCGTTGCGCAGAAAATCATTGGAGGCCTTGTTCGTGCCGCCGAGAATATATTCCGGCGTTTCCTCAAGCACAACGCAAAGCTCGGAGAGTCTATCCAGGTTAACCGGTGTTCTGCCACGTTCGATCTTGCTTATGTAAGCATTGGAAACATCGAGCTGCTCGGCAAGCTTCTCCTGAGTTAATCCCTTGTTCTTTCTCGCTTTTCTGATTCGTTTCCCGATTAATGTGTAATCAAAGCTCATCTCTATCACCTATCCTGAAGTCACAGGGGTTGGGCCAATAGCAGGCCCCCTGTTATGGAAAGATTAGCGTCGGATGCACCGATTAGAATTCATCCATAGCAATGACAGCGTGGTGTAGTCTTGCCTGTCCAGCCTTGCGAGCCTGCATGACGCTCAGGCTCAGGATGATGGGTCATCGTAGTCGACGATATGCTTGACGATCTGTGAGATCAGCTTAATCTTGCCGGGCGGACAGCCCTCAAGCATATCGATGATCTCATTGCGCAGAAAATCATTGGAGGCCTTGTTCGTGCCGCCGAGAATATATTCCGGCGTTTCCTCAAGCACAACGCAAAGCTCGGAGAGTCTATCCAGGTTAACCGGTGTTCTGCCACGTTCGATCTTGCTTATGTAAGCATTGGAAACATCGAGCTGCTCGGCAAGCTTCTCCTGAGTTAATCCCTTGTTCTCCCTCGCTTTTCTGATTCGTTTCCCGATTAATGTGTAATCAAAGCTCATCTCTATCACCTATCCTGAAGTACAGGGGTTGAGCCAATAGCAGGCCCCCTGTTATGGAGAGACTGGAGTCGGCTGCGCCGATCGAAGCTCTTCCATAGCAGTGACATCTCATGCTGACAGCGCTTTAACGTTGCTATGATGCTTACTATGAATATAGCAACCAGCATATGAATGCTACATAGCTCAAAATTCAAGTTGAACCTATAAGTTAAAAATGGTATAATATTCACAATTACCCTATAGGTTCAATTAAAGGTGGGACATTGGTGAGTGCCCTATGCTTCTTGCTGTTCTCCACGTTGGAATGCATGTCTATATTCGGCATAGTGTTATCGCTGTTCAGGTACCGGATTACAGCGGATGTCCACTACTATGCATGCATTTCGTTGCTGATGTCGGCAGTCAGTTACGTCCTGTGGCAGGTCGTAGACAATCCGCAGTACGTCCCGGCCATGTCGCTGCTGATGTGCTCGCTGGCTCTGCTTGCGCGCAGCCAGGTGTCCGCTGGTGCGGCGATTGTGATGGCTGTCACAGGGTATACCGTGTACGGGGCGCTTCAGTCCGTTACACTGTATACGCTGGGTGAGGCGAGCCTGATACCCCAGGATGATGCTATTCGCAGCAATACGTTGGATGCATTCCTGCTACAGTCAATCAATACCTCGCTGCTGTTTGCCGTCAGCTATGTGCAGTACCGCAAGGGGTTTGGATTCACCTTCCCGCTAGGCTGGGTACGGGTGCAGGCGGGAGACAGGCTGTTAGCGTCTCTCATCTGCGTGGATATTGCGTTTGTCGCTGCGGTCTTCATGTTCCAGTATGAAGTGCTCATCGCTGCTGTGGTCTTCGCTGTCCTCCTGATCCTGCTGCTGCATGTTCTGTATCGAAAGGAGCGGCGTCATGTTAGAAGTCTTAGCCAGACATCTGGCAGGTAGAATGAAACAGGCGATACCCGATGAACCGGTTAGCGAGGCGGTGCTGCGTTACGGATGGGCGATTGTGCTTAATACGGTCTTCACGCTTGCGCTTAGCGCCGTATTCGGGCTGGCGCTGGGCAAGCTGGCGGAGACGATGACCGTGCTGTTCGCATTTGCCCTGCTGCGGGCGTTTACCGGCGGCTACCATTTCAAGTCAGGGACAATCTGTGTCGTCGTCTCCTCAGCAACGGCCGCGGCCTTGACCTTGATTCAGCCCGGCGGCTACCTGGTGTTGACGATGACGGTCGTCAGCGGCGTGCTGGTTGCGCTGTATGCGCCGGCAGGCATCGAACGACAGACGCGCATACCGGTTGCCTATCATCCGTTGCTGAAGGTGGTAGGACTGCTACTGGTGCTGACCAATCTGCGCATTCAGTCCGACCTGCTCGCCTTGAGCTGGTTTGTTCAGTCCATCTCACTCATTACGCTCCGGCCGCGAAAGGAGGTGATAACCAATGAGCAAAAGAGCACTTAGAGCAGCGGCAGCCTTAATAAGCTGCACGGCGGCCTTGTCCGTCATGAGCGCCAGCTTTCTGTGGGTGAACCAGCCAGAGGTGCCCGAAGAATTGCTGACATAGATCCGGTAGAAGGGCTGTATGTCGCGGCATCAAGGGATCTGGAGGGCCGAGGTCTGGAAAATATCCGGGTGGGGGACATCTTGTTTCTGGAGATGGTGCAGAACCGGATATTGGTGCATACAAGCGATAGCGTCTATTATCTTCCCAATTCGCTTGAGCGCTGGCTTCGCGCCTTCCAGACCGCAGGGCTGACATTTGAGCTGGTTGACCGGCCCTGCATCGCTAACCTGTCCAACGTGAAACGAATGGACCCTACATGGTACAGGCTGTACTTCAACGAGAAGCCTCAGCCTGGCGAGAAGCCATGCAACGTCGCACGCAGCAACTATCGGATTATAGCGAAAAAAATCCGAGAGTTAAAGTAGCCCCGCACATTTTGTGCGGGGTTTGGTTACGTTCAGGCCTCCCGTGGTCGGGGTAGACGCAGCATATCCATATTAGCATCGTCTTCAGAAGGATTACGACGAACGGAAAAGGACTTCATCGATTTGGGAGGCAATGAAGCCAGCCCTCCTGAATCCACATTTGCCAGAACGTGAGCTTTCGCCTTCCATTCAGGGTAATACGAGGATTGCATAACAACACCGGGGTCTCCCCCCATGACAAAATACTTGAACTTTTTATGGCCTATAATGGTCAACCAAACGCCATAGCCATAATGGATAAACTCACGGTCTTGAACGTGCGGGAAAAGCATGCGTTCCGTGAGGCCTCTCGATAATAATCGATTGCTCATTAATCCGTTCCAAAACCTGGTTAAATCATCTACTGTCGTATAGGCTCCTCCATCCGGTCCTCCTACAATGGGAATGGAGTAGATGTTGGTCTTCCAATTATCTCAGTACCTACATAGCCAATAGCGGTGCGTTCAGGCAACTGCTCCATGCGAAAGTATCCAGAATCATGCATTCCACAAGCTCGAAAGATATGTTCTTCCACATAATCGTTAAAACGTAATCCCGTTAATTTTTCAACAATCAATCCAAGCACAATGAATCCAGCATTGCTGTATGAAAACTGAGCTCCGGGTTCAAACTTCATTGGAAGATTCTGAAACAATGGCAGG
The DNA here is from genome assembly GCF_054955055.1 of Paenibacillus sp. J5. Classification (NCBI taxonomy): domain Bacteria; kingdom Bacillati; phylum Bacillota; class Bacilli; order Caryophanales; family Paenibacillaceae; genus Paenibacillus; species Paenibacillus sp. J5. The sequence continues at coordinate 156,849 of NZ_JBUEDD010000010.1, read as the reverse complement.
AAGCTATCGGGCGCAGTAACATTGTACATAGGCACGGTTTTCCAAATACATTGATTTCCTTCATCATTTCAGCGTTCATATTATGCATATCTGTCTATCTCCTTCTGGATTGAAAGACTGCTTCTCTTTGTTTTCCTACAGTCCCAATGTGGTCTCAAGCTTAACGGAAATTCGGCATAATCTGCTCCCGTCGGAGGTTGAAACAGATGACATCACACGATATCATTCTGCTGCTCCAACACGTATCGAAGAACTGCCCTGCATTAAGTATAAAAAATATCTCATCTTCTAATATATAGAGAGAACAATTAGATGTATTTTAAGCATAAATGAGGCTCGACAGTGAAAAACAACTGCCGAGCCTCAGCTTTGAAAAGAACTTTAATCTACATCATAAATTTTCCATCCACTATCTGTTTTTGTAAGTGCAAAAGATAAAATTTCGTCATTTGTGAAGGTCACACTTACCACTTCAATTTTTTCATCGCCTTGTCCATAGGTTAGTTGTTTCAACTCAAAGCTTTCTGAATTATTCCAAAGCGAAAATGCACGTTCATCCAAACCAATTCCATCTAATACGGTCGATCTAATCAAGTCTTCATCTTTTGTATGTGTAGCTTGCATATAATTTTGAATCACCTTAACCACTTCATTGTTAATGTGATCATCAATGACTAACTCCCCTTTAATGGGGGTAGATTCCGATTTCGGTTCTGCATGATTGTTTTCCTCAACGACAGCCCCACCATTTTTTCGTCCATCAGATGGAGATGGGGGAGGATTGACTCCGTTTTGACAAGCCGTTAATAGAAGCGCTGACACCGCTACGATCAGAATGAATCTTGTTTTCATTTTTAACCATCCTAACTGACTGTATTTGAGCCGTACTTGTTCAACCCGCCTTCCATACACGTGAATACGGCACCTATGACTTTTGGATAAGAGTAGGATATCTACCCATCCAATTCCTCAGAAGCAATGATTTTATCGTATCGTGGGATAGATGATAGCTCTCCGTAAGCTGATCAATGGACACGCCAGCTTTGAACTTCTCACGAATCTCTTGGTTTCTTCGCGCCAGTTTGTCTCTCTGACCCGATTTTTCACCCCATGGTTTACGTGCTCCATCTTCTGTGGAATATATACGAATTCGCCCTGGATGTATTCTTGGATTTCTTTGAGCAATCTTTCAGGGGAAATGACATTTCCTTTTACATATTTCATCGAGGCACCGCTCCCTATATATAAAATCTATAAAGTAGAACGGAACCTGCTATCTTGTATTAACACAATAGGAATAACATGGTATCAACCCTCTCTCTAAAATACATATATTGGAGCGTTATGCAGTTCAAGGTTAACATACAGCGTAAACGCATTCAACCTATTCTGGAATCTATTCATCAGGATAAGAGAAATGACACCGCTCCGCTCATCTCCATGACATCTTGTGGCTCCGCTGCACATCATGCAAAATGTATCGCCGGCATGGTACGAGCCGCGATGTCTGGGACAGGCGGCGCATACGATGAGGAAGGAGGGGGGACTGCATATGAGAATAGCGATCGATGCGGGGCATGGCCCACAAACAGCGGGCAAGCGTTCGCCGGACGGCAGCTTGCGGGAGTTTCAGTTCAATCATGCGGTCGCGGTCTACTTGCGTGAGCTGCTGCAGCAATATGGCAAGGTGGAGACGCTGATGGTACATGCCGAGGACGGGAGTCGTGATGTGCCGCTCAAGGAGCGGACGGACAAGGCGAACCAGTGGCGAGCAGATATCTATCTGTCTATTCATGCCAATGCCAGCGGCAGCAGTTGGAGCACGGCAGAGGGAATCGAAACGTACATTCATCCTTTGTCCTCCGCTGCCTCGCTGCGGCTGGCGCAGGCGGTGCAGCGGCAACTGGTGAAGCTGACAGGTCGGCGCGACCGCGGGGTCAAGCAAGCTAACTTTCATGTACTGCGGGAGACGGCAATGCCGGCTATACTGGTGGAGTGCGGCTTCATGACGCATCTGGAGGAGGCACGGCTGCTTCAGACAGATGGCTACCGGAGGCAATGCGCGCAAGCGCTGGCGGCAGGAGTGGCGGAGGTCTACGGACTGAAGGCGGCCACGGGAGGTGGGGAACAGATGATTAACGGCTTCAAGGATGTGCCGCAGGAGCATTGGGCGGCGGCAGCAATCGGCAAGGTGACGGAAGCGGGCATTATGAACGGGGTGACCACGGATGAATTCGGCATCGGGCAGCCGGTAACCCGCGAGCAGTTGGCTGTCATCCTGGATCGGCTCGGGCTGCTGCAGAAGTAACGCAAAGAGAGCCGGGGTTGGTATGTCCTGGCTCTTTCTTCATATATAATGGAAGAACCGACCACGAAAAATCACCTCGAATGTTGTGTATTATGGGTTGGTCGGTTCTATTTTTGTTCTACACATAAAAGCGACCACCCCTTTGCAGGAGTGGTCTAAATATGGGAGAGGAGAAACCGGACGAAGAGCTTATGGGGAAACGTAAGTCTTCTCCGCGGTTGTCTTACGGCATCTCGCGATGCCATATCTACATGATGTCCGAATTGCGGGGTGGCTATACATGAGCGCTGAAAAAATTTCGGCGCTTTTTTGTTTTTTCAATAAGGGGGAATTGTGGTACGATAGCAGAAGTTAATTTTTGCATGCTAGCATCAGGAAGGAGAACACCGCAAGTGAGAGTGATTGCAGGCGAGGCCAAGGGGAGACCGCTGAAGGCGGTGCCCGGCAATCGGACAAGGCCGACGACGGATAAGGTGAAGGAGGCGGTCTTTAGCATTATCGGCCCTTTCTTCGATGGCGGGATGGCGCTGGATCTGTTCGCAGGCACCGGTGGATTAGGAATTGAAGCGCTGAGCAGGGGGATGGATAAGGCGATATTTGTCGATCTGGAGAAGGCGAGCATCGACGTGATCCGTCATAATCTTGCCGCGGCCAGGATGGAGGAGCGAGCCGAGGTGTACAAAAATGATGCGCGCCGCGCGATCAAGCTGCTGCACAAGCGGGGACTCTCGTTTCGGCTCATCTTCCTCGATCCGCCGTACCGGATGAAGGATGTGGATGAGCTGATGGAGGAGCTTGCTGCTCGCGAGTTGGTCGAAGAGGGGGCTACTGTTCTGGTTGAGCATGAATCTGATCATCACTATTCGGAACAGATCGGTCACTACAGCCAAGTCAAGCGCGCCGTATACGGCGAAACCGCTATCACCATCTACAGTTATCGTCAGACGCAGCATACAGGGGGGCTTTCAACATGTCAACAACAGAACGATTTGAACGAGTAGCGGTCTATCCGGGCAGCTTCGATCCGGTGACGCTCGGTCATCTCGATATTATTCAGCGGGCGTCCAAGATGTTCGATCGGGTTATCGTCGCTGTCTTGAATAACCGTAGCAAAAAGCCGCTGTTCTCCGTCGAAGAGCGCAAGGAGCTGCTGGCCAAGGTGACCAAGCCGATGCCCAATGTGGAAATTGACAGCTTCCGCGATCTGCTCGTCCGCTATATGCGCTCCAAAAATGCGCAGGTGATCGTGCGCGGCATTCGTTCGGTGACTGACTTTGAATATGAGCTGCAACTGGCGTCGACCAACCAGCATCTGGACAACGGCATCGAGACGATCTTCATGATGACCAATCCCAAATATTCGTATCTCAGCTCCAGCATCGTCAAGGAGATCGCTCAATTTCAGGGCAATGTCCATGAACTGGTGTCGCCTGAGGTCGAGCAGGCGTTGCAGGTCAAGTTCGCTGAGGTGCAGCCGGACAGCTAGGCCGCAAGCTGTGCGCCTGGTTTATTCCCTCTGGGGAGAGGGATCTGCGAGTGCTTGCACAGTGATCTGTCTACGGTAATGGATCAGGCCGAACTCTGTAGAGTTGCCATGGGAACGATAGCGGCACTATAGCGGCTTGCGATTGCCGAGCCATCGCAGCGTGGCGGAGGCCGCCGCAAGCACGACCAGCGCTCCCGCCAGAAGGCAGAAAGCCGCAGGCACATGGGTCCATAGCGAGGGCAGCTCGCGTGCGCCAACAGGGAGCGGCAAAGGGGCGGGGACGCTGGCAGGCGACCAGAAGGCGTGTTCATATTCGTCCGACTTCATCTGCTGACCTATATAGTGAAACGGCTTCCACATCAGCAATGCTGTTCCGAAGGCGAGTGCGGCGTGGAGCAGCCTGGCGGCAATGAACGAGCCGAAGCGCAGCTCGGTGCCCTGCAGCGCGCTGCGAATCTGCAGCAGCCCGCTCCACCCGCCCCAAGCGAGGATCGCTGCGACCACCGCCACACAAAGCGCCGGGCCAAGCTCATCATGCAGCAGGCTGGCGGAGTAGGCGCCCAGATGGCTCTCATAGAGGCCGGGAAAAGCAAGCAGGGACAGCTCGCCGGGTAAGGACAGCGCAAGCAGGCGCACGACCAGCGCGCCGAAAATAATGAAGCCGCCGATCTGCAGCAGCTTTTGAATGCTAAGAGAGATCGCGTCTCCCAGGACGCTGCCGAAGCTGCGCCCGTCCTCGCGGCGAGCCTGCAGCATGGCGCGGCCCGCTTGGTGCAGCAGGCTTTGCTGTGCCGAATGTGCCGCCTGTGCCCAATGCGCGCTAGAGGCGGCGCCGCCTGTGCCGAACGAGCGAGCAGGCAGCCTAAGACGCAGCACGGCACCGCACAGGAGGGCAGATAGCCATACCGCGCAGGCCAGCATCAGCCCCGCGGCGGGCTGATGGAGGAAGCCAGCGCCGATGACGATGAGCATGAACATCGGGTTAGGCATGCTGGAGACGGCCAAGAGCCACTGGCTCTGGCTGCGGGTCAGCTCCTGGCGAGCGAGCAGGCGTGCACATGCCTCGGCGCCCGCTGTATAGCCCGCCGTCCAGCCTAGAACGAGCGGCCAGGCGGAGGCGCCAGGCAGCCCTGTTGTCTTGCGCATCACAGGGCCAAGCAGCGCGCTCAAGCCATGGATGAGGCCGAAGGCAAGCATGAGCTCCGACAGCACCAGGAAGGGGAGTAGGCCCGGGAATACAATATTCCACCACATGGACACCCCCTGCAATGCCGCCTGGAATGCTTCCTCGGGCTGGGTAACGATCGATGCTACCAGCCAGAGTGCAATGATACCCATCACAATCGTTCTCGCCACCTACGATCCCTCCTCGCGTGTTGCGGCTCTATCTTGGCCGGCAGGGCAGGCCGCTTCACAGGCAGCCAGGCGCTGCGCTGTATGATCCAACATAGCCCGTACACCAATCCATAATTACAATGTACGCTGGCGAAATCCTGGTTAGACCAAGCTGATCCTAAGGAGGGGAGAGGGTGGAACCCACACATCGACGCGCTGCGGCGTATATCATCCGACCGGCGCTTGCTGCCGCGCTGCTCATGTTCATCCTGCTCTACATGCCGACGCCATATGCGGCCTATGAGCCGGGGCTTGTCGAGGCGGTTGCGCCGATGGTAAAGGTAGAGCGGGGCGATAAGCCGAGCAAGGGAGCATTCATGCTGACGACAGTAAAAATGACGTATGCTAATTATTGGACGGTGATTCAATCACTGTGGAATGATGAGCTTGCTTTGCTGCGCAAGCAGGACGTGCTGGGTGATCAGAGTGAGACGGAGTATGCCGCCAGGCTGCTCTATGTCATGGCTAATTCCCAGAGCAATGCGGTGGAGGCGGCTTACCGCGAGGCGGGTATCGCCTATGAGGCGAAGGTGCGCCGCCTGGCTGTAACAGATGTGCTGCCGGAGCATAAGGGCTTTCGCCCAGGGGATATGCTGATCGCGCTGGATGGAGCCAAGCTGGGAACGGCGGAGGAATTGGTTCAACGGCTGCAGAGGAGGCAGGCAGGCGACCTGCTGAGCTGGACGGTCGCGCGGCAGGGACAGGAGCTTGAGCTCGCACTGCCGCTGGCGGCGGTGCCGCAAGACTTGGCGGGAGCGGATCTGCCGCTCGCGCTCGGTGGCATCGTGCTGGCAGAGATTCGGGATCTGGAGCCCTCCCGACCCGAATTGGCGGTATCGATCGCTGCCGGCGATATTGGAGGCCCGTCTGCCGGTCTGATGTTCGCCCTGCAGACGCTGGATGAGCTGACGGTGGGCGATCTGACCGCCAGCCTCCGCATTGCTGGCACCGGCACGATTACGCCAGATGGCAAGGTGGGCGAGATCGGTGGAGCCCGCTTCAAGGTGACGGCAGCTCATCGCGCCGGAGCCGAGCTGTTCCTGGTGCCGCCGGGCAATGCGCAGGAGGCGAAGGAGAAGGCGGCAGCGCTCGGCAGCCACATGCGCATCGAGCCGGTCGCAACGCTGCACGAAGCGGTCATGCTGCTGCAATCGCTGGCAGGCGGAAGGCCAGGGGGTAACGGCGAAGCGCAGTAAGGGTTTCCTGTGCTGTGCTCTTAGAGCATCACAGGCGGCTCGTAATAGTCGCTGTATAGCTGGCGCGGGCCGGAGCTGGCGAATGCAGCCTCGTAGACGGCTGCGGCCCGCACATCCAGCTCCAGATAGCGGTGCTGCCCCTGGCTGCGCGCGGCGCTCTGCAGCACGGGAACGCGCGCAGTGCGCTTCATCCGCCGCAGCAGCTCGCGCCCCTTATCGGTGAAGCCGAGCACGCGGATGTAATCGATGCCGCCAGCCAACTGCTCTCGCGCCAGCAGTGGCTTGCGATGGCCGAGCAGCACGGCCAGCAGCGCCCGCTGCAGCTTCGTGCGGGTGTAGCGCCGCGTCTTGGCGACGGCTAGCAGCCCCTCGAAGCCGCGGGGCGGGCCGGGCAGTGAGGAGAGGGCTTGCAGCAGCCGGTGCTCCAGCCCTTCATTCATTTCATAATAGTCGCCAAGCTCCTCCGCCGAGCGTGACAGGAGCAGATGAAGCAACTGCGGGTAGAAGCTCTCCCATGTCAGCGGCGGCCTGCCTGCTTCAAGGTCGCGGCGGATCAATTGCAGCGTGGAGCCGGGCACCAGCGGCGCGATCCGCTCCATATCCGCCTCGCCTGTAATCAGGGCGCGGATGGCGGTGGCGCTGGCGATCCGTTGGTCGGTGACGCTTTTTTGATTATAGTCTGCCTTCTCGCGTATAATGGTGAAAGGCTCGATGGAGCTGGAGAGCCGCTGCAGGGCGAGCAGATAATGCAGCCCCAGCGTATTGTTGGGTCGATCCAGCGGCAGCCTGGCGGCCTGCAGCTCGCCGATGGCGATCAGATGCCGCTTGACGGCTGCGCTGTAAGCAGAAGGATAGCTGCTGCCTTGTGCCAGCTCCTCGCGCAGCAGCAGCTTGAACGGCTCCGGCTCGCTGGACAGGCAGGTGGCGATGGCGCGCAGCGCAGACAGCTCGCCCTCCTCGCTGCCGAAGCACAGAGCATCGACGACGCCTGAGGCCTCCAGCAACGATACGGCCCCATAGGCGAACCATTCCGCGGCCTGGGTCGCATAGGCGACAGGCAGCTCGATAACCAGATCGCAGCCGCCCCGCAGCGCCATCTCGGTTCGCGTTCGCTTGCCGAACATGGCGGGCTCCCCGCGCTGGAGGAAGCAGCCGCTCATGACGGCGACGACTGCGTCAGCACCCGTCACAGCCCGCGATTGCTGGAGATGATGAAGATGTCCGTTATGAAACGGATTGTATTCGACAATAATTCCGACAGTGCGCATGGCAAATATGCCTCCTTACAGGAGTTGAAGGGGATGCTTGCGGGCAGAGCCCGCCTCTCAACTGATCATAGCATGTCTGGCGCAGCGGAGCGAATTTAGATGAAATTACTTTTTGCAGGTGTGAAATGTTGACAAAATGGGCGGCGGGTCGATATAATAATCTTTGTTTGTTTGGAGTGATCTTATGCTGCTCAGAATGCAGGATGTATTAACAAAAGGGGTTCAAGTCCCGTTTCATATGTCAGTGAATGTCGATGAGCTTTTGCGTCATAAGAAGGATGTGCTTCGGGCGTCGCCTGCCGAGGTCAAGCTGACCGCTTATGCGGAGGACAAGACCGTTGTGGTAGAGGGCAGCCTCGCGCTCGATGTGGAGCAGGCGTGCTCGCGTTGTCTGGAGCCTGCCAAGACACATCTGGAGATTCCTTTTTATGAGAAGTTTCAGACTTCCCAGGTCTATGAAGAAGGGCCGGACAATGAGGATATTATTCCGGTCGAAGAAGACAAGCTCGATCTGCTCCCATATGTGGAGGAGTCCGTGCTGCTCTATCTTCCGTTTGTTCCCCTGTGCCGCGAGGACTGCCGTGGGCTGTGCCCGCAGTGCGGAGGCAACCGGAATGAGCAGGCCTGCGGATGCGCCGATGAGGTGATTGATCCGCGGTTTGCCGCGCTGAAGGATCTGTTCAAGAACGAATAGACCCTGTAGGCTGCTATTATGTGAAGGAGGTGGGAAAGATGGCAGTACCACAAAGACGGACATCCAAAACTCGCCGCGACAAGCGCCGTACACATTTCAAACTGGCTGTTCCGGGTATGGTTAAGTGCGACCAATGCGGAGAGTTGAAATTGTCTCACCGCGTATGTAAAGTATGCGGAACGTATAAATCAAGAGAAATCATTAAACAGTAGGCTCAAGCGCTTGCGAATAAAGTAGTACTTCATCTATGGTGAGGTGCTATTTTTTTGGAATTTCAAATGGAGCATGCACTTGTACGATCATGATTTTGAACAAGACGGGATTGCTTCCCGTCTTGTTTTTCTTTATACTGAATTAGTACCAGGTGATAACAGCTGATAGGAAACAGATGGCAGCGTTCTGACTGGTTAAGGCCGGCTCCGTCTGATTGTACATAGCAAAAGAGAATATCGGTGTGATTCACTTACTATAATCGTATAAAGGTGGTGCGGACAATCGAGCGTCTGCCCAAACGTCAACGGCAGCAGCAGCTCTCGCGGCTCATTGAGGATAACCCGTTCATGACCGACAGGGAGTTGAATCGGCTGCTGAAAGTCAGTATACAAACGATCCGGCTGGACCGGCTGGAGCTTGGCATTCCCGAATTGCGGGAGCGGGTCAAGCTGATGGCGGAGCGTTCTTATGATGCGGTTCGGTCGCTGCCTTTGGATGAGGTGATCGGGGAGATCATTGATCTGCAACTGGATCGAAGCGGAATCTCGATCTTCGAGATTCGGGAGGAGCATGTATTCTCCAGAACAGGCATTGCCCGCGGACATCATGTGTTCGCGCAGGCCAATTCGCTGGCGGTCGCTGTGATGAATGACGAGATTGCGCTGACGGCGTCGGCCGACATCCGGTTCGTCCGCTCTGTCCGCCTGGGGGAGAAGTGCATTGCCAAGGCTTATGTCAGCTCCATGACGGGTGGCAAAGGCAAGGCCAAGGTGGATGTATTCACGTATGTTGGCGAGGAAATGGTGTTTCAGGGACATTTTGTGATCTACCGATCCGCCAGGGATGAGAAACTCGAAGGAGGAGACGCGAATGCGGATCGCGATTGATGCGATGGGCGGGGATAATGCACCGTCCGCGCTAGTGGAGGGCGCGCTGCTGGCGGCGCGCGAGTGGCCGGATCTGAAGCTTGTGCTGGTTGGCGACAGCGCGGTAATCGAGCCGTTGCTGGCAGGGGCGCCATCCAATGTGGAACTGCGCCATGCATCGGAGAAGATTGAGTCGGACGAGGAGCCGGTGAAGGCGATTCGTCGCAAGAAGGATTCCTCGATGGCGGTAGCCGGCAGGCTGGTGCGCGAGGGCGAGGCAGATGCGATGATCTCGGCGGGCAACACCGGAGCGCTGATGGCTGCGGGACTGCTGGTCGTCGGACGTATCGAGGGCATCGAGCGGCCTGCTCTTGCGCCCATGATGCCGACCAAGGATGATGTCGGCGTGCTGGCGCTTGATCTGGGCGCGAATATGGATGCGAAGCCGGAGCATCTGCTGCAGTATGCGCTGATGGGCAGCATCTATCGTGAGAAGGTGCATGGGATTGCAAGCCCGCGGGTAGGGCTGCTCAATGTAGGTACAGAAGAGGGCAAGGGCAATGAGCTGACCAAGGCGGCCTATGAGCTGATTCAGCAGACCTCGCTGCATTTCGTTGGTAATGTAGAGGCGCGGGATGTGCTGGACCGCAACTGTGATGTGCTCATATGCGACGGCTTCGTCGGCAATATCATGCTCAAGTCTATGGAGGGCACGGCAGGCTTCCTGCTGAAGGCGCTGAAGGAGGAATTCAGCCGTTCCCTGCTGACGAAGATGGCGGCGGCCATCATGATGCCTGGACTCAAGGGCTTGAGGAAGAAGATGGATTACAAGGAGCATGGCGCAGCTCCGTTGCTTGGGGTTAATGGACTTATTATGAAATGCCATGGATCATCTGATGCCAATGCGGTCAAAAATGCGGTGCGCCAGGCGCGGATTGCGCTGCAGGGCAATCTGATCCAATCGATACAATCGGAAATTACCGGGAAGTGAGAGTGACGCTATGAATGTGCAAGCTGTCGGTATTATCGGAACGGGGAAATATGTTCCTGAGCGGATTCTGACCAACCAGGAACTCGAACATATGGTGGAGACGAGCGATGAGTGGATCGTCACCCGCACAGGCATCCGTGAGCGACGGATTGCCGCGCCCGAGCAGGCGACCTCGGACCTGGCCTATGAGGCCTCGCTGAAGGCGATCGCAGCCGCAGGTATTGCGGCAGAGGAGCTCGACCTCATTATCGTAGCAACGATTACGCCGGATACATCCTTCCCGTCGACTGCTTGCCTGCTGCAAGACAGACTGGGCGCCAAGAAGGCGGCAGCATTCGACCTGTCCGCCGCATGCTCCGGGTTCATCTACGGTCTGGCGACGGCCTCAAGCCTGATCTCCTCCGGCATGTACAAGCATGTGCTGGTGGTCGGGGCGGAATGCCTCTCTCGCATTACAGATTATACAGATCGCAATACCTGCATTCTGTTCGGTGACGGCGCAGGTGCTGTCGTCCTGGGCGAGGTGCCGCAAGGACGCGGCTTCCGCTCCTTCCAGTTAGGGGCTGACGGCGCGGGCGGCGAGCTGCTCAAGGTGAGCGGCGGCGGCTCACGTCTGTCGCCTGAAGGGGCGGCTGCTGCTGGAGGACATTATATTCAGATGGCAGGCAGCGAGGTGTTCAAGTTCGCAGTGCGTATTATGGGCGGTGCGGCTGAGGAAGCGCTCCATAAGGCGGGGCTGTCCAAGGAGGACATTGATCTGCTCATTCCGCATCAGGCGAACATTCGCATTATCCAGTCTGCGCTGAACCGGCTGAATCTGCCGGAGGAGAAGTGTATGGTGAATCTGGACAAATACGGGAATGTATCGGCAGCCTCGATCCCGATCGCGCTCGCCGAGGCGGTAGAGGAAGGCCGTATCCAGGAGGGCGACACGGTTGTATTTGTCGGCTTTGGCGGTGGGCTTACCTGGGGCGCTTCGGTGCTCGTCTGGTAGACGCTCCAACAACAGGAGGGATTCATAATGGCAAAAATAGCGTTTGTTTTTCCGGGTCAGGGCGCACAGGCAGTCGGCATGGGGCAGGACTTCGTGAGCCGTTATCCGGCTGCGCGGTCGATCATGGAGCGCGCAGATGAGGCGCTGGGATTTGCGCTTAGCGATATAATCTTCAACGGGCCGGAGGCGGAGCTGAAGCAGACGGCGAATACACAGCCTGCACTGCTGGCTGTCAGCACGGCGATCCTGGAGGTGCTCAAGGAGCGTGATCTGCAGCCAGTCTGCACAGCAGGGCATAGTCTGGGAGAGTATAGCGCGCTTGTGGCTTCAGGCGTAATGAGCTTCGAGGACGCGGTGCGCACGGTGCGGGCCCGCGGTCAGTTCATGGAACAGGCCGTTCCTAGCGGCCAAGGCGCGATGGCAGCAGTGCTGGGAGCTGAGCGCGAGGCGCTCGCGGCGCTCTGTAGCGAGATTACGGCAAGCGGCACCGCTGTCGAGCTGGCCAATGTCAATTGCCCGGGACAGATCGTCATCTCGGGTACAGCGCAGGGGGTGTCCGAGGTCGTTAGCCGCGGCAAGGAGATTGGCGCGAAGCGTGTGATGCCACTGGAGGTGAGCGGTCCATTCCATTCCTCGCTGATGCGTCCTGCAGCAGAGCAGTTGGCAGACGTGCTGGCGAAGCTGGAGCTTCGCGATGCGCGCATTCCGGTCATTGCCAACGTGACCGCGCAGCAGGTTGAAGAGGCGGGCGAGATTCGCCGCTTGCTTGAGCAGCAGGTCTACTCTCCTGTCCTGTGGGAGGATAGCGTGCGGACGATGCTCAGCCTTGGGATCGATACCTTCGTAGAGATCGGCTCGGGCAGCGTGCTTGCCGGCTTGATTAAGAAGACGGATCGGTCAGCGGCTGTTATCTCGGTGAACAGCGTCGAGGCGCTGGACAAGCTGTCGGAGCTTGCATAGAAGCCTGGCAGAGTAGGGCGGCTCCTAGCTGTGCTGGAGCAGGCTCTGCGGTGGTTCATGCAAAAGGGGCCTGCGATTCGTCTGCCTTTTCTTCGCCTGGCGCATAAGGTAACGGATGATCAGGCTAGGGAGACGACATGGACGGCAAGAGCTGCCCCCGTGTATGGTTCTGCAGGTAAATTGAAGCGGGAGGGCATCATATGTTTGGAGATGTGACGGGAAAGAGAGCGCTCGTAACGGGCGCATCGCGCGGCATCGGCCGGGCGATTGCAATTGCGCTGGCGGAAGGCGGCGCAGATGTCGCGATCAACTATGCGGGCAGTGAGGACGCAGCGGCACAGACGGCGGCGGCCGTCGAGGCGCTGGGCCGCCGCGCGCTGCTGATCAAGGCGAATGTCGGCAAGTCGCAGGAATTTGATGCGATGGTGGCGCAGGTGGTTGGCGAGTGGGGCGGTATCGACATTCTGGTCAACAATGCCGGCATTACGAGAGACAATCTCATTATGCGCATGAAGGAAACGGAGTTTGACGAGGTCATCGAGACGAATCTGAAGGGCGTATTCAATGGTGTCAAGGCGGTAACCCGCCCGATGATGAAGCAGCGCTCTGGCCGAATTATCAACATTTCTTCGGTTGTCGGTGTTCTTGGTAACCCAGGTCAGGCGAACTATGTGGCGGCTAAAGCAGGCGTGATCGGCTTGACCAAGGCATCGGCTCGTGAGCTGGCCTCGCGTGGCATTACGGTTAACTGTGTCGCCCCAGGCTTTATACAGACGGATATGACGGACAAGCTGCCGGAGGAGTTGAAGGAGCAGCTTGGCAACCAGATTCCGCTCGCGAAGCTGGGACGGCCAGAGGATATTGCTGCAGCAGTGCGCTTCCTGGCATCGGATGCGGCAGCCTATGTAACAGGTCAGACGCTCCATATCGATGGCGGCATGTATATGGGCTAGGCCATGGTCTGCAAGCACCTGCGGCAGTCTCCAGACGACTGCGATGAAGAGAGCGTCTGGCGGTGGAGCAGTTAATATTTGCAGGGCGGATAGGAACTATGGCATTTTGTCCACGATTCTCGTATAATACCAAAAGGAGGTGAACATAGATGTCAGACGTAGTGGAACGTGTAAAACGCATCGTCGTTGACCGCCTTGGCGTTGACGAAGCTGAAGTAACGCTGGAAGCATCTTTCAAGGATGATCTTGGCGCTGATTCTCTCGATGTCGTGGAATTGGTCATGGAACTTGAAGACGAGTTCGACTTGGAGATCTCTGATGAGGATGCAGAGAAAATCACCACTGTGGGAGAAGTAGTCAATTACATACAATCTCATACGTAAGGTTTTACAAAGTCCCGTTGTTCTAACGGGACTTCTCTCCATTCATGCAAGTCATAGCAACCGCCAGCTAGCCGCTGGAGGGTTAAGTATACAGCCTTGGCTATCAAGGTGAACGTTAATTGAGCTTTGATCGCAGTCGGCGGCGCCTGCAATGGAAGGTTTGGCTGACTGTGCGAATAGGGCATAATTGCATCATACGATTCTAACTAGCTGGCCATAGCAATCTGGAGACGAAGGGATGATAGTCGCTCCACCATTGCTGCTTGCTGCTTAGGGAAGGATGCAAGGATGCTCATTTAAAATGCTGGCATAATGTACACCATTTTGCTGTCCTTAGAGGTGATTGGTATGAAGCAAAGAGTTGTAGTTACCGGCATGGGGGTCATGACCTCGCTCGGTCATGACTTGGATGTATTCTGGGGAAACCTGCTGGAAGGAAAGTCGGGCATTTCGGAGATTGAAGCGTTTGATGTATCCGCTTATCCGACGCGTATTGCCGCCGAGATCAAAAATTTCGAGCCAGAACAATTCGGCATCGACAAGAAGGAAGCGCGGCGCATGGATCGTTTTGTCCAGTTCGCTGCTGTGGCGAGTCTCAAGGCGATCGAAAACGCAGCATTGAAAATAGGCGAGGGAGTGGACCCTGAGCGTGTCGGCATTATGATCGGCTCCGGCATTGGTGGACTAGGCACCTGGGAGGATCAGCACAATATCTTGCTGGAGAAGGGACCCAAGCGGGTCAGCCCGTTTTTTATCCCGATGATGATCGCCAACATGGCCTCCGGTCAAGTGTCGATTCTGACGGGAGCGAAGGGGCCGAACAGCACAGCGGTAACCGCTTGCGCGACAGGCACCCATTCCATTGGGGATTCCTACAAGATGATTCAGCGCGGCGAGGCAGATGTCATGATCTGTGGCGGCGCGGAAGCGACGATTCGTCCGACAGGCATCGCTGGATTCTGCTCGATGCGTGCCATGTCGACACGCAATGACGAGCCGCAGCAGGCGAGCCGACCGTTCGATACCGCTCGCGACGGGTTCGTTATGGGCGAGGGAGCGGGCGTTCTGGTGCTGGAATCGCTGGAGCATGCACTGGCGCGCGGCGCGAAAATCTACGGCGAGGTGATCGGGTATGGCATGAGCGGCGATGCTCACCATATGACCGAGCCAGACCCGGATGGCGCGGCACGCTGTATGGTGCGGGCACTGAAGGATGCCGGAATTGCACCGGAGGATGTCGATTATATTAATGCGCATGGCACTTCGACCCCTGTGGGCGATATTTCGGAGACGAAGGCGGTCAAGAAGGCATTCGGAGACCATGCATACAAGGTGGCGGTCAGCTCGACCAAATCAATGACCGGGCATTTGCTTGGCGCGGCAGGCGGCGTAGAGGCAGTCATTCTAGGCTTGACACTGTCGAATGGCATCATCCCGCCAACGATTAATCTTGATAATCAAGACCCTGAGTGCGACCTGGATTATGTGCCGAACGTTGCGCGCAGAAGTGATGTACAAACTGCCATGTCCAACTCCTTCGGTTTTGGCGGGCATAACGCAACGATTATTATGAGGAAGTATGAAGCCTAACCGATTCAACGAGCTCCAGCAGCGGCTGGGGCTGCGTTTTCAGCAGTATCCGTTGTTGAAGCAAGCCTTTACGCATACTTCCTATGTCAATGAACATCGGCACGGTCATGTGGAAGATAACGAGAGGCTTGAATTTTTGGGGGATGCGGTGCTGCAGCTCCTCGTATCGGAGCATCTGTATCTGACGTATCCGCAGCGGCCCGAAGGGGAGCTGACGCGGATGCGCGCGTCCATCGTCTGCGAGCCATCGCTGGCCCGCTTTGCGGAGCTGCTCAACTTTGGCGCCTATGTGCTGCTTGGCAGAGGTGAGGAGCAGTTGGGTGGGCGTGGACGGCCGGCGCTGCTTGCGGATCTGTTCGAGTCATTTATTGGGGCACTGTACCTCGATCAAGGATTGGAGCAGGTGCGGCAATTTTTGACGGTCAAGGTGTTTCCGCATATCGAGAGCGACGGCCCGATGCTGGTAAAGGATTTCAAATCCAAGCTGCAGGAGCGTGTGCAGCATAGCTCGCTGGGCACGGTCGAGTATCGTGTGGTGGAGGAGCGTGGCCCGGCGCATGACCGGGAATTCGTCGTAGAGGTCAGTCTTGGCGACGAATGCTGGGGCAGGGGCAGCGGCCGCACGAAGAAGGAAGCGGAGCAGCAGGCGGCCTCCGAGGCGTGGCGCAAGCTTCTCAAGGATCATGAGCAGAGGTGAATCGGCTCGCTTGTTGTATAGCCGGCTTCACCATGAAATCCAAGCTCATATAGCAGCAAGGGCGTATACGAGTTTGGATTTTTTAACATGTAGGATGTAGGCGTTTCACGGCCAGACAAGGTCAGAAGGGGATTCCAACTGCTGCACGGCGGTGGAATCTCCTTTTGTTCGTAGTAGGGGAGGTGTCCGTCGTAAAGGCAGTCCTTATGCTATGCCCGGTGTGAAATATGTGCAGCATATGGTACAATATCGTTGAGGTGAAGGTGCGCTTATGTTCCTTAAACGAATTGAGTTGGCGGGGTTTAAATCGTTCGCTGATCGGACGGAGCTGGAATTTGTACGCGGCATTACTGCTGTCGTCGGCCCGAATGGAAGCGGCAAAAGCAATATATCGGACAGCATCCGCTGGGTGCTGGGCGAGCAGAGCGCCAAGAGCTTGCGCGGCGGCAAAATGGAGGACATTATTTTTGCCGGCAGCGACAAGCGTAAAGCCATGAACTTTGGCGAGGTGTCGCTTACGCTCGATAATACGGATCAGGCGTTACCGCTGGATTTCAATGAGGTGACGGTAACCCGCCGCGTTCACCGCAGTGGAGAGAGCGAATATTTGATTAACAAGCAGTCTTGCCGGTTGAAGGATATTACCGAGCTGTTTATGGATACAGGAATTGGCAAGGAGGCGTACTCGATTATAGGCCAAGGCCGGATCGAGGAGATCTTGAGCACGCGCTCCGAGGATCGCCGCGGCATCTTCGAGGAGGCGTCTGGTATTGTAAAATACAAAGCCCGCAAGCGGGAGGCGCAGCGCAAGCTGGATGATACGGAGCAAAATCTGCTGCGGATTCATGATCTTGTCTCTGAGCTGGAGGATCAGGTGGAGCCGCTGCGTCAGCAGTCGGAGAAGGCGAGGCTGTTCAAGGAATTGAAGGAGCAGCTAAAGCAGCAGGAAATTGCGATGTATGTCCACCAGATCGAGCAAGTACATACGTCCTGGGCCGAGGCGAATACGCGCCTGGACAGCTTGAAGGAAGAGGAGCTCAAGCTGACAGCGGTCGTCAGCAAGCATGATGCTCATCTGGAGAAGGAGCGGCAGCAGTTGCGTGAGCTGGAGACAGCGATTGAGCAGCTGCATGAGTCCATGCTGCACTATAGCGAGGAGTATGAGAAATGCGAAGGCCAAGGCGAGGTGCTGAAGGAGCGCAAACGCAATCTGGAACAGAACCGCCGACAGTTGGAGGATAGCATCGCCGCGATGGATGAGCGGATCGTTCAGCTTGCGACGGAGGAAGCCGAGCTACGGGGCAAGGCCGCGGGACTGGCTGCCGAGCTGTCCACGCTGCGGCATCGGCTGGCCGAGGAGGAGGCGCATCTGGTCGGCGCTTCCGACGAGACGGTTCTCAGCTATGAGGAGCAGTTGAAGGGCGAGCTGCTGGAGGTGCTGAGTGCGATGGCGCAGGCGCGCAACGAGATTCGCTATGCGCAGCAGCAGCAGGAGGCCGTGCAGCGGCGCTTGGAGCGGCTGGGCGATGATGAAGCGCGCTGGCAGTCGCAGTCAGAGCAGTTGAAGGAGCGTCAGGCGGAGCTGGAGGGGCAGTTGAAGGAGCGCCGCGCCGAGCTGGAGCGCGTGCAGGCTCGCTACCTGGAGGAGGCGGAACGGCAAAAGTCGCTGCAAGGACTGCAGGAGGAAGCGCAGGCTGCGCTCCGCAAATGGGAGCAGCGCTACGATGCGATTACGTCGCGTCGCGATACGATGAAGGAGATGCAGGAGGATCTCGACGGCTTCATGCATGGGGTGCGCGAGGTGCTCAAGGCGTCGCGCCGCCAAGGAGGAGGCGCGCTGGCTGGCGTGCATGGCGCAGTCGCCGAGCTGATGCGTGTGCCGCAGCAGTTGGAGATTGCCGTGGAGACGGCGCTGGGCGGTGCGTTGCAGCATGTCGTCATGAGCGATGAGCGCTCGGCGCGCCAGGCGATTGCTTTCCTGAAGCAGCGCCAGTTGGGCCGCGCGACCTTCCTGCCGCTTGATGTAATCAAGCCGCGCTACGTGCCGGAACAGGACAAGCGTCAGGTCGAGTCCATGGAAGGCTTCGTCGGAGTGGCCAGCGAGCTGGTGGAATGCGAGGAGACGTATGTGTCGATTATCCGCAATCTGCTCGGCAGCGTACTGATCGCGGATAATCTGGAGCAGGCTAACCGCATCGCTTCGCGCTGCCAGTATCGCTACCGCGTCGTCACGCTGGAGGGCGATGTTGTCAATGCGGGCGGCTCGATGACGGGCGGCAGCCTTCAGAAGAAGGGAGCGAATCTGCTGTCGCGGACGCGCCAGATTGAGCAGTTGGATCAGGAGATCAAGGATACGGAGCAGCAGCTCCATCAGCTTCGCGACCGTCTGCAGGATATTCGCAAGGAGCTGTCGATCCGCAATCAGAACCGCGAGGAGCTGCGCGAGCGCGGCGAGGGGCTGAGGCTGCAGGAGCAGCAGTTGCAGGGCGAGCTGGGCAAGCTGGCGCAGGAAGGCCGCCATCTGGATGAGCAGCGTCAACTGTTCGACGAGAATCGCACCGGACATGCGGCGGAGCAGACCGGACTGACAGCGGCAGCGGCTGACGCGGAGCAGCGGTTGACCGAGCTGACAGCGCGCGAGACGAAGCTGCAGCGGGATATTCAGGCGGCGGAGCAGCGCCGCAAGGAGAATGAATCAGCGAAGGAGGAGCTGCAGGGGCAGCTTACCGATCTGAAGATTCAAGTGGCCAAGACAGAGCAGGAGAAGCTGTCGTTCGAGGATCAAGCCGGGCGTGTGCGCGCCGAGCTGAATCGCTCGAAGCAGGAGCTGTCCGCTCTGCGCAGCCAACTGGAGCAACAGGAGCTGGAGCAGGAGGAGCATGGTCGACAGACCGTTCGGCAGTTGGAGGATCTGAACCACTACCGGCTGAAGAAGCAGCAATGCGGCGAGCAGACGGACTTCAAGCGCGCCGAGCGCTCGCAACTGCTGCTTCAGCTAGAGCAGGGCGAGAGCGAGACGAAGGAGCAGCGCGTGGCGCTGCGACAGGTAGAGGAGCGCATCCGTCAGACAGAGATTGCGGTCAATCGGCTCGATGTCGAGCTGGACAACCTGTTGCGCAAGCTGAGCGAGGAGTATGAGCTGAGCTACGAGCTGGCCAAGGAGCGCTATCCGGTACCGGAGGATGTCCCCGCGGCTCAGAATGAGGTGCGCGAGCTGAAGCGGCGCATTACGCTGCTCGGCGAGGTGAATCTGGGCGCGATCGAGGAGTATGAGCGCGTGCGGGAGCGCTATGAGTTTCTGGATGAGCAGAAGAATGATCTCGTTGAGGCGAAGACGGCGCTCTATCAGGTCATCCGCGAGATGGATGAGGAGATGGGCAAGCGCTTCAAGCAGACATTTGAGGCGATTCGCGGTCACTTCAGCGTCGTCTTCTCCAAGCTGTTCGGGGGCGGGCGCGCGGATCTGGTTATGGTCGATCCGGAGCGGGTGCTGGAGACAGGCATCGATATTGTCGCCCAGCCGCCGGGCAAGAAGCTGCAAAATCTGCAGTTGCTCTCGGGAGGCGAGCGGGCGTTGACAGCAATTGCGCTGCTGTTCGCCATCCTGCAGGTGAAGCCCGTCCCGTTCTGTGTGCTCGACGAGGTGGAGGCGGCGCTGGACGAGGCGAATGTGTCGCGGTTTGCGCAATATTTGCGCGAATTCTCGGAGCTGACGCAGTTCATCGTTGTCTCCCATCGCAAAGGGACGATGGAGGAGGCTGACGTGCTCTACGGCGTGACGATGGAGGAGGGCGGCGTATCGAAGCTCGTCTCGGTTCGGCTGGAGGATGAGGAAGCGGTGTCGGCATAACCAGAGGCAGCGTCTGGCGACGCCGCTGGCAACAACATGCAACGAGCGACAAGCATTAGCCACCAGTTCGCCATACAGCGACCGCTTGGTAGGCGGTAACCCGCGCGTTACAAGACCATGGGGCAGCTTGCGGCTTGCAGGTGCTGGACGCAGTGGTCAGCCGCTGCAATCAGCACTTGAAGCTACTGCCCCAGCAGGATTGAAGCCGGATATATAGGGGATGTTCTACAGGTAAACAGAATACAACGCGCAGAGGAGACAGCAGGCTGCGAGCCGGAGTTGGATAGCTGGCCTGGCGGCAGCGGCGTGCGGGCAACTCGGCTTGACGTATAGAAAGGTAGGCAAGAGGATGAGTTTTTTTAAGCGATTAAAGGAAAGTATCGCCGCCAAGGCGGAGGCGGTCACGAATGTATTCAAGGAGGGGCTGGAGAAGACCCGCACTGCGCTTGTCGAGAAGGTAGAGGAGCTGATCCTTCGCCGCCGCAAGATTGACGAGGAATTCTACGAGGAGCTGGAGGAAATTCTGATCGGCGCTGATGTTGGCGTAACGACGGTGATGAAGCTGATCGACGACCTGCGCGCCGAGGTGAAGAAGCGCAAGATCGAGGATGCGACCGAGCTGCAGCCGGTGCTGTCCGAGAAGCTGGTGGAGCTGCTTAGAGGCGACGAGAATCCAGGGCTGATTATGGCGGAGAGCGGCATGACCGTCATTCTGTTCGTCGGCGTCAACGGCGTCGGCAAGACGACGACCATCGGCAAGCTGGCGCATCGCTTCAAGAGCGAGGGCAAGAAGGTGCTGCTGGCAGCGGGCGATACGTTCCGCGCGGGTGCGATCGAGCAGTTGGAGGTATGGGGGCAGCGTGTTGGCGTCGACGTCATCAAGCAGCAGGCCGGCTCTGACCCGGCGGCGGTCATGTATGATGCTGTACAAGCGGCGAAGCAACGCGGTGTAGATGTGCTGCTATGCGATACTGCGGGTCGTCTGCAGAACAAGACGAATCTGATGGAGGAATTGAATAAAATTTTCCGCGTCATTCAGCGTGAGGTGCCAACGGCGCCGCATGAGGTGCTGATGGTGCTGGATGCAACGACCGGGCAAAATGCACTCTCGCAGGCTAGGCTGTTCGGCGAAAAGAGCGGCGTGACGGGTCTTGTGCTGACGAAGCTGGACGGGACAGCCAAGGGAGGCATCGTGATCGCGATCCGCAATGAGCTGAATCTTCCGGTGAAGTTCGTCGGTCTTGGGGAGAAGATGACCGATCTGCAGGAATTTGACGCCGACCAGTTCGTTCATGCCTTGTTCGCTGGGCTGATCGTCAAGGAGGAGCAGCAGGAGGCCGAGGCGCAGCAGTAGGCAGGCACGAGCATGGTACCTGTGCGGCTGGCAAGGCAAGCAGGAGCCATGACGGTGCGCGAAGCAGGGCAATTAAGTTCTGCTTCGCCGCTGCATTTTGCACGATTGCCCTGCTTTGCCCTACGCTGCGTAGGGTCTAAGCTGTGGGGCAAAAAAACGCAGGCACATGGGTAACGAATGCCGGGTGGGTGAGGATTGAAACCGCTCTTGACGTTGATAGGTTGATAGCGAGTAGATGATCATTGTGCATGGTTCAGATGAACCATGTTTTTTTATTCTCGGACCGAGAGCGTGGCGCTGCCTTCATAGCATCCAGGGGATGATATTTCAATCAATAAGAGAACATACATTCCCATTCAAGTGAAAGTATGCTATCCTTTGGAAGATGGAGCATGTTTGAGGGCGAGGAGATGGCGATGAGCAGCGAACAGAAAAAGCGGGTGCGGCATGCGCATGACCGCGGCTATAAGCATTTGTTGTCAAGTCAGTCGTTATTTATGCAGTTGGTGCGTTCTTTTATTCGGCGGGGATGGGTTGAACATATCGATGAAGCTGGTATGATAAGAGTAGACAAATCCTTTGTGCTGCCCGATTTCAGCGGCAAGGAATCCGACCTCGTCTATCGGGTCAAGATGAAGGGCAGAGATGTTATCTTCTATATTCTGATCGAGCTGCAATCTACAGTCGATGTGCTCATGCCATGGAGGCTGCTGCAGTATCAGGTGGAGCTGTGGCGGCAGGAGCTGAAGGATGCGAGCAGGCAGGAACGGAAGCGTGCGGATTTCAGGCTGCCGGTTATTGTGCCGATTGTGCTGTATAATGGCTCCGCCGCTTGGACGGCCCCGCTCAGCTTTCGCGAGCTGCTGGCAGAGGAGGAGCTGTTCGCAGATGAGCCCTTGCTGAATTTCACGTATTTTCTATTGGACATTAAGCGATACAAGCCAGAGGATCTGGAGAAGCTGTCGAATATGATCGGGTCGGTGTTTCTGATCGAGCAGCAGTCTCATTTGCCGGCAGAGGACTTGATTGGCTTATTCAGGCGGCTGGCGCCGGTCATCGACCGCACGCCGCAGGAGCAGCGCGAGCAGTTCGCATTATGGCTGGAGCAGATTATGCTGCGGTTCGGCAAGGCGCAGGAGCAGGAGCAGCTCATCAGGGATATGGTGGCTCAAATCCAAAGGAAAGGAATGAATGACGTGATCTCCAATTTTGAACGCAATCTGGAGTGGCTGCAGGAGCAGGCAGTGGGGAAAGGTCTTGAGAAAGGTCTTGAGAAAGGCCTCGAGAAGGGTCTGGTGCAGGGACGGACAGAAGCGATGGAGCAGGCCGCTGTGAATATGTTCAGGGAGGGGCTGGACATTCCTTTTGTGGCCAAAGTCACCGGACTGCCGGAGCAGCGCCTGAAGCTGCTGAAGGAGCAGCTCGATAGAGATTAATCGATAAGGATGAAGGATGCTCGCCCCCTGTTTTGAACATGGGATAGGATAGGCGGAGCGCATGTCCTTCATCCTCCTGCTCGTTATCGAGGCTTGCAGATTAGGTGACAAGGTGAAATACTTGACAGGTGATCGGCTTTAAGGTAAGATAAGGAACGTTGGCAACGGGAGGAGGCGGATGCAAGGTGCAAGCAAGCGAGCCGGACGCTCTCGGGAAGACGACCCGAATCAATATGCTGTTTGATTTTTACGAGATGCTGCTGACAGAGAAGCAGCGGACGTTTCTAAAATATTATTTTCACGATGATTACTCTCTTGGTGAAATCGCCGCAGAGTTCGAGATCAGCCGACAGGCGGTCTACGAGCATGTGAAGCGAGCCGAGCAGGCGCTGGAGAGCTATGAGCAGAAGCTTGGCCTGTTGCGCAAGCACGAATCTCTGCAGGTGCAACTGGAACGGCTGGAGCTGTCGCTCGCCGAGCTGCCAGAGCACGGTGCGACCAAGCAGCAGATGCAGCAGGTGATTGCGGATATTCGCAAGTCTGAGGGAGTTCAGGAGGTGACGTGAGATGGCGTTTGAGGGATTGGCCAACAGGCTGCAGGGAGTATTCAGCAAGCTTAGAGGCAAAGGCAAGGTCAGCGAGGATGATGTAGCTGAAGCGATGCGCGAGGTGCGGCTGGCGCTGCTGGAAGCGGATGTGAACTTCAAGGTCGTCAAGGAGTTCATCGCTAAGGTGAAGGAGAAGGCGATTGGCCAGGAGGTCATGAAGAGCTTCACTCCGGGCATGGTCATTATCGATATTGTGAACAAAGAGCTGACCGAGCTGATGGGTGGCACCCAGAGCAAGCTCGCGAAGGCAAATAAGCCACCGACGGTCATTATGATGGCAGGTTTGCAGGGGGCGGGCAAGACGACGACCTCCGGCAAGCTGGCGAAGCTGTTGCAGAAGAGCCACAACAAGCCATTGCTTGTGGCATGCGACATCTACCGTCCGGCTGCGATCAAGCAGCTTCAGGTGCTGGGTGAACAGATCGGGGTACCGGTATTCGCCCTTGGCGATGCCGTCAGCCCTGTGGAGATTGCTCGTCAGGCGATCCAGCATGCGAAGGAACAGCATAACGATTATGTTATTATCGATACTGCGGGACGACTCCATATTGACGAAGCGTTGATGGAGGAGCTGAAGCAGATTCATGCGCTGGTTAATCCGGATGAAGTGCTGCTGGTCGTCGATGCGATGACGGGACAGGATGCGGTCAATGTCGCGGAGAGCTTCCATAAGCAACTGGAGCTGACCGGTGTCGTACTGACGAAGCTTGATGGCGATACGCGCGGCGGAGCGGCGATCTCGGTTAAGGCGGTAACAGGCTGCCCGATCAAGTTCGCGGCAATGGGCGAGAAGATCGATTCGCTAGAGCCGTTCCATCCGAATCGGATGGCATCCCGTATTCTGGGTATGGGCGATATGCTGTCGCTCATT
The DNA here is from genome assembly GCF_054955055.1 of Paenibacillus sp. J5. NCBI lineage: Bacteria > Bacillati > Bacillota > Bacilli > Caryophanales > Paenibacillaceae > Paenibacillus > Paenibacillus sp. J5. The sequence goes on along the minus strand of NZ_JBUEDD010000010.1, from coordinate 132,736 downwards.
GAGAAGGCGCAGACGACGATCGATGCCGAGAAGGCTGCTGATCTGGAGCGCAAGATGCGTAATGCAGAGTTCACGTTCGAGGATTTCCTGGAGCAGATGGCTCAGGTTCGCAAGATGGGCCCGCTGGATCAACTGCTGGATATGATGCCTGGCATGAACAAGCTCAAGGGTCTCAAGGATCTCAAGGTGGACGAGCGTCAGATTGCCCGTGTCGAGGCGATCGTTCGCTCGATGACCAAGGAAGAGAAGCAGAACCCGGATCTGCTTAATCATAGCCGCCGCAAGCGGATTGCCATAGGCAGCGGCAACTCGATTGCCGATGTGAACCGGCTCATCAAGCAGTTTGACGACATGCGGAGAATGATGAAGCAATTCTCGTCGATGATGGGCGGCGTGAAGAAGAAGGGGCCGAAGGGACTGCTTGGCAAGGCCAAGAAATTCCCGTTTGGTTAAGGCATGATCCTAATTTTTTGAAGGAGGTGAATGAATTATGGCAGTTCGTATTCGTCTGAAACGTATTGGTGCGCATAAAGCGCCTTTCTATCGTGTTGTGGTTTCCGATTCCCGTTCGCCTCGCGACGGTCGTTTTATTGAAGAGATTGGCACGTACAATCCGGTTGCTCAACCTGCACAGGTGAACATCGATGAAGAAAAGGCTCTGAAATGGCTGCAAACTGGCGCGCAAGCGTCCGACACCGTTCGCAACCTGCTGAGCAAAGCCGGCGTACTTACTAAATTCCATGAGCTGAAGCAACAGAAATAGTTGCGATAAGCTGCGGAGGGCCTTGAAATGGAAGATTTGATTCTTGTCATTGCTCGGGCTTTAGTGGATTATCCGGAAGAAGTGCGCGTCGAGGTCAAGGAAGATGATCGCGGCATCGTGTACGCCCTTTCTGTCCATCCTGAGGATGTGGGGAAAGTTATAGGCAAGCAGGGCCGGATCGCTAAGGCGCTGAGAACGGTCGTCGCTTCGGCGGCTGTCCGTTCCTCTAAGCGCGTTACAGTTGACATTATCTCGTAATCATGCAGTTCCAAATAAGCGCACGACAACAAGGCCGGGAGAAGTGTTCCTGGCCTTTTGTTTGAACAGAGCAGGGCGCCCCTCGCCTCTATAGGCGAGATGACCCCACGATCTGAAGGCCAGATGTCTAGCAGAAGCAGGTGGAGACAGCAGATGTACGCTAAAGGCGGCGCGGTTCGGATGAACTTGGTTACGCCGCAGAGGAAGCGGTCTTGCTTTGAACGATAAGCTAGGGCCGGAAAGCGGAACGAGATGGATAGCCGCTGGCGGGTCTAGCTTATCGCTCAACTATATTTGATGCTGGAGCTATCTTTAGAGAGTAGCGGGCGCGAGGCGCGTCAGGGCGAGGATAGAGATGGCAGTTGATGATTTTTATAGAAAGAAGGGAATAGGTATGCAATGGCTCAATGTCGGCAAATTGGTAAATACGCACGGGCTACGCGGTGAGGTGAAGATTTTGTCGCAGACGGATTTTCCGGATGTTCGTTTTGCACCAGGCAGCAAGCTGGTGCTGATCTCCCCGGATGGCGGTCAGATCGTGCCGGTGCAGGTTGGTAGCTGCCGCGAGCACAAGGGCATGTTCTATGTGAAGTGGAAGCAGTTCAACGATATTAATGAAGTCGAAAAATATAAAGGCTGGGATGTCAAGGTATCGGATGAACAGCAGGTCGAGCTGGAGGAGGGTGAATATTACTATCACCAGATCATCGGTGCGACTGTAGTGACAGAGGATGGGGAGTCGCTTGGCATGATCTCGGAGATTTTGCGTCCCGGCGCGAATGATGTATGGGTCGTGGAGCGCAGTGTGGGCAAGCCGTTATTGCTGCCCGTCATTGACCAGGTCGTACTGCATGTTGACCCACAGCAAAAGAAGGTTACCGTGCATCTCATGGAAGGGTTGATTTAGCGGATGCGTGTAGATGTGTTAACACTGTTTCCCGAGATGTTTGAGGGCGTGTTTCATTCGAGCATCCTGGGCAAGGCGCAGGAGAAAGGTCTCGTCTCGCTGAATACGCTGAATTTCCGTGATTACTCCAGTAACAAGCACAGTACAGTCGATGATTACCCTTACGGAGGCGGAGGCGGAATGGTGCTGAAGGCGGAGCCGATCTTCGGCGCCGTCGAGAGCTTGACGGAAGGGCTGAACGCGAAGCCACGTATTATTCTGATGTGTCCGCAGGGAGAGCCATTTACGCAGAGCAAGGCTGAGGAGCTGGCAGGCGAGCAGCATCTGATCTTCATCTGCGGCCACTATGAAGGCTATGATGAGCGAATACGCGAGCATCTGGTGACGGATGAGTTGTCCATAGGGGACTATGTGCTGACGGGCGGCGAGCTGCCGGCCATGGTTATTATTGATAGCGTGACTCGGCTGCTGCCTGGTGTGCTGGGCAATGAAACGTCGGCGGTGACGGATTCGTTCAGCACAGGTCTGCTGGAATACCCGCAGTACACACGCCCGGCTTCATTCCGCGGCTGGGAGGTGCCGCCTGTGCTGATCTCCGGGCATCATGGACACATCGAGCTGTGGCGGCGTCAGCAGTCCTTGCTGCGAACCTTGAGACGGCGTCCCGAGCTGCTGGAGCAGGTGGAGCTGACAGCCAAGGAGCGAAGCTGGCTCAAGGAGGAGCACGGCTATGAGCGGCCTTCCGGCGAATCGTAGGGCTTAGGAATAAGAGGGTTGTATTATAGGCTGGAATATGGTAGAATTTTAAATGTTGTTTGTAATAACCGGGCGGTCCGCTATCGGCTAAGACCTATGCTGAAACAGAGGCATATGAGCTTATATGAACGTCTGAGGTGGAAGGAGGCAATACACATGAATATCGTACAAGCGATCACACAAGAGCAGCTCCGCAAGGACATCCCAAGCTTTCGTCCGGGAGACACGCTGAAAGTGTATGTGAAGGTAATCGAGGGTTCCCGCGAGCGTATTCAGTTGTTCGAAGGCGTTGTTATCAAACGTCGCGGCGGCGGAATTAGCGAGACATTTACGGTTCGTAAAATTTCTTACGGCGTAGGCGTAGAGAGAACATTCCCGATTAACTCGCCGAAGATTGACAAGATCGAAGTAGCTCGCCGCGGTAAAGTACGTCGTGCGAAGCTTTACTACCTGCGCAACCTGCGCGGTAAAGCAGCGAGAATTAAAGAGATTCGTTAATGAACGACATGGGGGCTTGCATACACAAGTCCCTTTTCGTTTTTTTGTAGAGACACTCAGGCTGTATACACGGGCGGTGCCGTAAGAGAACCAGGGCGCTCCTGGCTTGTCCTGAGGCGATAGGATACCCTTATGTTTCATCATGTCAGTGAAAGAGGGCGTATACTAAATGGAACAGAAGCCAGATAAGCAAATCGAACAAGTGGATCAGCAGTCGGTGGCAACACAGGAGCAGTTGCAGCCATCGGATACTGGAGAGGGCATTCTCCAGCCTGAGGGCCCTCCTGCCCGGTCTAGCCAGACCAAGAGGGAAGCGATGGAGTGGATCAAGGCACTCGCCATTGCAGCCCTGCTCGTACTCGTTATTCGCACCTTCCTGTTCTCCCCCTTTATTGTGGACGGCCCGTCCATGAAGCCTAACTTCCAATCCGGCGAGCGTGTTATTGTCAACAAGATTCTCTATGATATTCGTGAGCCGAAGCGTGGTGAGGTTGTTGTCTTCCATGTGCCGCAGGAGAACCGGGATTTCATTAAGCGCGTAATTGGCGTACCTGGCGATAAGGTCAAGCTGGAGGGCGATCGCCTGTACATTAATGGCGAGCTGGTGGAGGAGCCTTACCTGAAGGAAGCCATTGAGCAGGCCAGAGCGAATAACAGTAATTATAACACCGCAGAAAATTTTCCGAACGCATATGTTCAATCCGATATTGTGCCTGACCATATGATTCTCGCCTTTGGCGACAACCGCAGCAACAGCAAGGACAGCCGGATGATCGGTTATGTCTCGATGGACGAGCTGGTTGGTCGGGCGGACATCATATTCTGGCCGTTGAATGAGCTGAAATTTGTAAAACACGGATGAGGTGAGACAGTTGACCATACAATGGTTTCCGGGACATATGACCAGGGCCAGACGACAGATCGAGGAGAAGCTGAAGCTGCTCGACATCGTCATTGAGCTGCTGGACGCGCGTGTCCCGATGTCAAGCCGCAACCCGATGATCGATGAAATTTTGCGCGGCAAGCCGCGGCTGATCATACTCAATAAGGCTGATTTGGCCGATCCACGGGCAACCGACCGGTGGATTTCTTTTTTTTCGGCCAAGGGACATGCAGCGATTGCAGTGGATTCATCGACAGGCACCAGGGTAGCGGATATTCCGCAGCGGGTCAAGGAGCTGCTGCATGACAAGATTGCGCGTATGAAGGAGAAGGGGATGAACCCCCGCGCCATGCGGGCGCTGATCGTCGGTATTCCGAATGTCGGCAAGTCGACGCTGACCAACCGATTGGCTGGGCGAAACATTGCGGCTACTGGCGACCGTCCAGGCGTTACAAAGGGGCAGCAATGGATCAAGGTTGGCAGTGAGCTGGAGCTGCTGGATACGCCGGGTATTTTGTGGCCGAAGTTTGAAGATGAGCTTGTCGGCTACAAGCTGGCGATGACGGGAGCGATCCGCGAGCAAATCTTGAATATTGAGGACATTGCTTTTTTTGCGGTGCGGATTCTGGCCTCCCAGTATTGGGAAGCGTTGGCGGAGCGTTTCGAGCTCACAGAAGTTCCGCAGGATACTGAGGATTCAGAGCAGATCGTCAAGCTGATGGAGGATATAGGACGAAAGCGCGGCTGTCTGCTGAGCGGCGGGCGGGTTGATCTGGAGAAGGTGTCGGGCATTATCCTCCGGGAGCTGCGCGCAGGCAAGATGGGGCGAATCACGCTGGAGGAACCGCTGCTATAATGAAGGAACAGCTTGTTGCAGGCGATGTGTGGTGCATGGTTCGACCGACCGCCGTCATGCAGCGATGAACCGCGCGCTGGAAGCTGCGCGGGGTGCGAAACGATAGCGTCCTCTAGCCTACTCTAGCGCTTACGCAAGGAATGTTAGGTAGGCACAGCGGGAAGCCTGATGGCAGTGTCCGTGCAGCATCGGGCAGGGAGTTAACAGGAGCAGGATGGGGGAAGCAGAATGCTGAATTACGAACGCGAGCTCTGGCAGCAGGGCTATAGCCAGATTGCCGGAGTGGATGAGGTGGGGCGTGGCTGTCTGTTCGGCGATGTAGTCGCAGCGGCTGTCATCCTGCCGCAGGGTCTGGAGCTGGAGGGCGTCGATGACTCAAAAAAGCTCACAGCCAAGAAGCGGGAGCAGCTATATGAGCGCATCACGGCGGAGGCAGTGGCCTGGTCGGTGGCGGCTGTCAACGCATCGAAGATCGATGAGATCAATATTAAGCAAGCCGCCAGGCTGGCGATGCGAGAAGCGATTGATCAGCTCGCTGTCCCCCCGGATTACCTGCTCATTGATGCGGAAAAGGTGCAATCGGAGCTGCCGCAGTTGGCAATTATTCATGGCGATGCCTCCAGCCAGTCGATTGCGGCCGCTTCCATAGTGGCGAAGGTGACGCGAGATCGGCTATGTGCGGGCGAATGGGATCGCCTGTACCCGGAATACGGAATTGCTATACATAAGGGGTATGCGACCAAGCTCCATCGCGAGCGAATTCTGGAGTTCGGCCCCAGCCCGATGCATCGACGCTCGTTCCTGACCAAGCTGCTGGCTGAGCAGCAGGTATTGTTCTAAAGTGAGATTGGTTAACCTAATACCTAGCTCAAAAGAGATGGCACGGAATTGCTTCCAGCCGTCTCTTTTGCTATTATGGGGCGGCTGAACGGTGTGATTTATATAGTTCAAAGTCCTGCTCGGACGGATGACAGGGGGCTAGCTGCGTAGAGGCTGGGAAGCAGCGGCTCGTTACGTCTGATGGCGGAGCAGTCCAGGGTGCTTGCTCTAATTAACGGGTGGACTTCCTACGTTGGTACGTGCTTAAGAGGCAGAGGGTGAGTATTATTGCTCAGGAAATAAGACCTAGATGAGATTGTCCCACAATAGGGGCAGCATAGGCCGTGTTGTCGCGCAGGTGAAGCAGGGAGATGAAGTAGCGAGATGAAGCGGCTACGCGGCAGGATTAACAATCTGGCCGGGCAAGCCGATAAATATAATAAATGAATGATCAATGCAAATGGTGTCTCCCTAGCGGTAGCGCATGGGGCGAAAGGAGGCTTGTTGGTGCATATCGGGGCTTTTATTAGAGGGCTGGTCGGAAGCGAGCCGCGAGTTGGGGATGTGAAGGAGCTGGAGCTCCGATCCGGGCAAGTGGTTAGTGGCTTGGTGTTGGAGTCGGCAGATAATGAAGCGCTCATTCAGATTAATGGCGCGCAGGTGCGGGCAAAGCTGGAGGTGCCGCTTCAGCCTGGCCAGCGAACCTTGCTTGTTGTGCAGCCTGAGCAGGTGGATGGTCTTCCGGTGTTGAAGCCGGCGGATAGTATGTCAGGCTCGCTCGCTCCAGGGACGCTGAAGGATATCGTGAAATCGCTCGGCTTGCCAGCGGACAAGCAGTGGGCGCTGGATGTGGTCAAGCAACTGCAAAAGGATGGAGTTCCGCTTACGCGTGAGCTTGGCGAAGCGCTCTCGAAGGCATATGCTTCGATGCCACAGGGGGTAAGCGAGGGCAAATGGCTTCAAGCCGCAGCAACAGCCTTTCAGCGCGGCTTGCCGATTACGCCGGCAGTGCTGTCCGGTCTGCATCAGGTGATGAATGGCACGCCGGTTCATGAGCTGCTGGATCAACTGCAATCGCAGCTCAAGGCATGGCAGGAGTCGGCTGCCCAGCCCGGCGGCGGCGCGCAGCCTCAGCAGGGCGGAGCCAAGGATGCGCTCGCTGCGCGTGTGCTGGCGCTGCTCGGCGAAGGCGATGCGCTGCTGCGCGGAGCGGGAGCGGAGGCACAGCGCGCAGGAGCACAGCCGCCGCAAGCCGGCGCAGCGAGCACGGCGTCTGGCGCAGGCGGGGCAGATGCGCAGCGGGGCGGGATGCAGCCGACGCAGAGCGGCCCGGCTGCTGCTAATGCGGCCGCGGGCACAGCCAGCGCGGCGTTGTCGCCGCAAGGCTCGGCCGCAGCCGCGAGCAGCGCTGCGGCTGGACAGCCTGGCGCGCAGGCGGCGCTGGGCGCACCCGCTGGCGGCGCAGGCGGCGCTGCCGGAGCCGCTGCAGGGCAGCAGGTGAGCGGCGCCCCTGCTTGGGGAGCGGGCAGCGCGCCGGGCGCTGCGCCGAGCGGCGGTCAGCCAGCGAGCCAGCCAGGCGCTGGACAGCCAGCCGCCCAGCCTGCGGGCGGCTGGCTCGGCGACCTGTTCAGATGGCTCGGCGTCAGCCATGAGCGACAGCTCGCGCGGACGCTGGCAGCCCCGCAGAGCGCGGCTTCGGAGCCGCCAGCAGGCGAAGCCGCGGCGGGCGCGCGCGCAGCTTCGCAGGGCACAGCAGCGCCTGCTGCAGGGCAGCCGGCGGAAGCGGCTGCCGCTCGCAGCGCAGCCGCAGGGGCGCCAGCGCCGGGCCAGGCAGCGCCGCCGGCAGCGCAGGCTGCCGCGCAGGGCGCCGCGGCTTCGCAGAGCGGGCGCGCGGAGGACGCGCAGGTAGCCGCGCGTCCCGCCGCTGGCGGCGCGGAGCCGCAGGCTGCGCAGCATGGCGCAGCGCGCGGGGCGCAGGGCGGCGCCGAGCGCCCCGCGGCTGCTCAGCCGCTGCTGCAGAGCGCGGCGCAGCCGCTCGGCGAGGCGCCGCGACCCGGAGCCGCCGGAGCCGAGACGCTCAAGAGCGCGCTGCTCCTGCTGGCAGCCGCCGATGACGCGCCGCCAGCCTTGCGCGAGACGGCGCAGCAACTGGTGTCGCATATTACAGGACAACAGTTGCTGCTCGCTCCAGAGCGGGGCCATTCGCCATTTTCCCATGTGGCGATGGTCATTCCCTTTTATAATGAACAAGGGGGCCAGACGGCGGCCATCCATATTCAGACGAGAAGAGGACAGAAGGGGGAACTGGATGCGCAGAACTGTCGCCTGCTCTTTGACCTGCAAATGAAGCAACTCGGAGATACGCTGATTGACGTATCGGTCGTGGATCGCATGGTCAGCCTGCAGGTGTGGAACGACCATCCCGTGACGGCCCCGCTAATGGAGGAATCCAGGGCGGAGATCGCGGAGGCGCTGCAGCAATCGGGGTACAAGCTTATTGCATTGAAGACACAGCCATTGCCCGATCTGTCCGCTACAGCCGGGCAGGCAGACGGCGCCAAGCAGGAGCAGCCTGAGCTGTTCCCTGCATTTGTGTCCAGACCATATAAGGGAATGGATATGCGGATATGAAGGACAAGGATGAGGAAGTCAAGCAAGGAATCAAAAAAGCAGTCGCCCTGAAATACGATCCGCAGACAGCGGGTGCCCCGGTCGTACTGGCAAAGGGCAGCGGACGGCTGGCGGAGGAAATTATGGAGCGTGCGCAGCAGCACGGGGTTCCGATCCAGGAGGACGCCTCTCTCGTGGAGGTGCTCTCCAAGCTGGAGATTAACCAGCAGATTCCGCCGGAGCTATATGCGCTGGTTGCCGAAATATTGAGCTTCATCTACCGCTCGGATCAGCGTGCAGGAGGCCTTAGAGATGACCGCTAGCTTATCTGGCTCTGGGCGCACACCGGGACGCAAGGAGCTGGGACAGATCGGGGAGGCGGCAGCAAGAGAATATCTGGAGGGAAATGGATGGACGGTAGTGGCGTCGAACTGGTGCTGCCGTGCAGGGGAGATAGATCTCATTGCTCATCCGCCAGAGCCGGAGCAGCATACGTTGGTGTTCATCGAGGTACGCGCACGCAGCAGCAGCAGATTCGGCACGGCAGAGGAATCTGTGGATGCTCGGAAACAACGCAAGCTGCGGCAGGTGGCTCAGTTCTACCTTCAGCGTCATGGTGGAGCAGAGGGGCTGATCCGGTTTGATGTCATGGCAGTCCAGATCACTACCGACGGACGAGTCGTTGGGATACGGATGCTTGAGGGAGTTTTCTAGGTCTGGCCTATACTCACGCCGCCATAAGAGAAGGAGCGTCTGCATATCGCAGCGCTTCTTCTTTTTATGACAGGGGAGTCAATAGGCGACGGGCTGTGTATGTTGTAATCAGCAGATGCTTGATACGGGCGATAAACGAAGCTTTGCCTGCATAAACTAACCATTGTATGCTTGAGCGTATGATGTTCAGGATGTGGGCGCGTGATGTTATCGTGGAGGAAAGCGGTGTAGCAGCAATAATTGACAGCCTGCATGAAAAATGCTAGGATTTTAATAGACAGACAGTCGGTCTAATGGAAGGGGTTAACGATGAGGATCGTAAAGGAAGCGGAGCAACGGCGACATGAAATTCTGGATGCCGCTGAGGCGTTGTTTGGAGAGAAGGGCTTTGACGGCACAAGCACGAACGATATTTTGGCGGCCGTTGGCATTGCGCGCGGGACGCTCTATTATCATTTCAAGTCCAAGGAAGATATTATGGATGCGCTGATTGAAAGATATGGCTCCCGCTTGCTGGAGGCTGCGCAGCGATTGGCGTCAGACCGGACGGTTCCCGTCGATCGGCGTATCGTCCACGTCGTTATGGGGCTGAATGTAAACGGGACAGGCAGCAATGAAATAATGGAGCATATCCACAAGCCGCAAAATGCGCTGATGCACCAGAAGACGCAAAAAATGATCATTAACGGTCTGACCCCTATTCTGGCGGACATCATCCGCGAGGGAGTGGAGCAGGGGCTGTTCAATACGCCGTATCCGTATGAATGTATGGAGATGGTCATTGTGTACGCGACTACGGTTTTTGACGGCGACCTGGTGGAGCTGACAGAGGAGGAACGGGCCGCCAGAATGCGCGCCTTTTTATTTCACCTTGGCAGGCTGCTGAATCTGCAAGAGGAACAGCTAGCGTACTTTATGCAGATGCTGGGCGGAGGAGAGCAGAGCGTACCGGAAAACAGCTAAATACGGGAGTGGACCTATGTACATCAAGATCATCCGCAACGAGTTAACTAAAAACAAACTGATTACGCTGACCATCACCGTATTTGTTGCTGCCGCAGCGCTGCTCGTCTCGCTTGCTGCGGTCGTGGCCATCCATCTGTTCGGTGCGGTGGACACGCTGATGACACAGGCGAAGACGCCGCATTTTTTGCAGATGCACTCGGGCACCGTCGACAGGACAAGGCTGGATAGCTTTGCAGCGGAAAATAGCCTTGTTGAGCAGCTTCAAGTGGTAGAGTTTCTGAATGTGGACAATGCACGTCTGTTCATTGGCGGACGTTCGCTCGCAGGCAATGTGCAGGATAATGGCTTCACGGTGCAAAATGAGCATTTTGATTACCTGCTGGATCTTGATGGGAAGGCCATTGATGTGGCGGATGGAGAAATTTATGTCCCCATCACCTATTGGAAGGAAGGCTTGGCCAACATTGGAGATCAGGTAACGTTCAACGATCAAGCGTGGACGGTGGCAGGCTTTCTGCGTGATTCCCAGATGAACTCGCTGCTGGCGTCTTCCAAGCGGTTTCTGATCAGCCGCAATGATTATGCCACGCTCACGGGTGCTGGCAGTATGGAATACTTGATCGAGTTCCGACTCAAGGATACCTCCATGCTGGGAGCCTTTGCGACAAGCTACGCTTCTGCCGGCTTGGAGGCGAATGGCCCGACGCTCACGTATCCGCTCTTTCGAATGCTGAATGCGATGGCGGATGGCATGGTTGTCGGGGTGCTGCTGCTCGTAAGTATGCTCGTTGTAGCCATCGCCTTGATGTGCATCCGCTTTGCGCTCATTGCCAAGATTGAGGAAGATTACCGCGAGCTGGGCGTCATGAAGGCCATCGGGCTGCGCGTGTCGGACATGAAGAGGATCTATGTTGTGCAATATGCAGCTATGGCTGCTGTAGGCAGCGGGGTTGGATGGGGGCTTTCCTTTGTCTTCAAGGGCAGTCTGCTTGAGAATATCCGTCTGTATATGGGCGAGAGTGGACAACCGTTCCTTGCCTGGCTATGCGGCGTGCTGGGCGTGCTGCTCGTCTACATGGCTGTCGTCCTGTATGTTGGCGGGGTGCTGAGGCGCTTTAGATCATTGTCCGTCGCGGAGGCGCTGCGCTTTGGTCACTCCCAGCAGGCTTTCGCGGGAGCTAGACTGTTCAGCCTGAGCCGATTCGGCAAGCTGGGCGCCAATCTGTTTCTGGGAATTAAGGATGTGCTGGCGAGGAAGCGGCTCTATGTAACGATGCTCGTAGTGCTGATCCTCTCGTCCTTCATCGCCATCGTGCCGCAAAATGTATACAGCACCATCTCCTCCAAAAGCTTCAGCACCTATCTGGGTGTCGGTGAATATGACCTGCGTATCGACATTCAGCAGGCGAGCGACTTGATCGGCACGGCGGCCGAGATTGCCGAGACGATGAAGAATGATCCGTCCGTCGCCCGATATGCCGTGCTGACAACCAAGGCGTTCACTGCCCGGATGGAGGACGGAGCCGGGGAGAGAATATTGGTGGAGCTGGGCGACCACTCGATGTTCCCGCTCCATTACAGCAAGGGTAGCGCTCCGGTCGGAGAAAGAGAGATTGCACTATCTGCGCTAAATGCGGAGGCACTCGGCAAGCAAGTCGGGGATGCGCTAGTGCTGACGGCTTCCGGGAAGGACAGGACGCTCACGGTTAGCGGCATATATTCTGATGTAACCAATGGGGGCAAGACAGCCAAGGCAGCCTTTGTCGATGAAGCGGCAGCACGCGTCTGGGCTGTGGTGTACGTGAAGCTCGCACAGCCCTCCCTGGCAGCAGCGAAAGCTGCCGAATACGGGAGTCGGTTCGGGCAGGCGAAGGTGTCGGATGTAGAGCACTATATTGTACAAACCTTCGGCTCTACCATTCACGCGGCCGGGCTGGCTGCCAATGCAGCGCTGGCTGTTGCCCTGCTGATTACTCTGCTCGTCGCGCTGCTGTTCATCCGCCTGCTCGTCGCGAAGGATCGCTACTCCATTGCCGTAATGAAGGCGATCGGATTTACCCACCTGGACATCAGGCTGCAATATGCCGTCAGGTCAGCATTTGTGGTGCTGATAGGTATATTGGTCGGCACGATGCTGGCGGGTACACTCGGCGAGAAGCTTGCTGGACTTGTTATCGCCCAGCTTGGCGCATCTGCCTTCCATTTTGAGACACAGCCGCTATCGGCTTACGTTCTCAGTCCGCTCATGATGCTCGGCTCGGTCATGGTGGCGACGTTAATCGGCACATCAAGCGTGAAATCTATAAAAATCGGGGAACATATAAAGGAGTAGACACATGCACAGGTTAATCGTTGGCGAGAACATCGTCAAATCCTATGGAGCAGGCGATGAGCGGCGGCAGGTGCTGGACGGCGTATCGGTAGCTATAGACCGGGGGGAATTTGTGTCGGTGATGGGACCATCAGGCTCGGGCAAATCAACCCTGCTGTTTTGCCTTAGCGGTATGGACGGAGTGGACGGAGGCAAGATCACATTTGAAGGGAAGGACATCTCAGCCCTTCAGGACAATGAACTGGCAGATATGCGCAGGATGAAGATGGGGATGATCTTTCAGCAGCCGACGCTGCTGAAGCATCTGAATGTGCTGGATAACATTATTCTTCCTTCCATGAAAGGCAACTCCAAAAATACAGCAGCGATTATGAGCAAGGCTAGAGCATTAATGAACAGGACAGGCATTGCCGAATTGGAGAGCCGGGAGATTACGCAGGCTTCGGGCGGGCAGCTCCAGCGTGCCGGAATATGCCGGGCGCTCATGAATGATCCAAGCATTATTTTTGCCGATGAGCCGACAGGTGCGCTGAATTCCAAGGCGACGCAGGAGTTGATGAATCTACTGTCCGAAATTCATGCCAGTGGCACCGCGATTATGCTCGTAACCCATGACGCTCATGTCGCTGCACGGGCAGAGAGAGTGCTGTTCATGCGTGATGGAGCTATAGCCGGCGAGCTGACGCTTCCGGCGTTCAGTGGAGTAGATGACCCGACGCGGCTAAGCAAGGTCACGGAGAAAATGCAGGAAATCGGTATATAGCTGAATAGCTGTAACAGTGGCAGTGGCAGTGGCAGTGGCGGCACTTCATCCTCTCGTACAAATGGATGAAGTGCTGTTTTTCGTTGCTCACAAGCGCCTCCCCCGAAAGACATCCTTGCATGGAAGGAGAAAATCGTTTATCCTTATACCTAGATATACTATACATAGATTAACGATGTATATCAATTCATGGATCGAGGAGGAGGTGCTGCACATGAAAGTGAACAAGGAGTTGTTAAAGGGAAGTACGGTCATCTTGATCTTATCAATGCTGGAGCGCAAGGAGATGTATGGCTATGAGCTGACAAGGGAGCTGGAGCAGCGTTCGGAGGGGATCTTCGCCTTGAAGGAGGGGACGCTCTATCCGATTCTTCATACACTGGAGGCGGAGGACTGGGTCGAAGCATACTGGCAGGAGACCGATGGTCGCAAACGCAAATATTATCGGTTGACCGGCGCAGGCAAGCGGACGCTTACTGATAAGAAGCAGGAATGGCAGGTCTATAGAACGGCAGTAGAACGGGTGATCGGGGAGGGATGGGCATGAGCATAAGATTAAGCAAGAGGCATGATGCAGTAAGACAATTTCTTCAAGAGGCCTCACGCCCGATTCGTTCGAGAGAGACTTCCCTGGAGGTGGAGCGCGAGCTGGAGTGCCATCTGGAGGAGCTGGTGAACGAATTGCAGGATCAAGGAGTGGACGAGCAGCAGGCCGTTCGGCAGGCGGTAGCGCGTATGGGTGATCCAGCGGAGATTGGTCGCGGAATGGGGAGCATCTATCGCCCGTTTATCGATTGGGGGCTGCTGGCTGTGCTGGGAGCGATTATTGCAATCGGTCTGTGGGCCATCTATAGCCTAAGTCTTGTTACGGGGCAACGGATTCCAGATGATATGTTCATGCGGCATGTCTTAACGGTTACTGCGGGTCTAATTGTAATGTCGGTGCTCTGGCTATTTGATTACCGAAAGCTAAGAGGCTGGTCGCTTGCGCTGTACGCGATGGGAACCAGTATACTCCTAGCAGGACTGTGGTCTGGCATCGCAGTGAACGGTCAACGAACCTATCTGTCACTTGGGCCTCTCATCGACACTTCTATAGTGGGTGTGTTTCTGCTGTTGTTGGCATTGCCAGGGCTCAAGAGTAGCCTGGGTAATCGATATAGCGTGAAGAGACAGGTGCTATACTTTGCTTGCTTGGTCTTTCCTGTGTTCCTGTTCATAGCGGGTCCGGCATTCCTGGCATGTGCGCTCTATCTGGTTGGCGTGACAGCCGTGCTCTGGATGCAGCGCCGTTCCACCGTCGCGTTTGCTATCGGTGCGGCAGGCTTGCTTGTGCTCGCTGGAATTGGAATTATCATGGCAGGAAAACTGTTTTATCTGCAAGAACGGGTGGCTTCATTTTTTCCACCATATAACAATGTAGGCCACGGCTGGTGGTATGCCCGAGCAGCGGAGGCTATTCAATCCGCAGGTTGGTTCGGCTATGGCCCGCCGTCTATGGAGCATGCCATAGTATGGTCACATAGCGAGTCGATGTTCGTCTACCTGGTCTATAGCTATGGTTGGCTGGCAGGACTGGCGGTCGCTGCTTGCGCCATCTTGTTCCTGGGCTGGATCTACAGGGCGATACGTTATGTGAAAGACCCCTATGGCAAAATGCTGTTGTCCGTGCTCGCATCGATGCTCTCCATTCAATATCTGTGGTCTATCGGGATGTGTATGGGGTGGCTCCCATTCGCAGGCTTCTCCTTGCCGTTGATCAGCTTCGGCACAACTCAGAACCTGATCTATTTTACCATCCTGGGAGTGATCCTCAGCGTGCTTCGGCGGCGCAGATTGCCAGCAGACAAGTCAGCGGCTTCTTTATTTGTTGCGTAGCTGATAGTGGTCAAGCAACTCCCGGTTATGCCAGCGAAACCCCGCGCTGGAGCGCTGCGGGCGATAGCTAACATTCGACAAGCCGTATGAAGAGCAGCCCCTGCACCCGCTTCCCTAGGTGCAGGGGCTGCTCTATTGCGAGCTATAGTGTCATGCATCGTACTACCTTCATGTTCTATGGCTTATAGCGGTTGTGTATTGCGATCGAGGCAGCGATACTGAATCGCTTCGGCAATATGCTCCTCCCCAATCTCCTCTTGCTCCTGCAGATCAGCGATCGTGCGGCCAAGCCGCAGCAGCCGATCATGCGCCCTTAGACTAAGCCCCAACGCCTGATAAGCCATCTCCAGCATGCGGGCAGCGGGCGGCTGCAGCTTGGCTTCTCTTAGCAGCGCGGCTCCTGTCAGCTCGCTGTTCCAACTGACGCCGCTTCGCTTGCGACGCGCAAGCTGCCGCTCCTGTGCAGCCATGACCCGCTCCAGCATCTGCGCGGAATCCAACCCGCGCTCTGTCTGCAGGAAGCTGGCTGGTCTGGGTACTTCAAGCTGCACATCGATTCGGTCCAGCAGCGGGCCGGATAGCCGCGCGCGGTAGGAGGCCATCCTGCTGATGGAGCAGGAGCATGAACGCTCGCCATCGGCGCCGTAGAAGCCGCATGGACATGGATTCATGGCACAGGCAAGCATGAAGCTGGCCGGGAAGCAGAGCGTAGCTCTCGCTCTGGCGATCGTGACGGCGCGCTCCTCTACCGGCTGGCGCAGCGCCTCCAGCACCTGCCGCGAGAATTCGGGCAGCTCATCCAGAAACAGGACGCCATGATGGGCGAGTGTGACCTCCCCTGGCCTGGGCGTGCTCCCGCCGCCAATCAGGCCGCCTGTAGATATCGTATGGTGAGGCGCGCGGAAGGGGCGGCTCCGTATGAGCTGCGCCTCGCCATGAGCAAACTTGCCGGCCACGCTATATATTTTTGTGACCTCCAGCGCCTCCTCGTCCGACAATGGCGGCATGATGCTGGGTATGCGCTGAATCAGCATCGACTTGCCTGTACCTGGCGAGCCGCACAGCAGCAGGTTATGGCGCCCGGCAACGGCGGTCAGCAGCGCCTGCTTGGCTTGATGCTGCCCAAGCACATCAGCGAAATCCGCAGCGCCTCCAGCCACCTGCCCACCTGCTGCTCCTGTAAGCCGGGCAGGGCCATGCCTCGTTCTACTGCTCCGACCGTGCAGCTCTTGAGGGTCAATCTGCTCCGCCAGCTCGCGGAGGCTGTGCAGACTCAACAGCTCCAGCCCATCGATCAAGGCCGCTTCCTCCAGATTGGCTGCGGCAAGCAGCACTCGGCTCAGTCCGCAGCGCTTGGCCTGCTCGACCATAGGCAGCACGCCAGGGATGGCCTTGATGTCGCCGTTAAGGGCCAGCTCACCGATCATGAGCGCTCCGTGGCAACGCTCTGCTGCCACCTGGCCGCTGGCAATCAGCACGCCCGCTGCGATAGCCAGATCGAACGCGGTGCCTTCCTTGCGCAGGTCGGCCGGGGCGAGGTTCACGGTGATCCGCTGAAGCGGAAACTTGAATCCGCAATTTTTGATCGCTGCGCGAACACGCTCGACCGATTCGCGGATCGCGGGATCAGGGAGGCCGACGACATTGACTTGCGGCAATCCGCCAGCGATGTCGACCTCCACTTCAATTAAAGTGCCGTTCACGCCAAGCACACTGGCGCTGATCAGCTTCGCATACATAACAAAAAGCACCTCCATCGTCTACAGTTGGATGAAGGTGCTTCCTTACGTTTCCATAATATGAACGGATAGCTGAGGCAACAAACTGTGGCGCGCCATAATGCTATCGCTTTAGAATATGCTCCTAATCGTACTCGAATAGGAAGAAGCTGTCAAGCTTAGCAGTCTTTTCGGATGAATAAACCGCCTAAGGCGAACGGGATACTACAGAGGGCAACCCATGCAGGGTGCTGTCATTGACAATATCGTAGAGAAGCTTGGTGCAGCTAGCAGGTGCCAGAGGTATCCGGCAAGAGAAAACAGATTGCCTCAAGTGTCGTAAAATGTGGCAGAAACCTGTGAAAAACAAGGGAAAAGCGTGATTCGACAAGGTTTGTGCCTTCGTTCTCGAATCGAGATGAAAACGATATAAAAAAAGTTTATAATAATTATGGCTTAATATGAGGAAAGCGGCCTCAAAAAGTGTTACAATGGTGGAGGTTTTGGGTACATATTGAGGTTAGCTGCAGATAGGAGGATTTCGGGAATGAATATCCATGAGTATCAAGGGAAAGAAGTCCTGAAGCAATACGGTGTCGTCGTTCCAGAGGGAAAAGTGGCGTTTACTGTCGAGGAAGCGGTAGCGGCTGCTGAAAGCTTGGGTACACCGGTTGTTGTGGTCAAAGCGCAAATTCATGCGGGTGGCCGCGGTAAGGCAGGCGGAGTTAAAGTAGCCAAAGGTTTGGACGAGGTGCGTACCTATGCGAGCGAGATTCTGGGCAAGGTGCTCGTCACGCATCAGACTGGACCAGAGGGCAAGGAAGTTAAGCGTTTGCTTATTGAGCAGGGCTGCGACATCAAGAAGGAATACTACATTGGCGTCGTAGTTGATCGTGGGACTGGAACGGTCGTTATGATGGGCTCTGAAGAGGGCGGCACAGAGATTGAGGAGGTTGCAGCGCATTCTCCGGAGAAGATCTTCAAGGAAGTGATCGATCCGGCTGTTGGCCTGCAAGGCTTCCAGGCGCGCAGACTGGCGTTCAATATCAACATTCCGAAGGAATTGGTCAATAAAGCTGTACAGTTCATGACAGCTCTTTATACAGCATTTGTAGAAAAGGATTGCTCGATCGCAGAGATCAACCCGCTCGTGGTTACTGGCGACGGCAATGTGATGGCGCTGGATGCCAAGCTGAACTTTGACTCCAATGCGCTGTATCGCCATAAGGACATCTTGGCGCTGCGCGACCTGGATGAAGAGGATGCGAAGGAAATCGAAGCATCGAAGTTCGATCTGAGCTACATTGCGCTTGACGGCAACATCGGCTGTATGGTTAACGGTGCTGGCCTGGCGATGGCGACGATGGACATTATCAAATATTACGGTGGCGACCCGGCCAACTTCCTTGATGTAGGGGGCGGTGCGACCACAGAGAAGGTTACGGAAGCCTTCAAGATTATTTTGTCTGACGACAAAGTGAAGGGTATCTTCGTCAACATCTTCGGCGGCATTATGAGATGTGATGTCATTGCTAACGGCGTTGTGGAAGCGGCTAAGCAGGTTGGACTCGATCGTCCGCTTGTTGTGCGTCTGGAAGGTACCAACGTCGAGATTGGCAAGAAGATCTTGAACGAATCCGGTCTGAATATCGTCTCCGCAGATTCGATGGCGGACGGCGCTCAGAAGATCGTTGCCCTGGTTAAATAAGAGATTACTTCAATATAGAAATCATGTAGGGGATGTGAGCCTTCGATGAGCATTTTGGTAAGCAAAGATACGAAAGTCATTACGCAAGGCATTACAGGCAAAACCGCCTTGTTCCATGCTAAGGGCGCATTGGATTACGGTACGCAAATGGTCGGCGGAACTTCGCCGGGCAAGGGCGGCACCACCGTTGAGATTACACTGGAGAACGGACAGGTCGTTTCCCTGCCCGTATTTAATACGGTTGAGGAAGCTAAGGCCGCAACGGGAGCAACGGCAACAGTTATCTACGTTCCGCCTGCTTTCGCTGCGGATGCAATCATGGAAGCGGTAGACGCCGAGTTCGAACTGGCCATCTGTATTACCGAGGGAATCCCGGTACTGGACATGGTTAAGGTGAAGCGCTACATGGAAGGCAAGAAGACTCGCCTGATCGGGCCGAACTGTCCAGGCGTCATTACGCCTGACGAGTGCAAAATTGGCATCATGCCGGGCTACATTCACAAGAAGGGTCATGTGGGCGTTGTTTCCCGCAGCGGAACGCTTACCTATGAAGCGGTTCACCAGCTCTCGACGCGCGGCATTGGCCAATCCTCCGCCATCGGCATCGGCGGGGACCCTGTGAAGGGCTCTGAGTTTATTGACATCCTTCATCTGTTCAACGAAGACCCGGACACGTATGCTGTCATTATGATTGGCGAGATCGGCGGTACGGCGGAAGAAGAAGCGGCTGAATGGATCAAGGCCAACATGAAGAAGCCGGTTGTCGGCTTTATCGGCGGCGCAACAGCGCCTCCAGGCAAGCGTATGGGCCATGCTGGCGCGATTATCTCTGGCGGCAAGGGTACTGCGGCAGAGAAGATCGAAACGCTTGAGGCATGCGGCATCAAGGTTGCCCCGACACCATCTGACATGGGCTCGACGCTCGTGTCTGTGCTGGAGGAGCAAGGCCTGCTGGAGAAATGCATTACGCATCAGGTGTAATGCGGCTTGAATAGCACGTTATGGGCGGCAATACGACCGTCCGTATAAAGACAAGCAGTCTTTTCATTCCCGTTTGGGAGTGTGAAGACTGCTTTTTTATTTGCAACGAAGCTTAACCTGTCATAGGTGACGAAACCATCTAGTCCTGCAGACTATATTTATAGGATGTAAGTCTTATGCCATCAGAATTAGTTGGACTGGGCCGACTGGCGGCTTGATATATTCTGAAAAGTGAAACAAATATCCGGTGTCCGCTTGCAATCTTGCCATTTGTCACGCACAATAGGAAAAGAATGCGAGCCGAACCGTTATGGGGGTCAGCTCTAATGAAGAAGCAACAACAACACAAACGCGCCATGCTGATTGCGCTGCATGAGACCGCTGGCATAGCTTGGCATACCATCGACAAGGTGATGCGTGCTGTCGGGGAGCGGCTGCATCTGGCTGACACGTTCAGCGACAGAGATTGGCAGGAGGCAGGTCTTGCCCCTAAGCAACGGGCAGCCCTGCTGGCGGGGCTGAATGATGGCAGCCTGCTTGCTGCCGAGAGCCGCTATAAGCAGTTGGGAGCAGAGATTGTAACCCGGGAAGACCCAGACTACCCGAGCTTGCTTTTGCAGACCGCAAGAGCGCCCTGGGTGCTCTACACGCTTGGCAGGCGGGAGCTGCTGAGCCGACCGTCGATCGCAGTGGTCGGAGCGCGGGTGCCGACTGCCTACGGCAGACATGTCAGTGCAACTTTGTCTGGACAATTGGCATCGGTTGGGTTTACAGTGGTAAGCGGTATGGCCAAGGGAATCGATCGCTTTGCCCATGAAGGAGCATTGGCGGCTGCGTCCGGCCCATCGACGATCGCTGTGCTGGGAACGCCGATTCATGAGATTTATCCACCCGAGCACCGACAGCTATTCCGCAAGATTGCCGAGCAGGGGCTGCTCGTCAGCGAGTATCCACTGGGGACGCGGCTGCATCCTGGGCTGTTCCCGCAGCGCAACCGGATTATTGCGGGCTTGACGCTGGGGACACTGGTCGTGGAAGCGGCGGAGCATAGCGGCTCGCTCATCACGGCGGCGTATGCGCAGGAGATGAACCGGGAGCTGTTCGCAGTGCCAGGGCAGATACATTCGCCACGGAGCAAGGGGACGAATCGGTTGATCAAGGAGACAGGCGCCAAGCTGGTGATGGGAGCAGAAGATATCGTGGAGGAGTTCCGGTTCAGAGAGGATATAGTAATGCGTCTCCAATCTGCGGCTCCTCCCTACTCTGAAGGCGGACAGGAGCAGCCTAATCTGTCGGCTGAAGAAGAGAAAATTTTGGCCATAATACAAGATAAATCCAGCACAATAGATGAGCTGCTGGAACGCTCGGGTATGACATTTGGACTTTTGCACGCAGTTCTGATAAATTTAACTATAAAACAATGCATTGAACAGCATGCAGGTGCCATATACCGTGCCTTGTAACTATACAACTCAATGCGTAGGGCGGCCTGAGGCGCTTAGGCGCAGCACAGGAGGGAGCGCTTGAAGCCTATTAGGAGAGGAGGACGCACAACGATGGCGGATTCACTAGTTATTGTAGAATCACCGGCCAAGGCCAAAACAATCGGCAAATATTTGGGCAGCAAATATATTGTCAAGGCCTCGATGGGTCATATCCGGGATCTGCCCAAGAGCCAGATCGGCGTTGAGGTGGAGAACGATTTTAATCCCAAATATATTACGATTCGCGGCAAAGGCAGCGTCCTGAAGGAATTGAAGGATGCCCGCAAAAAAGTGAAGAAAGTATACCTCGCGGCTGACCCCGACCGTGAAGGCGAGGCCATTGCCTGGCATCTGGCGCACTACCTGGAGCTGGATGAGACAGAGGAATGCCGTGTCGTCTTTAATGAGATTACGAAGCAGGCAGTGAAGGATGCCTTCAAAACACCGCGCAAAATTAATATGGACCTGGTGAACGCCCAGCAGGCGCGTCGAATACTGGATCGGCTGGTCGGCTACAAGATCAGTCCGCTGCTGTGGAAGAAAGTGAAGAAGGGGCTGTCCGCAGGGCGCGTACAATCGGTTGCCGTCAAGCTGATTATTGACCGGGAGAATGAAATCGACGAGTTTGTGCCAGAGGAATATTGGTCAATTACAGCCAGACTGCGCCATCCGAAGGGCGAGTTCGAGGCCAAATTCTACAAGCTGAATGGAGAGAAGCGCGAGCTGTCGAGCCAGAGCGATGTCAATGAGGTGCTGGCAGCGATGGGCGATTCGCCCTTCATCGTTCAGCAGGTCAAGGAGAAGGAGCGTCAGCGCCATCCTGCGCCGCCCTTCATTACCAGCTCCCTGCAGCAGGAGGCTGCGCGCAAGCTGGGGTTCCGTGCTGCCAAGACGATGTCCGTTGCCCAGCAGTTGTATGAGGGCGTGGAGCTTGGCAAAGAGGGAACGGTAGGTCTGATTACCTATATGAGAACAGACTCCACACGCATCTCCCCTATAGCGCAGGAGGAGGCGAAGGAGTTTATCGTGGGCAAATACGGCGCCGACTATGCGCCGGAGCAGTTCCGTATCTATGCGAAGAAGAACGCCGGGGCGCAGGATGCGCACGAAGCGATTCGTCCGACATCGGTGCTGCGCGAGCCGGAAACGATGAAGCCTTATCTGAGCCGGGATCAGTTGCGTCTCTACAAGCTGGTCTGGGAGCGATTCATAGCGAGCCAGATGGAATCTGCTGTGCTGGATACGATGACCGTCGATCTGGCGTCCGGGCCTGCCATTTTCCGTGCGACAGGCTCGAAGCTCAAATTTGCCGGTTTCATGAAAGTGTATGTTGAAGGAAATGATGACGGCACTGCTCCTGACGATGAGAAGTTTCTGCCGCCTCTGGCGGAGAATGACGAGGCGCAGCGGCAGGAGATCGAGCCGAAGCAGCATTTCACCCAGCCGCCGCCGCGTTATACCGAAGCGCGTCTTGTACGCTCGCTGGAGGAGCTTGGCATAGGACGTCCGAGCACCTATGCGCCGACGCTGGAGACGATACAGAAGCGCGGTTATGTGGCGATCGAGGAGAAAAAGTTCATGCCGACCGAGCTCGGCGACCTGGTCATTCAATTGATGGAGGAATTTTTCCCTGAAATATTGAACGTGGAGTTTACCGCCCATATGGAGGATGATCTCGACCATGTGGAAGAAGGCACTGAAGATTGGGTGAAGGTGCTGGCCTCCTTCTATACGTCCTTTGAGAAGCGGCTGGAGGTCGCCGAGGAAGAGATGAAGGAGATTGAGATTCAGGACGAGGTATCCGATGAGCTGTGCGAGAAATGCGGCAAGCCGCTTGTGTACAAGATGGGGCGCTTCGGCAAGTTTCTGGCGTGCTCCGGCTTCCCTGAATGCCGCAACACCAAGCCGATCATTAAGGATATTGGCGTTACCTGCCCGAAATGCAAGGAGGGCAAAATTATCGAGCGGCGCAGCAAGAAAGGACGTATCTTCTACGGCTGCGATCAGTATCCAGGCTGTGATTATGTTTCCTGGGACAAACCGGTCTCCCAGCCCTGCCCCAAATGCGGCAGTGTAATGGTGGAGAAGCGCAATCGCAGCGGCGGCAAGATTCAATGCACAGGCTGCGATCATGTGGAGGAACTTCCTGATGACGAGGCGCAGGCTGAATAGGACGCGCCGCGACCGCGGCGTCCATCGCAACAGGGCAACACAATGAAAGGCAGGAGATGGAACGTTGACGGATTTGAACAGAGTAATTGTAATTGGAGCTGGTCTGGCTGGCAGTGAAGCCGCGTGGCAGATTGCCAGCCAGGGCGTCCCTGTAACGCTATATGAGATGAGGCCGGAGACGAGAACGCCGGCTCACCATACAGACAAATTCGCTGAGCTGGTATGCAGCAACAGTCTGCGGGCGAATGGACTGACCAATGCGGTCGGCGTATTGAAGGAAGAGATGCGCCGCGTGGGCTCGCTCATCCTCGGCAGTGCCGACAAGCATGCCGTTCCCGCCGGAGGAGCGCTTGCCGTTGACCGTGAAGGCTTCTCCGCTGAGGTCACCTCCTCGCTTCGCAACCATCCACTGGTTGAGGTGCGGGGTGAGGAGGTCAAGGAGATTCCGCAGGGCAGCATCGTCGTCATCGCGACGGGACCATTAACCTCTCCCTCGCTGTCCCAGCAGATTAAGGAATTGATGGGCGAGGAATATTTCTATTTCTATGATGCGGCGGCGCCGATCGTAGAGAAGGATTCGATTGACATGAGCAAGGTGTACCTTGCTTCACGCTATGACAAGGGCGAGGCGGCGTACTTGAACTGCCCGATGACGGAAGAGGAGTTCGAGACATTCTATGACGCGCTGGTTACGGCGGAGAAGGCTGAGCTTAAAGAATTTGAGAAAGAGGTTTATTTTGAGGGCTGCATGCCGATTGAGGTCATTGCCACGCGCGGCAAGCAGACGCTGTTGTTTGGACCGATGAAGCCGGTTGGGCTGGTCAATCCGCATACCGGCAAGCTTCCGCACGCCGTAGTGCAGCTACGCCAGGATAATGCTGCGGGCACACTGTACAATCTGGTAGGCTTTCAGACCCATCTGAAATGGGGCGAACAAAAGCGAGTGCTCTCGCTCATTCCTGGTCTGGAAAATGCCGAGTTTGTCCGTTACGGGGTTATGCATCGCAATACTTTCATTAATTCTCCCCGTTTGCTGCGGCCAACCTACCAGTTCAAGGAGCGCAGCGAGCTATTTTTTGCTGGTCAGATGACAGGTGTTGAGGGGTATGTGGAGTCGGCCGCATCGGGGCTGATCGCCGGTATCAATGCAGGCAGGCTGGCCCGCGGGCTGGAGCCTCTCGTGTTCCCTGCGGAGACGGCGCTGGGCAGTATGGCCGAATATATTACGACAGCGGACTTCAAGCATTTCCAGCCGATGAATGCTAACTTTGGTCTGTTCCCGCCGCTTGGTGAGAGGATTCGTAACAAGAAAGAAAAGTACGAGGCGATTGCTGGGCGGGCGCTGGATCGTCTGGAGCAATTCAAGTCTGAGCAGATGTAAGCTGTAGCGGATTGTGAGGCAAGTCAGCAGTAAGCTGGCAAAACGGGCTAAGGAGGAGCAGCACATGGAAATGCAGTTTCATGCAACGACGATCTGTGCCGTGCGCATCGGTGAGCAGGGTGCCATTGCGGGAGACGGACAGGTGACCTTCGGCAACAGCATGGTCATGAAGCATTCTGCAAAGAAGGTGCGCAGGCTGTATAGAGGTCAAGTCATTGCCGGCTTTGCTGGATCGGTGGCGGATGCGATCACGCTGTTCGAGAAGTTCGAGAGCAAGCTGGAGGAGCATCATGGCAATCTGCAGCGTGCCGCGGTGGAGCTGGCCAAGGATTGGCGCTCAGATCGTGTTCTGCGGCGACTGGAGGCGATGATGATCGTTATGGATCGCAGCGGCTTGCTGCTGATTTCCGGCAATGGAGAAATTATCGAGCCTGACGACGGGATCCTGGCGATTGGCTCGGGCGGAAGCTTTGCCATGTCGGCTGCACGCGCGCTCAAGCGCCACGCTGCGGATATGAGCGCATCCGAGGTGGCCAAGGCGTCACTGGAGATTGCGGCTGAGATCTGTGTCTACACCAATCATCATATTATTGTGGAAGAAATATCTTAAAATCGCCTTGCGGAGGGAGAACGGGATGGGAAATGAAGCGTTGACGCCGCGCCAGATCGTCGCGGAGCTGGATAAATACATCGTCGGTCAGAAGCAAGCCAAACGGTCGGTAGCCATCGCTCTGCGGAACCGATACCGCCGCAGCAGATTGGATGAGGCGCTGCGGGATGAAATTATGCCAAAAAATATCTTGATGATCGGGCCGACGGGTGTCGGCAAGACCGAGATTGCACGGCGTCTGGCCAAGCTGGTGAATGCCCCGTTTGTGAAGGTGGAGGCAACCAAGTTCACGGAGGTTGGCTATGTGGGACGTGATGTGGAGTCCATGGTGCGCGATCTCGTCGAGACAGCGATTCGGATGGTGAAGGCGGAGAAGACCGAGGCGGTGAAGGATAAGGCGGAGAAGCTGGCGAATGAGCGGCTTGTATCGATACTGGTTCCTTCTGCCCGCAAGGCCAAGTCGCAGCGCAACCCTCTGGAGATGATCTTCGGCCAGCAGCAGCCAGAGCCGGAGGAGCCGGAGACGGATGGCGGCGTGATCGACAAGCGGCGTCAGGTGAAATGGCAGCTTGAGGCGGGTCAACTGGAGACCGAACAAGTGGAGATAGAGGTGGAGGATACCGCGCCGACGATGCTGGATATGCTGTCTGGCCAGGGCGGCGAGGGCATGGGGATGAACATGCAGGAGATGTTCGGCCAGTTCATGCCCAAGCGGTACAAGAAGCGCAAGCTGACGGTGAAGGAAGCGCGCAAGGTGCTGACACAAGAGGAAGCGAACAAGCTGATTGACATGGACGATGTGATTCAGGAGTCGATTCATCGTGCGGAACAGTCGGGTATGATCTTCATAGACGAGATCGATAAGATTGCCAGTCCTTCCCGCGGCTCAGGCCCGGATGTCTCCCGCGAAGGTGTACAGCGCGACATTCTGCCGATCGTGGAGGGCTCGACAGTGATGACGAAGTACGGTCCTGTCAAAACGGATTTTGTCCTGTTCATTGCCGCGGGCGCCTTCCATATCGCCAAGCCTGCGGATCTGATCCCGGAGCTGCAAGGGCGATTCCCGATTCGTGTCGAGCTGAGCGATCTGTCGCTTGAAGATTTCGTCAAGATCTTGACCGAGCCCAAAAATGCGCTGACGAAGCAATATTCAGCATTGCTCGAGACAGAGGGCATTTCAATTGAGTTTTCATCCGAGTCGATTCAAGAAATCGCTGGCATCGCTGCGGATGTGAACCGGAATACGGAAAATATCGGGGCACGAAGACTGCACACCATTTTGGAGAAGCTGCTCGAGGACCTTTCCTTTGAGGCGCCGGATTTGAATCTGGAACAGATGACGATCACACCGGAATATGTACGGGACAAGGTTGGGGATATTGCGCAAAACCGCGATTTGAGCCAATATATTTTATAAGGTGATGTAAAATGCTGAAGCGTGCCTGGAAAGAGCAGTAGGAGGATTTGGTATGACCTTGCTTGCAAAAACACGAACGTTAAATCGGTTGCTCCAACGAGCTGCCGGTAAGGCGCTTAATTTTAGGGAAATGGCAGAGGTACTGTGTTCCACCATTGGGGCCGATGTGTTCGTTGTCAGTCGCAGAGGCAAAATACTGGGCTGCGCAGCGGTCAATGTCTGGGAGCATGAGAAGATGAAGTCAGTCCCTGTTGCCGATTTGAGATTCCCTCAGGAGAGTAACGAACGGTTCTTGTCTGTGCAGGAAACGGTCACCAATGTTGTGCCCGAGAGCGGAATTGCGCTCGTATTTCCCGATTTCGCCAGGCAGGGAATTATGACCGTGGTTCCAATCCAAGGCGGGGGAGATCGCTTGGGTACGCTCATTCTGACGCGCGGAGAGGGCATATTTGACGATAGTGATCTGATATTGGCCGAATACGGCTCCACGATTGTCGGCATGGAAATTTTGCGTGAGCGCGCCGAGGAGATTGAAGTGGAAGCGCGGAGCCGCGCCGCGGTGACTGTAGCGGTCAACTCGCTGTCCTTCAGCGAGCTGGAGGCGGTCGAGCATATTTTTGAGGAGCTTGGCGAAAAGGAAGGCCTGCTCGTCGCCTCTAAAGTAGCGGATCGAGCAGGCATTACCCGATCCGTCATCGTCAATGCGCTGCGCAAGCTCGAGAGCGCGGGTGTAATCGAGACCCGCTCGCTTGGCATGAAAGGAACGTACATCAAAATATTAAATAGTCAATTATTGCAAGAGCTGGCGAAAATAAAAAAGTAAAAACAGGTCTCTGCGCCCTTGAACGCCCTATCTCAAAATAAAGATAGGGCTTTTTGCTTATTGTTAAAGAATTCAAAATTATGGAACATAAATGGTGAGGTGAAATTTCGACATTCTGTTCTCATTTTTTTAATATTAATTTGTCGAAGAGAGCAGGAAAGTCGGAGAATCTGTTGAATTATTACTTTACACTACCTAGGCTACGTAGAAAGTGAGGCTTGTTCGTGAATGTATTAAACGGTTCTAATTTTCAGCGTTTGAACGGGGCTATCCGAGCGGCAGAATTGCGTCAGCAAGTCATCTCCAACAACATTGCCAATTCGGACACGCCCTATTTCAAACGGTCGGAAGTCGTATTTGAGAATTATTTGGAGCAGGAAATGAGTAGCAATGATGGGGCTAAGCTACCAATGAAACGGACGAACCCGCTGCATCTGAACAGGACAGGGGAACGCATTCAGCCTCTACGAATAGGAGTAGAGACGGATGAGGTCTCAGTGATGAACAACAATGTGAACAATGTGGATATTGATCGTGAGATGTCACTGCTCGCCAAAAATCAGATTCGCTACAACGTCTTCATACAACAGGTAAGTCACGACATTAGAATGATGCGTACAGCAATCGAGGGGAGAGGCTGACAATGAGATTATCGAACGGATTTGACGCTAGTGCTTCGGCCTTAACGGCCCAACGCTTTCGAATGGATGTGATATCTTCTAACATTGCGAATGCCGAGACAACAAGGGGGAAGGTAGTGAATGGGCAGTTTGAACCGTATACCCGTAAGCTGACCGTCATGGAACCGATTCGTCCATCCTTTGCGGAGACGCTGCGCAGCCAGATGAACGGCGGCAACAGCAGTACTCCGGCTCAAGGAGGGGTGAAGGTGGCACAAGTCATGGAGGATCGTACACCTCCCAAGCTGGTCTATAATCCCAGCCACCCTGATGCGGATGCGGAAGGTTATGTGAAGCTGCCGAATGTAGATGTTTTGAAGGAAATGGTGGATATGATTTCGGCTACCCGTTCCTATGAAGCGAATGTAACTGCGCTGAACGCAACGAAATCCATGTTCGCCAAAGCATTGGAGATTGGCAAATAACTAGTAGTCATCATTTGGAGGGATTGAAGTGATTGACAAGATCAACCTGATGGCAAGTCCGCTCTCCCTAGAGCCTGGAGTACAAAAGAAAGCGGCGATCGCGCCATCGGAGGTAACCGCCAGCTTTGGCGAAGTACTGAAGCAGGCGATCGATAGTGTGAACGCTCAAGAGAAGGCCGTACATAATGTGACTGATCGTTTTATACTCGGACAGGCAGATGTCTCGGAAGTTATGATCATCTCCGAGCAAGCTCAGCTCAGCTTGCAGCTCACCGCTCAGATCCGTAATAAAGTCGTAGAGGCTTATCAGGAAATGATGCGGATGCAGGTGTAATTAGACAGAGTATTCAAATTGGCTAGCAGCTGGGTGGGGTGAAATTGTGAAAGAAAAGGTCGCTCATTACAGAGAGCGTGTTTCTTTGTATTGGAATCAATTAAGCAAGACGAAGAGGATGCTATTTGGCGCAACACTTGGCTTTTTCCTGGTAGCGATCGTGTTACTGGTTCTGATCTTTTCGCGCACGGAGTATGAACTGGTCTTCCAGGACCTTGATGCAGCGGATGCTGCGGCAATCACCAAAAGCCTGGATAGCAGCGGCATTCCGTATCAGCTCGGCGGCGGCGGATCGACGATCTCGGTTCCGGCGGCAGATGCATCCAAAGTCAGAATAAGCGTAGGCTCGGAAGGTCTGGTCAAGAACGGCTCAATCGGCTTTGACGCTTTCGGACAAGGCTCCTCGGCCTTTGGCCGAACGGATAATGAGTTCAATGTCATGTACCGCAATGCGCTAAACGGCGAAATTCAGCGGATGCTTAACAGCATGCAAGGGATACAGAAGTCGAATGTGCTGATTACTTTGCCCGAGGAACAGGTGTTTATTAATCCGAATGGTCAGGAGCCTTCTTGGGCCTCGATCGTGTTAACGTTTCAGCCCGCTTATCGTCCCTCTCAGGAGGCCATTGACGGGTATTATAATCTTGTTAAGACGGCAGTACCGAATCTCGATATTGAGAATATTACAATATCCAGCCAAGAGGGCGAGCTGTTCCCATCATCCAAGCTGGTCGGAGCTGGCGGCTCCTCGCAGCCCTATGATGCACGGTTCCAGATCGAACGCAAGTTCAAGGACGAGGTTCGGCGTAATATCCGGGAGTTCCTGGGTCGGTTCTACGGTTCAGACAGTGTCGTCATCAGTGTAGCCACTACGCTTAACTTCGACCAGAAGAGCTCCAAGCAGATGCTCGTGCAGCCGCTGGAGGATAATGATAACCGTGGCATTGTCATTAGTGAATCGGAGACGAGTCGTTCATCTACGGGTCAGGATAATGCCAATGGCGGTGTTGTTGGTACGGGCGAGACTGATGTTCCGGGCTATCAAGGAACGGACGGAACATCGACCAACAGTGAAGAAAACTCTCGAACCACCAATTATGACGTAAGCCGTGTCACCAATGAGATTGTCTCCGGGCCATTCGTTGTCAAGGATCTGTCCGTAAGTGTAGGGATCGAGACGAATGAGCTGACCGATGCGCAGCGGCAGGATATTACGAATTATCTGACACAGCTCGTCAGAGCGCAGTTGTCCGATTCAGGACAGAACATACAAGATGACGCTTTGATGGCAAGAAAGGTTTCAGTATTTGCGCAACCATTTGCTGGTTCTGCTGAAGCAGCGGCATCAGCCGGCCTGAGCTGGCCGTGGATGGCGGGTATTGGAGTTGGCGCGCTGCTGTTGGGCGCAGGTGCTGTATACCTGATTAACCGTCGTCGTCAAGCTGCCAGGGATCAGATGGAAGAGGAGTATCTGGAACAACAGCCGGTTATGGAATACCCGACGATTGATCTGGATATCGAGACGAATGAGAGTCAGGCGCGCAAGCAGCTTGAGCAGCTAGTGAAGAACAAGCCTGAGGAGTTTGTCAATTTGCTTCGGACATGGCTTGTTGATGAATAGAGGTGGAGATATTGGCAAAAGCAATGCAAGGCTTGTCAGGAAGACAAAAGGCAGCAATTCTGCTCATTACTCTTGGACCTGAAGTATCTGCCCAAGTATTCAAGCATCTGCGTGAAGAGGAGATCGAGCAACTGACACTGGAGATTGCCAATGTCCGCAAGGTAGATAGCTCCGAGAAGGAAACGATTTTAGCTGAATTTCACCAGATTTGCGTCGCTCAGGAGTATATTTCTCAAGGCGGCATCGCCTACGCGAAGACGATTCTGGAGAAGGCGCTTGGGGAAGCGAAGGCGATGGAGGTGCTCAATCGTCTGACCGCTACGCTGCAAGTCAGACCGTTTGATTTTGCCCGCAAGGCAGAGCCGACACAGATATTGAACTTTATTCAGAATGAGAACTCTCAGACGATTGCGCTTGTGCTGTCGTATCTGCAGCCGGATCAATCCTCAGCGATTCTGTCATCGCTGCCGCAGGATAAGCAGGCGGATGTTGCGCGCAGAATCGCGCTGATGGATAGCACCTCGCCTGAGGTCATCGCTCAGGTAGAGAGAGTGCTGGAGCAGAAGCTTTCCGCGACCGTTACTCAGGACTATACGACGGCTGGGGGCATCGAATCGATCGTGCAGATCCTCAACGGCGTCGACCGGGGGACAGAGCGCACGATTCTCGACTCACTGGAGATTCAGGACCCCGAGCTTGCGGAGGAAATCAAGAAGCGGATGTTCGTATTCGAGGATATCGTCAATATCGACAACCGTTCCATTCAGCGCATTATTCGCGATATTGAGAATGCTGACCTCCAGCTTGCGCTTAAAGTGGCTAGTGAGGAAGTACGGGAGGCGATCTTCCGCAACATGTCGAAGCGGATGGCAGAGACGTTCAAGGAAGAAATGGAATTTATGGGGCCAGTTCGGTTGCGTGATGTAGAGGAAGCACAGACACGTATCGTCGCTACAATTCGTAGACTGGAGGAGTCCGGCGAGATTATTATTGCTCGCGGTGGAGGTGACGACATCATTGTCTAATCTGATCAAATCTTCGCATGTCATTGCGGTAGAGGAACTGTTGCGGTTCCAGACAGAGAAACGCTATGCGTCAGCGCCGCATTCACTACAAGAATCAAGCGAGCCCCCTCCTCCTAGCGAGGAGGAGGTCGAAGCTGGCAAGCTGCGGGATCAGATTATTGCAGACGCCGAGGCCTTCGCCGCAGAGCGTCTGCAGCAGGCGGAGCGGCAGGCAGAGCAGATGCTCGATGATGCCAGAAGCCAGATCGAGCAATGGTGGGGCGAGCAGAGGGCTGAGGACGAGCAGCTTTCCGAGAGTGTACGTAAGCAAGGCTACGAGCAAGGCTATCAGGAAGGGATGGCCCATGCGGAGGAGGATAACTTCCGGCAATGGGAGCAGCGTATTAATGAAGCGAAGCTGCTGCTGGAGCAAGCATATGGCAGCCGCGAGCAGATCATTCAGGAGGCGGAGCCTTTCCTGGTGGAGCTAAGCTGCGCGATCGCGGAGAAGATCATCGGTCGGCAACTGAATCAGTCGCCGGAGTGGGCGCTGGAGCTCGTCGTCAAGTCACTCTCCCGCAGGCGAGAGCAGGGCGTCATCACCCTCTGCGTAGCGCCGGGTCAGCTCGCCTTCATTCAGGCGGCGCGTGAGGAGCTTGAGCTCGTTATCGACTCGCAGGCGGAGCTGCAAATTTTGCCGGATGCGACCATTAAGGATCATGGCTGCGTCATTCGCTCCATGTACGGCAGTATCGATGCGCGCATCGATACGCAGTTGGAGGAGATCAAGCGCGAGCTGCTGCAACTTGCAGTTCAGGGTGAAGAGCGGGGGGCGCAGAATGAGCTTGCTTGATGTTCATCGGTACGTCGATCATCTGAGATCGATTGATCCGGTTCGGGTCAACGGGAAGGTGACCCAGGTCATCGGTCTTACTGTCGAGTCAGAAGGACCTGATGCCAGCGTGGGCGATCTGTGCTATATCTACCCTGCGAAGTCATCGAAGCCGCTTAAAGCGGAGGTTGTCGGCTTTCGCAATAATAAGGTCATTCTGATGCCGCTTGGTGACCTGCACTCGATCGGCCCGGGCTGCGATGTGGTCGGCACGGGGAAGCCGCTGACGATTCAGGTCGGCTCCGAGCTGCTCGGCAAGGTGCTGGACGGATTGGGGCAACCGCTGGATGGCTCGCATATTCCATCTCGTATGCCGCACTATTCCACGCATAATGCGCCGAGCAATCCACTGATGCGACCGCGGGTTGTAGAGCCGCTGAGCATCGGTGTGCGTGCAATTGACGGATTACTGACGGTAGGGCGCGGGCAGCGTGTGGGCATCTTCGCCGGTTCAGGCGTAGGCAAGAGCACACTGCTCGGGATGATTGCGCGCAATACGTCCGCTGATGTCAATGTCATTGCATTGATCGGGGAACGCGGCCGCGAGGTGCTGGAGTTCATTGAGAAGGACCTTGGCCCGGAGGGATTGGCTCGCTCTGTTGTTATTGTGGCCACCTCAGATCAGCCAGCACTGATTCGGATGAAGGGG
Organism: Paenibacillus sp. J5; assembly: GCF_054955055.1. Taxonomy (NCBI): domain Bacteria; kingdom Bacillati; phylum Bacillota; class Bacilli; order Caryophanales; family Paenibacillaceae; genus Paenibacillus; species Paenibacillus sp. J5. The sequence goes on along the minus strand of NZ_JBUEDD010000010.1, from coordinate 99,834 downwards.
GCGCTCATCGCGACGACGATTGCGGAATATTTCCGTGACCGGGGGCTTAATGTGATGCTGATGATGGACTCGGTCACCCGTTATGCGATGGCGCTGCGTGAGGTTGGGCTTGCGATCGGCGAGCCGCCGGCTACGAGAGGATATACGCCTTCGGTATTCGCCGAGCTGCCCAAGCTTCTGGAGCGTGCGGGCACCGGCCCGAAGGGCTCGATTACAGCCTTCTATACAGTGCTGGTCGATGGTGATGATATGAATGAGCCCATCGCTGACGCAGTGCGCGGCATACTGGACGGGCATATCGTATTGAGCAGGGCATTGGCTCATAAGGGACACTTCCCGGCGATCGATGTGCTGCAATCGGTGAGCCGCGTCATGAAGGAAATTGTAGACGAGGAGCATCAGGATGCCGCCAATGAGCTGAAGAGCCTGCTGGCTACCTTCCGTGATTCGGAGGATCTGATCAACATCGGAGCATATCAGTCCGGCTCCAATGCGGAGATTGATCGTGCCATTCAATACATCGATATGATTCGAGGCTTTACACAGCAGAAGACGAAGGAAAAGGTCAGCTTTGAAGAAGCGAAGCAGCGCCTCATGATTGATTTTTATAGGAGATGAGTATTGCAATGGCAAAATACCGGTATCCTTATCAAAAAATCGTCGATCTGAAGACGAGCCAAAAAACCCAGGCGGAGTGGATGCTGTCTGTGGCGGTGGGCAAGCTGCAGCAGGAGGAACAGTCGCTGAAGGAGCTGGAAGCCGAGAAGCGGCACTGGCAGGACAAGCTCGCTAATGCTTCCGCCTCCCTGATTGCGCTCGCTGAGCTTCGCGTGGTGCATCAATACCTGGAGCATCTGGAGGAGAAGATTAACAGGAAATGGTCTGATGTTGCTGAGGCAAGGCAAGAGGTGGAGCGTAGCAAGGGCCATCTATCCTCCAAAATGATGGATGAGAAGGTGTGGCTGAAGGCCAAGGAGAATGCATTTGGAGCATTCACTCAAATGATTATGCTAAAGGAACAGAACGAATTGGATGAAATGGCTTCCGTCCGTTTCAAGGCAGCAGCCAGATAGCTCTATCAGCGCTGTAAGACACCGGAGGCGGAGGGGGATCGCATAGCTGATATGGAAGAAGAGAAAAGCTATAGCATATTTGAGAGACTGCTGTTTTTTCTAACGCCATTGCTCTTTACCGTGTTATTGCTGGCGGCGCTGCTGGCAGTATTCAGCCCGGATATACGGGGCAAGATGCTCGATGTAGGCAACCAGATCCCTTGGGTTGGCTCCATGCTGCCTAACGGTCCCGCCAAAATGAAGGAGCTGCAGGAAGCGAACGAGAAGGCTTCCGCATCCGCTCAGCAAGGCGAGGAGCAGCAGACGGCGGAGGAGCCTAGCAAGCAAGTTAAGGAGCTGCAAGGGAAGCTGGCGGCCAAGGAGAGTGAGCTGAAGCAAGCGCAAGACGCTGGCACGCAGCAGGAGCAGAAAATTGCCGAGCTGGAGAAGAAGGTAGAGGAGCTCAGCAAGCAGTCAGAGCAGCAGCAGCAAAGTGACGAGCAGTATTCGCAGCAGATCAAGGAGCTTGCGACGATGTATACGAAGATGACGCCAAGCAAGGCCGCCCCGATTCTGGAGAATATGGAGCTGGAGGAGATGGTGCTTATACTGAATGGGATGAAGACAGAGGATCGTGCCAAAATTATGGCGAAAATGACGCCTAAGGTTGCTGCTGATGCTACAGTGATGATGAAGGATTCCGTTGAGGCCAAGGACCAGCAGCTCGCAGCGCTGCAGGCAAGGGTCAAAAGGCTTACCGGGCAAAGCTCTGGAGCACAACAGCAAACGGGAACGCAGCAGCAGGCGGCAACGAAAACCGGCTCTGGGACATAGTCGATCATCCTGCCATGATAAGGAACAATTCTGTTATACAGAAGGGAGGTGAATCATATGCAAATGCCCGCAGGACCAATCGTAGCCGCTTCAGCAGCACCGCTTCCTGGCCTTATCGGCTCGCAGCAGGGAGCTGCATCACCGGATGGCGGGAGCCAGTCGTTCACGCAGATGCTTGTACAAGTGGTTGGCGTGGCGCCAAGTGGTGCGCAGCAGGCGTCCACCAGCAGCAATGCGCTAAGTGCGTTGATGATGCAGGGCGACCTTGCTGTGAAAGGGGAGGAACAGACGGGGCTATTGAAGCTGCTGTCGGATATTGCAAGCGAATTGGAGCAGATGGAGCAGTCGGATGATCAGACGGTCGATACGGCTCCACTGGAGGAGCTGCTAGGTGACCTGCAGGTGCTGTTATTCAGCATGATGCTCGCGCAGCCGGCAACGTTAGCTATGCAGCAGTCGACTGTTCAAGCCAATGGGGTGGAAGAAACAAGCGAGGGAGCGCAGGCCGTAGCTGGTTTTGCTGGAGTAAAAGCAAAGCTGCTCGAGGTCATCCAGCAGTTGGGTACCATTATGCGCCAGGGGGCATCGAACCAGGCTCAGCAGGCCTTCGTGCTGCTGCTGGAGAACAAGCTGGATACGTTAAAGCAATGGCTGCACACCAACGCAGGCAAAGCGACCTCCGACTCGCAGGAGCAGCAGCTCGATCTGAAGGGCGGAACCCTGCAGACAGCTAATCAGCCAACAAGCCAGTCCATGCTCGCCCGTCTGGGGCAAGCTTCCTACCATCCGTCCATTAGACATGCCGCCGAGGCTGGCAGCGCTAGCGCTGCGCTCCAGGATCACACAACAGCGCAGACGGCCTCTGGAGAGGCGCAGACAAATACCGTGGTGCACTTGTCTGCATCAACCGAACCGCTTAGACCTCAGCTTCCTGCTCAGGCGCCAACGCTTCCGAGCGTCCCGGTCGATCAGTTCGCGGAGAAGATGGAGGGCTTTCTGTTCAAGCAGATGCAGCTTAGCAGTCTGAAGGGCGCTTCGGAGGCACGCATCTCCCTGTACCCGGAGCATCTGGGACAGGTAGACATCAAGCTGACGCTGCACAACGGGCAGTTGACCGCATTGTTTACGACCGATAACAAGTTGGCCAAGGACATGCTTGAAAACCAGATGGCTCAACTAAGATCAGCATTGCAGGCGCAAGGCTTGCAGGTCGAACGTCTCGAGGTATCCCAGACGCCGCAGCCAGGCCAGCATCAATTCCAGGATGGCCGCCAGCAGCAGGGATCAGGTCAGCAGCATCCTTCTGAGCAGCATGCTCAGGCAGAGCAAGTAACGGAAGAGAGCTTTGAGACGGAATTCAGGCGGCTCGCTGAGCAGTTGAATGACGGAACAGGCATTAATGTAACAGCTTGAGCCGGAGGTGAATAAATTGAGCATCTCGACAAACAATGTGTGGCCGAACTACAACGCGAATAATGTGCAGACGGCAGCCAAAAAGGATGGAGAGAAGACACTCGGCAAAGACGAGTTTCTGAAAATTCTGGTCACCCAGCTAAGGTATCAGGACCCGATGAGTCCGCTGCAGGATCGTGAGTTCATTGCCCAGATGGCACAGTTCTCCTCAGTCGAGCAATTGATGAATATGTCTGGTGAGCTGGCGTTGCTGCGGCAAAGCCTGGGATCTGCATCATCAATGATCGGCAAGACGATCGAGTGGTACGAGAAGGACTCGGCCGGCAAGGAGACGCTCGTCTCCGGTGTGGTCGATTCGATTACCATCAAGGACGGCAAGCAATACGCAACATCAGGCAGCATGAAGGTCAACGTGGACGATATCGTGTCGATCAAGATGACGGCAGAGCAGCCACAATCGGAGCAGCCGCAGCCTGAGCAGCCACAGACGCCGGAGGCATCGACTGTATCGGAAGACCAACAGCCTTCAGAGAGCGGGGCACAGACGACACAGCAAGCTGCGGAGGAAGGCGGTGTTGTGGCCGGATGAGCGACAGATTGAGCGTAGGCCAGTTGTATCCGGGCGCTGCCTTAATGGGATCTCGCTTGTCCCCTGTATCGCCGCCTGCCATAGGCAACAGCAAGCCCAATTTTCAGGAATTGCTGGATGAGAATGTACTCAAATTCAGCTCTCATGCCAAGCAGCGTATGAGTCAGCGCGGCATTGCCTTGCAGCCGGAGCAGCTAGATAAGATTGCAGGCGCCATCGACCAGGCTGAGGCCAAAGGAGCCAAGGATTCGCTGGTCATCTACCGAAATTTTGCGATGATTGTCCACGTTCCTTCACGTACCGTAGTTACGGCGATGGAAGGGCAAGGGATGTCAAATAACGTATTTACACAGATTGATAGCGCCATTGTCATTTCATAAGCGGCCGGACCTTCACGGGGGCTGTGGCTGTGGATCGACAGAAGCAGCCAAGGATGAAATGCACGGCAATAACGATGAGAGAGGACGAAATCTTACATGCTGAGATCCATGTATTCGGGCGTATCCGGGATGAGAGGTTTTCAAACGAAGCTGGACGTCATCGGAAACAATATTGCGAATGTGAATACGGTAGGGTTCAAAGCCAGCACAGTCATGTTCAAGGATATATTGAGCCAGACTGTCTCTGGTGTGACCGCTCCAGTGGATGGTACAAGTGGGGGGGTCAACGCCAAGCAGATCGGTCTTGGCGTAACGGTATCCTCTATTAATGTCATGCATACGCCGGGCAGTGATATGACGACTAACCTGCCGACTCACCTGCGGATTGATGGCGATGGATTTTTTGCCGTTCGCATGAATGCTGAACAGGAGACGCCATTTCTGACTCGGGCAGGCGACTTCTTGCTGGATGGGAACCGTCAGCTCGTTACGAGCGACGGTGGCTTCGTACTTAGTTCAGGCGGCGAGCCGATTGTACTGGATGCGGCGATAACAGCGTTCACCATCGGACAGAATGGATCGATTGTGGCGGTTAATGCTGATGGAACAACGGCGGATACAGGCATTGCGATCGGTCTGGTGCGGGTTATCAATCCCGCCGGTCTGGAGAAGGTTGGAGGGAATCTGTACCGCATGACGTCCAACGCCAATCCAGAAGGAGCGTTAGAGGTCGTCGCAGCCAATAATGCTGAGGCAGGAACCGGAGCGCTGATTGCGGGTCATCTGGAGATGTCCAACGTCGATCTGACCTCTGAATTCACCGAGATGATCGTTGCACAGCGGGGCTTTCAGTCCAATTCACGGATCATCACAACCTCTGACGAAATTTTGCAAGAGGTTGTTAATTTGAAACGATAGCATATCGTTGATTCTGCAGGGAGCCTAGCTGGCGGTTAACCTAGCACGGCTTTCCTGCAGGGTCACAGGACCAGGAGGCAAGCCATGATCGCGATGACACGCTTAAACGGCACAGAGCTGTTCATTAATGCGCTGCTGATCGAGACGGTGGAGGAGGTACCAGATACGGTAATTACACTGACAACCGGCAAAAAGCTGGTTGCTAAGGAGAGCGCGTCAGAGATTCAATCGAGAATCATAGATTATCTGCGTCAGATTGGACTGGTGGCAGCAGGTACAAGGATGGAGCAAACGGGGGGACCTTCTTCATGAAAAAGATGCTGCCTTGGCTAATTACGATTTTATTGGCCATCACATTAATCGCTGTCGTATCGGTTTTCCTGTATGATCAGTTTTTTAATCCAAAAACGGGCAGTGAAACACTGGATGCTCAACAGAGCGTGAACGGTGTGAAGGCTGAGAAGCTGACGGCTGACAAGCGGGTGGAAGTGACCAGCACGATGAGTGATATTAAGACAAATCTTGCCGAGCAAAATTTTATTGCTGTCATGGCGCTGGCCTTTCAACTGGACAGTAAGGAAGCCAAAGAGGATTTTGACAAAGTTAAAGATATTGTAGTGAAGCCTATTGTACTGCGCGTTCTCTCTGATATGACCCCGGAGCAGCTAAACGGCTCCAAGGGCAAGGATGAGATGGCGGCCAAGCTGTTGAATCTGATCAATCCAGAGCTTCCTAGCGGCAAGCTCGTCAGTATTGATGTGACAGACTTTGTTATCCAGGCTCTGTATTAAATCGGTGCAAGCCATAGTAGAATGAAGGTAAGCTGTTGCAGTGCATATATGCTTCATCTTTACTAATGCTACGCGGAACGCATTCGTGCCGAGCCAGGACGGCGGTATCGTTTACGCTTGAGAGGGGGGAGAGGATTGGTAGATGTATTATCGCAAAATGAAATCGACGCCCTACTAGCAGCGCTATCTTCTGGAGAGATGGACGCGGAGGAGCTCAAAAAGGAAGAGACACAAAAGAAGATCCGTGCCTATGACTTCAAGCGTGCAGTCCGCTTCTCTAAAGATCATATCCGAAGTCTGACCAGAATTCATGAAAACTTCGCCCGGTTTTTGACGACGTATTTTTCCGCTCAGCTCAGGACTTTTGTTCAGATTAGCGTCGTTCAGGTGGAACAGTTGCCCTATGATGAATTTATTCGCTCGATCCCAAAAATGACGATTCTGAATATCTTTGAAGCGGAGCCTCTTGAGGGCAGAATGGTGCTCGAGGTGCATCCCAATGTAGCCTTTGCTATGGTAGACCGACTGCTAGGCGGTCAGGGTACAGCTCCCTCCAAGATTAACGCATTGACTGAGATTGAGACGACGGTGATGGAGCGGATCTTCAGCAGAGCCTTCGAGAGCTTGCAGGAGGCGTGGAAGACAGTCATCGACATCTCCCCACGCATGGAGGGCTTGGAGACGAATCCGCAGTTTATGCAGATTGTTTCGCCCAATGAGACCATTGCACTCATCTCGCTGAGCACGAAAATTGGTGAGACGACAGGGATGATTAACCTTTGTATTCCGCATGTCGTCATCGAGCCGATCATGCCACGGCTTTCTGTGCATCACTGGTTCGTATCGCAGAAAAAAATGCGTGCGCCAGAAGAGCTAGAGGTGCTCGAGCATCGGGTACAGCGTGCCAAGCTCAATATTGTCGCTGAGCTGGGACAATCCAGCATTTCAATCCATGAGTTTCTAGGTCTGTCGATAGGGGATGTCATATCGCTCAATCGGTCAGTGCACGATGGGTTGCAAATTAAAGTAGGCGATAAATTGAAATTTATTGGAAGTCCCGGCTCCGTCAAAGATCGGCTGGCCGTGCAGATCGACGAGATTGTCAGCGAAGGAGTAGAGGAAGAATATGACGAGTAAAGACTATTTATCGCAGGAAGAGATTGATGCTCTGCTTCGCCAGTCTGCCGAAGGCTCGGGCAGTGATGAGGGGACGGCAGTAGAGCAGGAGTTCAAGCCTGAGGATTATATTAGCTCCTTGGAGTCGGATGCTCTAGGTGAGATCGGCAATATTACATTCGGAAGCGCAGCTACAGCTTTGTCCACACTGCTTGGCAAAAAGGTGGATATTACTACACCGCGAGTATCTGTCATTCGCAGAGAAGATCTTGAACGCGAGTTTCCTAAGCCGCATGTTGCCGTCCATGTCCATTATGTCGATGGTTTTCAGGGCATCAACTCGCTGGTGATCAAGACAACGGATGCTCAGGTCATTGCCGATCTCATGCTGGGCGGGGAAGGCGAAATAAGGGATGATCTCCTGAATGAGATTCACATTAGCGCCGTACAAGAAGCGATGAATCAGATGATGGGCTCCTCTGCTACGTCGATGTCAACCATCTTCAACCGTTTCGTCAACATTTCTCCTCCAGGTATTAATATTTTGGATGTCAACAGTGGCGAAGGGGTAAGCAATCTGCCTCCTGTGGATGTATTTATTAAAATTGCCTTTGATCTGAAGATTGGCGATCTGATTGATTCGACGATCATGCAGCTATTGCCTGTAACCTTCGCCAAGGAGATGGTTTCGACCCTGCTGGGCGGGACGGGGATGGAGGAGCCTGCTGCACCTGCTGCCATGGCGCCACCTGCGCCTGAGCCGCCTGCATATACGCCACCTGCGCCTGTAGCACCTGCACCTGCGCCTGTAGCACCTCCAACACCGCCGCCAGCAGCTCCTGTGTTTCACGAACAGCAGCCGCCAGCCTATATGCCGCCACAGGAGATGCCGTATAGTGCACAGCCGCAAGCGCCGCATGTTCCCAATACATACGGAGGATTGTCAGGCCGCAATGTCAATGTCCAGCCTGTTCAGTTCTCGAATTTCCAAAGCGCGCCTTATGGACAGGCGGATGATACGAACTTAAATTTATTGCTCGACATTCCGCTTAAAGTCACTGTAGAATTAGGAAGGACCAAGAAACAAATTAAGGAGATTCTTGAGCTGTCCCAAGGCTCGATCATCGAGCTGGACAAGCTGGCGGGTGAGCCTGTCGATATTTTGGTCAACAATAAGCTAATCGCCAAAGGCGAAGTCGTTGTCATTGACGAGAACTTCGGGGTTCGGGTAACCGATATCGTCAGCCAGTGGGATCGTATTCAGAAACTTCAATAACCGGGAGGAAAATAACAAATGGCAAACCGTATTTTAATCGTAGACGATGCAGCATTTATGAGAATGATGATCCGGGACATTCTTACGAAAAACGGCTACGAGGTAGTAGGAGAAGGACAAGACGGCACACAGGCGATTGAGAAGTTCAAGGAACTGAAGCCGGATTTGATTACGATGGATATTACGATGCCGGAGATGGACGGCATCGCTGCCCTTAAAGAAATTAAAAAGCTTGATCCGAATGCCAAGGTCATTATGTGCTCGGCGATGGGACAACAGGCGATGGTTATCGATGCGATCCAGGCCGGAGCGAAGGACTTTATCGTGAAGCCGTTCCAGGCGGACCGTGTTATCGAAGCAATCAAGAAAACATTGGGATAAGCCAAGATGCGCAAAAGCCAAGCCGCTGTGCTGAGCATTGGAGCGGCCCTCGCCTTATGGGGGCCGAGCGCGCATGCCGCTGCTACGGAGCAGGACGGCCCTCCATTGCAGGCAGATGATAACCTGCTGGGCAGTCTCATATGGGTAATTATCGCTCTCTTACTTGTTATCGGTTTAATCATTATTTTTATTAAGTTCTTATCTCAGCGCAGCAGAAGCTATGGGTTGAACCGCTCGCTTCGGACGCTCGGCGGTGTTGCGCTGGGACAGAACAAGTCGCTCCAGGTTGTGGAACTGGCAGGCAAAGTATACGTTGTCGGTGTTGGGGAAGACATCTCGCTCCTGGACAAAATCGACGATCCGCTAGAGGCTCGCCAGCTCATCGATAAGCTTGACCAGCAGCTAGGGAGCGGAAGCTTGCTTTCCATTACCCAGTGGAAGAATCCTTTCCGTAAGCAGAGCCAGGGAGAGGAGCTTTCCGAGGAACATTGGAATAAGGGCGCCTCCTCCTTTGAGCATATGCTGCAGGATAAGCTGCAGCGCAGCACGGAGCGCAAACAGCAGATGAAGGATGCGCTAGACCCAACCCATTTCACAAAGAATCAGTCGAGGGATGAATGAACAAGAAACTAGCTTTATTACTAATGCTTCTGCTGCTGATGGTTCCGCTGCTCTCATCCCATGCTTCTGCCAATCCTCTTCCGGGCATCAACATTGAGATCGGCAACGGGGATGAGCAGCCGGGAAGCTCCGCACTTTCCCTGTTGTTGTTAATTACGGTGCTAAGCATAGCGCCGGCGATTTTGGTGCTGATGACCAGCTTCACCCGAATCGTAATTGTACTTGGGTTCGTCCGCACATCGCTCGGTACACCGACGATGCCACCGAACCAGGTCATTGTAGGGCTTGCGATGTTTCTTACCTTTTTCGTTATGGCTCCTACACTCGGACAGGTCAATGAAGTAGCACTACAACCGTATCTAAAGGGGGAAATGTCACAGACCGAGGCGCTCTCAGAGGCTGCCAAGCCGATGAAGGAGTTTATGATCTCGCATACCCGGCCGAAGGATTTGCAGCTATTTATGAAATATACGCAGACCGAGGCGCCGGCCAATGTTCAGGATATTCCGATCACAGTGCTCGTACCGGCGTATGCGCTAAGCGAACTGAAGAGTGCATTTAATATGGGTTTTATTATCTTTATTCCATTTTTGGTCATTGATATGGTGGTTGCCAGCGTATTGATGGCGATGGGGATGATGATGCTCCCTCCAGTAATGATCTCGCTGCCATTTAAGATATTGCTGTTTATATTGGTAGATGGTTGGTATCTGGTCATTCAGTCATTGCTGAGAGGATTTGTCAATACCTAGCTAGGTTGGAAGGAGCGACATCATGAGCTCGGATTTTATTGTCGGGCTGGCAGGGCAAGCGATCTGGACTGTACTCAAGGCCAGTGCTCCGATGCTGGTGCTCGCGTTGCTGGTTGGTCTGATCATCAGTATATTTCAGGCCACCACACAGATTCAGGAGCAGACGCTGGCGTTTGTTCCGAAAATAGTCGCCGTGCTGATTGCATTGCTGCTGTTTGGTCCTTGGGTGCTGAATACAATTGTCGATTTCGCGTACAATCTGCTCAGCAATCTGGATAAATATATTGGATAGGCCGTGAATGACGAATGGAGCTTATGCTGCAGGCATTCCCTATTTTTTTATTGATCTTTTGTCGAATCACATCGTTTTTCGTCGTTGCTCCGGTCTTTTCTACCCGCAACGTTCCGGCTTCCTTCAAGATTGGACTGGGCTTTTTCGTCGCAATTCTAGTCTATCTGGTCTATGGCGTGCAAGAGACCGTTGCCTTAGATGCCAGCTATGTTCTGATGGTGATCCGCGAGGTTCTGACAGGGCTGTTGCTTGGCTTTGTCGCTTACCTGTTCGTCACCGTTGTCCAGATCGCTGGCGGCTACATTGATATGCAGATGGGCTTCGGGATGGCTAACGTGATGGATCCGGTATCAGGCTTTACCGTTCCGCTGCTCGGCAACTTCAAGTTTATTGTCGTGATGCTGCTCTTTCTGTCCATGAACGGTCATCATTATCTGCTCATGGCGATTATGAAGAGCTATGATTGGCTGCCGCTTGATAATAATTTGTTCAGTCAGATACAGCAGGGGCATGTGAGCGAATTTCTGGTGGTGACCTTTAGCCAGGTAAGTCTGCTGGCGCTTCAGCTTTCGGCTCCGCTTGTGGTCGCGCTGTTTTTGACGGATGTGGGTCTTGGGTTTCTGGCAAGAACGGCTCCGCAGTTTAATGTGTTTGTCATCGGCATTCCGCTCAAAATATTAGTTGGACTGTTTATGCTGGCTCTCCTCATGCCAAGCTTCTCCTCGCTGATTGGACATTTGTTCGGCTATATGTTCACTGCATTGGAGAACCTGCTTGCCGGTCTGCAGCAACAACTGACTCCGTAAGAGGAGGTGTCTCATGCAGCAGCCATATCGCTTATCGCTCAATCTGCAGTTGTTCTCCCAGGAGAAGACGGAGAAGGCGACACCCAAGAAGAAGCAGGAATCCAGAAAAAAGGGCCAGGTCGCCAAAAGCATGGAGGTGCCGGCCGCTTTTATCCTCCTGTTCGTGTTTATGAGCTTTATGATGTTTGGCGGCTACTATAAGGAACGGCTGCTCGGCTTGTTCGGCAGCACGTTTGAATCACGGATCACGATGGATATTACGCTGGGCAATGTCGGTTTCATGTTTCGTAACATGATTCTAGAAGGACTCATGCTGCTGGCTCCGCTATTCGGGATCGCAGTTGTTGTCGGTCTGCTCGGCAATTATGTGCAGATTGGTTTTTTGTTCACCGGTCATCCGCTGATGCCCAAGTTCAGCAAGCTCAATCCGGTGGAGGGCTTCAAAAATATATTCTCGATGCGTTCGCTGGTGGAGTTTGCGAAGAGCATCCTCAAGCTGCTTGTTATAGGCGTGGTCGTATGGACGACGCTGTGGGGGGAGAAGGATCATATACTGGCGCTCGGCACCGTGCCGCTAGAGCAGATCTTTTCCTTTGCCGCTTCCATTACCCTCTCCTTAGGCATTAAGATCGGCGCATTGCTCGTTGTGCTTGCATTGGCGGATTACATGTACCAGCGATTCGATTATGAGAAGAAGCTGCGCATGTCCAAGCAGGACATCAAGGATGAGTATAAGAAGACGGAGGGGAACCCGCTGATCAAGAGCCGCATTCGTGAACGCCAGCGCAAGATGGCGCTGCAACGGATGATGCAGGAGGTGCCCAAGGCGGATGTGATTATTACGAACCCGACCCACTTTGCAGTGGCGCTCCGCTATGACGGCACTGAGATGGAGGCCCCGGTCATCATTGCCAAGGGTATGGATTATGTAGCCCTGAAGATTCGTGAAGTAGCCAAGGAGCATGGCATCGTCATGATGGAGAACAAGCCGCTTGCGCGTGCGCTCTATGAGCGAGCCGAGATTGGGGACACCATTCCGGCAGATCTGTTTCAAGCGGTTGCAGAAGTGCTGGCCTATGTGTACAAGCTCAAGCGCAAGACGAAGTGAGATTAACATGTCAAGGTAGAAAGAGGTAGGGCAGTATGCGATTGAAGGATATGTCCATATTGATCGGCATTATAGGCATCGTCCTTATGATGGTCATTCCTATCCCGGCCGTGCTGCTTGATGTACTGCTGATAGTCAATATATCGGCAGCGCTCATGATTTTATTGATTGGAATGAATACACAAAGTCCGCTGGAATTTTCGATTTTCCCAGCGGTGCTGCTCATCACCACACTGTTCCGGCTGGCGCTGAACGTTTCCACCACCCGCCTGATTTTGTCGGAGGGCGAAGCGGGGAAAGTGGTCGAGACCTTCGGGCAATTCGTTGCAGGTGGAGAGATCGCGATTGGCTTTGTCGTGTTTTTGATTCTGGTAGTTGTCCAGTTCATCGTTATCACCAAGGGCTCTGAGCGCGTTGCCGAGGTTGCGGCTCGCTTTACGCTCGATGCGATGCCGGGCAAGCAGATGAGTATTGACGCTGACCTGAATGCAGGACTGATTAATGAGCAGCAGGCCAGAGAACGCCGCCAAAAAATCGAGCGTGAAGCGGATTTCTACGGTGCAATGGATGGTGCGAGCAAGTTCGTCAAGGGGGATGCGATTGCATCCATTATTATTCTATTCATTAACTTGCTCGGAGGCTTCGTTATAGGTATGGCCATCCACGGCATGGATTTCCAGACCGCAATTAGCAAATATTCGATTCTGACGATTGGCGACGGCCTGGTGAGCCAGATTCCAGCGCTGTTGATCTCGACAGCAGCGGGCCTGATCGTAACGCGCGCAGCATCCGAGGGCAATCTGGCCTTTGATCTGACGAGTCAGTTATTCCGCCATCCCAAGCTGCTGTACATTGTAGCGGGCACGATTACGCTGCTCGGTCTGTTCACACCGATTGGCCCGCTAGCGACATTGCCGTTAGCTGGTCTGCTGGCCTTTGCTGCCTGGAAGATGTCGGGCTCGCTCGTGAAGCGCCAGCAGGAGGAGGAACTGATGGTCGAGGAGCAGCAGATTGAAGAGGTTAGAAGCCCGGAGAGTGTCATCAGCTTGCTGCAGGTTGATCCGATTGAGTTCGAGTTCGGCTATGGTCTCATTCCGCTGGCGGATACGCAGCAGGGTGGAGATCTGCTCGATCGGGTCATTATGATCCGGCGGCAATGCGCACTCGAATTGGGTCTGGTGGTCCCGGTTATTCGGATCCGCGATAATATTCAACTGAAACCGAATGAATATGTAATAAAAATTAAAGGAAATATCGTTGCCCGGGGCGAATTGCTCATGAACCACTATTTGGCGATGAGTCCAGGGTTCGATGATGACTCGATTATAGGTATCGAGACTCAGGAGCCTGCCTTCGGACTTCCGGCCTTATGGGTGGATGAGGCAATGAAGGAGCGGGCAGAGCTGTCCGGCTATACGGTCGTTGATCCGCCATCTGTCGTAGCGACGCATCTGACAGAAGTCATCAAGAAGCACTCGCATGAGCTGATCGGCAGACAGGAGACGAAGGCGCTGATCGATAATGTGAGAGAGAACTATCCTGCCCTGGTGGATGAGTTGATCCCGTCCATCCTGACGATCGGAGATGTTCAGAAGGTGCTGGTCAAGCTGCTGCGGGAGAAAATCTCGATTCGCGATCTGGTCACGGTATTCGAGACGCTGGCTGACCAGGGAAGCTATACGAAGGACACGGACATTCTAACCGAATATGTCCGCCAGGCGCTGTCGCGCCAAATTACGCTACAATTCGCCGCAGGAGGCGATCCGCTCAAGGTCATCACGGTCGCTCCCACGATCGAGAAGAAAATTGCGGAGGCGGTGCAGCAAACGGATCAGGGCAGCTATCTGGCGCTTGACCCAGTAACGACCCAGCAGATCTACTCCAAGCTAAGTGAGCAGGTCACCCGTCAGGCGCAGTCTGGTACGCAGCCGATTGTGCTGACATCGCCTACGATCCGCATGTATCTGCGGCAGCTTGTGGAGAGAACGATGCAGGATGTGCCCGTGTTGTCCTACAGCGAGTTGGAACCAAGTGTTGAAGTTCAAAGTGTCGGGGTGGTGAATCTATGAGGGTGAAACGCTATGTCGTTCAATCAATGCCTGATGCGCTATCGCTAATTCGCAGCGAGCTTGGCAACGATGCCGTCATCTTGAACACGAAGGAAATTCGTGTTGGGGGATTTATGGGCATGTTCCGCAAGAAAAGGATGGAGGTTATCGCCGCCATCGAATCGGAGCAGAAGCCCAGCAAGCAGCCGCCCCGTCCTATTGCGCCACAGCAGGCCTATCGTCCGCCGGCTCAGCCGCCAGTCTATTCCGCGATGCAGGAGGAGACGGCTGCCAAAGCAACTGTAGTCGCTCAGCTAAGGAAGGAGGAGCGGGAAGAGCCGCCGCAAGCGCTATCCTCTCCCACACCTGCGGCCAAGCAGCCGCAGTCCTTCCACAAGCCGGAGACGGATGCAGAGCTTGCCGAGGAGATACGGCAGATGAAGCAGATGATTATCGGCTTCTCGAGGCAGCAGACCCATCCCATTTCCCGGCCTGCCCCGATGCAAAGTCTCTACGATCGTCTCATCTTGCAGGAAGTCGCGTCAGAACGGGTGAATCAACTGCTTGAAGAGATTGCGACAACGGACGGCTACAGTACGGAATGGAGTGCCGAGGCCACTTGGAAGGCGGCTAGAAGCATTCTGGTGGAATGGCTCGCTCCCTTTCAGACGACGGGTATTACCTCGTCGGTTCGCATATTGCATTTTGTTGGACCGACAGGGGTAGGGAAGACAACGACCATAGCCAAGCTTGCGGCTGAACAGGCATTGCAGCATAAGCGCAGAGCTGGCTTCATTACCTCCGATACATACCGGATTGCGGCCGTTGATCAATTACGCACCTATGCCAATATTTTGAATGTACCACTGGAGGTGGTATTCTCCCCACTGGAGCTGTCGCGCGCGTTCAAGCAGTTGGAGGATCGCGATCTGATCTTTATGGATACGGCAGGTCGCAACTTTCGTAATGAGCTGTATGTGTCAGAGGTCAACAGTCTCATTCAAGGGCGAATCGACAGCGATACGTATCTTGTGCTCAGCTTGACAGGCAAGAGTAAGGATATGAATATCGTCGCTCGGAATTTCGCGGAGTATGGCATTAACAAGGTGCTGTTCACCAAGAGCGATGAGACCGACAGCTATGGCAGCATCCTGAACATCGTACTGGAGCATCAGCTCAGACCTGTCTATATTGCCAGCGGTCAAAATGTTCCAGAGGACATTGCGCCGTTCGATGTACAACGCTATGTTGACCAGCTACTGGGGGAGTGGGCTAATGAATGATCAGGCCCAATCGCTAAGAAAATTAATAACTGCTCGCGAAAATGAGAGTGCCGAGCGCTTGCGAACGACACGGATTGTCACTGTAACCAGTGGCAAGGGCGGTGTGGGGAAATCCAATTTCAGCCTTAACTTCGCGTTGCAGTTGCAGCGCCGCGGGCAACGGGTGCTCGTATTCGACGCAGATATTGGAATGGCGAACATCGATGTGCTGATGGGGTTCTCTGCTCCATACAATCTCTATCACCTGCTGAAGCGGGAGAAGACGATTTGGGAGATTGTGCAGCATGCCGACAGCGGGATCGATTTTATTGCCGGGGGCTCCGGCTTTCAGGACTTGCTGGAGCTGTCGCGCGAGGAGCTGGACTATTTCGGAGATCAGATCGGCCTGCTTACAGGTCATTATGATGTCATATTGTTTGATACCGGAGCGGGGCTGTCCAAGGAGACGGTCAAGTTTATCGCAGCAGCCCAAGAAACGATCGTCGTGACAACACCTGAACCAACTTCGATTACGGACGCTTACGCGTTAATGAAGATGGTTAATTCCATGCATCATTCGGTGGCCTTCAAGCTGGTGGTCAATCGCGCAGCGGATACCAAAGAAGGCAAGGCGACAGCAGACAAGATTGCGATGGTTGCTAATGAATTTTTGCAGTTGGAGGTGCCGTTGCTCGGGATCGTCATGGATGATGCCAATGTGATGCGGTCGGTCAAGCGACAGGTTCCATTTGCACTGGCTTACCCCGGGAGTGAAGCGTCGCAATGCATTGATATGATCGCCCGACATTTTCTTAATGAGAGTGATCGTCCGGCAGACGCAAATACAGGAATCAAAGGGTTCCTCCAGCGGATGCTGAGGTTCAAAATATAAGGAGTTAGGCTAGCGATGATTTCTCATCGCTGTGGGCAGACAAAAATAAGAGTTGAACTTGCATAGTCAAGGCACAAAGGAGGCAATACAGATGGCTCCATATCGCGTCCTTGTCGTTGATGATTCGGCCTTTATGCGCAAGATTATATGTGATCTGATCGAGCAGGACAAGCAATTTACCGTGGCTGCTACAGCCAAGACAGGTGCTGAGGCGCTCCTGGCCCTGCAGCAGCATAAACCAGATGTCATTACGATGGATTTGGAAATGCCGGAGATGAACGGCTTGGAGGCTCTTCAACAAATTATGAAGACTCGGCCAACGCCAGTCATCATGCTATCGGGCATCAGCGAGGATGGGACTCGCGAGACGATCAAAGCGCTCCAGCTTGGGGCCTTCGATTTTATCCGCAAGCCGTCGACGACGGTAAGCGCCCAGGAGGTTGGCCATAGTCTCCTCGAAAAAATGACGGCTGCCGTATTGACGGCCAGCAAGCCGTCATCGCCCGTTCGGCCGCCGGCCAAATCCGTCGAGCCTCCCGAGAAGGCAAGAGGAGTGAAGCCAGCTCGCCCTGCGCCAGCTAGTCGGACGCCCAAGCAAGGTGACAAGATCGCTCCTCGGGGGCAGCAGTCACGACCATCTGTTCCTGAACCTGTGCCTGCCAAGGCCCCGATTAAGCCGCCTGCACGACCTGCTGTTTCATTTGTTGGGGAATTCAGTGACATTGTGGCTGTTGGCACTTCGACGGGCGGGCCTAGAGCGCTGCATCAACTGATCGCCGATTTGCCGGCTAATTTTCCGGCACCCGTGCTAGTCGTTCAGCATATGCCCCCCAAATTCACCCGTTCACTTGCTCAGCGTCTTGACAGCTTCAGCAAGCTGCATGTGGTAGAAGCGGAGCAAGGACAGCAGGTGAAGGCTGGAACGGTGTACGTAGCTCCAGGCGGATACCATATGCAACTGTCAGAGCGGGGAGGACAATTCTATATTCAGCTCTCCGAGGACCCGCCCCGTAACGGCCATCGGCCATCCGTGGATGTGTTGTTTGAATCGCTGCTTGCCTATCCGAAGCTGCGCAGACACACCGTTATTATGACAGGGATGGGGAGCGACGGAGCGAAGGCGATGAAGCAGCTTGTGGATCAAGGAATTCCGACTGCTGTTGCTGAGGCGGAAGAAACCTGTGTCGTATTCGGAATGCCGCGCTCCGCGATAGAATCAGGGGCAGCTCGCACCGTATTGCCGCTGCAGGAAATAGCTGGTTTTCTGGTCAGTGTTGTGGATCGAAGGGCATAGCAGCTCGTGATTATACTCTTGGAGGTGTAGAAGCTATGGATATGAACGCCTATTTATCGATGTTTATCGATGAATCCAATGATCATTTGCAGTCTCTTAATGAAAACCTCCTTCAACTGGAAGGAAGCCCGGAAGACTTGAGCATCGTTCAGGTCATTTTTCGTTCAGCGCATACGCTGAAGGGCATGTCGGCAACAATGGGCTTTGAGGATCTGGCTTCATTGACGCATGAAATGGAAAACGTGCTAGATCTGGTGCGCAACAGCAAGCTTAAAATGGACAGCTTTATCTTCGATACGTTGTTCAAGGGGCTGGACGCTCTGGAAGGCATGGTGCAGGATATTGTAGGCGGCGGTACAGGACAGGCGGATGTCAGCACAATTGTAGCTTCGTTGCAGTCGATCGTCAAAGGAGATTACACCGCAGCACCTTCCGCAGCGCCAGCGGTTGCACCAGCAGCAGCTCCACAGGAAGGCCGCGCACCGTCCATGCTGGATGAATTTCAGGCCTCTGTTCTGAAGCAGTCGATGGAGAGTGGTCATCAGGTCTATCATATCCAGGTATTGATTGAGGAAAATTGTATTCTTAAAGCCGCGCGCGCCTATATGGTGTTTGATCTGCTGGAGCGTCATGGTGAAGTTGTACAATCTGTGCCGCCAGTACAGGACATCGAGCAGGACAAGTTCGATCGTTCGTTTACAGTATTCTACATATCTCAACTACCAGGAGATGAGCTGCAGAAGCATATTGCCAATGTCTCCGAGGTCGAAAAAGCGGAAGTTACTGCAATGGACGAGGAATCGCTGGGCATGCTGTCCCGTCCGCAGGTGGCTGAGACGGCAGCTTCGGCTGCGCCTGCTGCTCCGGCATCATCGCCTGCTGCATCCGCGGAGAAGACGGGTCAAGCGCCGGCCAAGCGCCCTGCTGCTACTGGCGGAGCAGTAAACCGCACGATACGCGTTGATATTGAGCGCCTGGATGCGCTGATGAATCTGTTCAGTGAGCTGCTGATTGACCGGGTAAGGCTGGAGCAACTGGCAAGCGAGGTGAAGCGTGCGGACTTGACGGAGACGGTTGAGCATATGACGCGGGTGAGCAGCGATCTGCAAAACATTGTTCTCAAGCTGCGGATGGTGCCTGTCGATTCGGTCTTTAACCGGTTCCCGCGCATGGTGCGCGATGTTGCCAAATCATTGGATAAGAAAGTGGATCTCATTATTACAGGCGCGGAGACGGAGCTCGACCGTACCGTCATTGACGAGATCGGCGATCCACTGGTTCATCTGCTTCGCAACTCTGTTGACCATGGTGTCGAGTCCATCGAGAAGCGGATTGCCGCAGGCAAGCCGGAGACCGGCACGGTACATCTTCGTGCGTACCATAGCGGTAACCATGTCTTTATTGAGATTGAGGATGACGGCAGCGGCATCAATAGGGAGAGGGTGCTCGGCATCGCCATCAAGAACGGCGTGGTAACGGCCGACAAGGCAGCCAGCTTGACCGATGAGGAAGTGTACATGCTGCTGTTTGCTCCAGGCTTCAGTACGGCAGACAAAATCTCGGATATATCGGGAAGAGGCGTAGGTCTGGATGTCGTTATGACGAAGATCACATCGCTCGGCGGCAGTGTCAGCGTAAGCTCTAGATACGGACATGGCACGACCTTCTCGATCCAACTGCCGCTTACGCTCTCGATCATTTGGGCCATGCTTATCCAGCTAGGCTCGGAGAAGTACGCCATCCCGCTCTCCTCGATTGTAGAGACGGCTGTGATCAAGCGTCAGCAAATACGTAAAATTCACGGTAATCGTATGATTGAATTCCGCGGCGCAATCATTCCGGTGTTGTCCCTTAGCCGCATTCTGGAATCTCCCGATTTCGACGAGGATCTGGAGGAAGAATCAGAGATTGTCGTGATTCGCAAGGGCGACAAGTGGGGCGCAGTTGTAGTGGATGAATTTATCGGCCAGAGCGAGATTGTTCTGAAGTCGCTTGGCGGCTATCTGACGAACATACCGACGATCTCGGGAGCTACCATCCTCGGGGACGGCCAGGTCGCTCTAATTATTGATCCGAACGCACTCATCAAATAGGAGGGGTACTCATGGGAGAAGACTTAAAAGTCATTGTCTTTGCACTGGGGAACGAAGAATACGGGGTTGAAGTCGACAAGGTTCGCACGATTGAGAGAATGTGCCCGATTACGCGCGTGCCCAAGACGCCTGCTTTCATCAAAGGGGTCATTAACTTGCGTGGAGTGGTAGTTCCTGTTATTGACTTGCGTGGACGATTCGGTCTGCCGGAGACGGAACCTACGGAAAATTCCAGAATTATCATCGTTGCTGTCAATGAGCTGGAGGTAGGCTTTATCGTCGATTCGGCCAATGATGTCATCGACATCAATACCGATTCGATCGATTCTCCGCCTGAGGTTGTCGGTGGCATCAAAGCGAAATATTTGCGTGGAGTGGCTAAGCTCGGAGAAGAGCGTCTGCTCATTATGCTTAATCTGGCCGAAGTATTGAATCGCAGCGAAATCATTCAGATTGAAGGGTTAGAGGAGTAAGCGGTGAGTCTCTTTAAGCATCTGGCAGGGCTGAAGATGGATGTGTTGAAGGAAGTGGGGAACATTGGAGCGGGCAATGCGGCCACCGCTCTCTCCAGGCTGATCGACAAGCCGGTCGATATGTCTGTTCCTACCGTCACCATCCTGCCCTTCGAAGAAATTGCTGAGCGTGTCGGCGGTTCGGAGCAGGTTGTCGTCGCTGTCTTCTTGCGGGTAGAAGGGGATGCCCCAGGCAATATGTTCTTTATTATTGAAGCGGCCTCCGCCAGACGGCTGCTGCAGCAGCTTCTTTCCCTGGAATCATCAAGCAGTCTGGAGTATTCCGATATGGAGTTATCGACATTGTGCGAGATTGGCAATATCCTGGCAGGCTCCTATCTCTCCTCACTCGCTGATTTTACAGGGCTTTCCATGGCGCCGACTGTACCCGCCATTGCAGTAGATATGGCAGGAGCGATCCTAAGCTATGGCCTTCTGCAATTCGGTCAGATGGGCGACGATGCATTGTTGATCGATACGAGCTTCATGGAAGGGAAGGAGCTGATGCAAGGTCACTTCTTCCTCATCCCTGACCCGGAGTCGTTCGAGAAAATTTTTCGATCTCTGGGAGTGCCTACCGAATGAAACAGGAACAGTTAATTAAGGTTGGCATGGCTGATTTGAACTTTGGTTCCGAGGGAGAAATATTGCGAACGACAGGGCTGGGTTCATGTGTTGGTGTGACTTTGTATGATTCCAAGACGAAAATTGCCGGTATGGCACATGTGATGCTGCCGTCCTCGGACATTGCCAGAGATTCCTCTTATAATATTGCCAAATACGCGGACACGGCTCTTCCCGAGCTGATCAGGCGCATGCTGGCCGCGGGAGCGACGGCGAATCGGATGGTTGCCAAGCTAGCGGGGGGAGCGCAAATGTTCTCCCAGCTTGGCAAATCCGATACCCTGCGCATCGGTCCGCGAAATGTGGAATCCTGCAAACAGATTTTATCGATCTACCCCATCCCCATCATCGGGGAGGACACGGGTGGGAATTATGGGAGAACGATTGAAATTGACAGCATGACCGGTATTCTTCATATTCGGAGTGTCCAGCATGGTGCAAAGGAGTTGTAGCGGTGCTCGGAACGATGCGTTGGAATGTGGCAATCGCTATAATTGGCTGTCTGTTGACATTTGTATTATCAATCGGAAGCAACGGCTTGAGCATAACATTCATTAGAAGCCTGTACGCACTGGGTGCCTGCTTCGTATTAGCTTTTGGGCTGAGGTTTGTACTGCATCAGCTCGCCGTTCGGGAATCGGCGGATGTGGAGCCGGAAGACGACATCAAGGGCGCAGCGCTTGATCTGGCGACGCCTGATGACGAGCAAGATGTCCATCGGCTGCTGCAGCAGCAGCTCGGGGAAGGGGCAGGTCAACCGGAGCAGGGCAGAGATGGCACCTCCTTTCAACCTTTATCGCCGCCTCGAATGGTGTCTGTGAAGGACAAATCCCCGGAGGAACTGGCTGAGGTGGTGCGTCATCTGAAAGATTCGTAGCAGGCATTAGGAGGGTGAGACGATGATCGAGCCGAAGACGCCTCATTTATCCAATTTTGAGATGTGGCAGGGATGGAAAGAGCACGGAGACATCGAGGCGAAGAAATTGTTAATCGAGCATTATCTGCCGCTTGTGGATTATGTGACGAACCGGATGGCCATTGGACTTCCCAAAAATGTCTCAAGAGATGATCTGGCCAGCAATGGCGTGATGGGTTTAATTGATGCGATTGAGAAGTTTGATTACCAGCGGGGGCTGCAATTTGAGACGTATGCATCCTGGCGTATTCGCGGCTCTATTATCGATGGGCTTAGACAGGGCGATTGGGTTCCCCGTTCCATAAGGGAGAAAGCCAAACGAATTGAGGAAGCGTATCAGCATTTGGAGCAGCAATATTTGCGTTCGGTGACGGATGCAGAGATGAGTGCATATCTCAATATTACAGAGAAGGAATTTTTGCACATGCTGCAGGAGATTGCCGTGACAACGGTCTGCTCGCTGGAGGACCCGATTCGCGAGGAAGAGTCGGAGACACGCCTGACGCTGCTGGTGGATGAGAAAGCCAAAAATCCAGATTACAAAATTCATGAATTCTATATTAAGAGTGCGCTGATCAAAGGAATTGAACGTCTTACAGAGAAAGAGCGCATCGTGGTTTCCTTATTCTACTATGAAGAGCTGTCGTTAAGCGAAATTGCCGAGGTGATGTCCTTGTCGCCCTCGCGCATCTCGCAACTACACTCCAAAGCCATATTGCGGCTGCGGGGGACGCTGTCGAAGCATAGGGATCAGCTTATGGAAAAATAAGCTAACAGGAGGGATAGGTAGTATGCCAGTTGAAATGCCGTTAGATGGGAATGCCGAAGTATTGGTTTCAGAAGACTTGTTGTCTGCTTCCCTGTATTTTAAACAGGTCGATCCGGATAGTATATTGGATTATAAGGAACTGGAGAAGTGGCTACATACCAACAACATCGTTCACGGCATCAACATAGAGCTGCTTCGAGTCATTGCCGCGTCGCCGGCCTCATATTGCGCCCAACCGGTCATTATTGCAGAGGGCACGCCGGCGGTGGACGGCGTGAACGGCAAGGTGGAATATATCTATAACATGGATGACGACTTTGCGGGGCCGGCTAAGCTGGATAACGGCAAGGTCGACTTTCGAGAGGTGACGACACTTCGCAATGTCAAGCGCGGTCAACTGATTGCCCGCAAGATTTCGCCGGAGCCCGCCCAAGCTGGTATCAAGGTGAACGGGGAAACCATCCCCGCCAAGGATGGCAAGGAGGCGCGCTTCAAAATCGGGAAAAACGTGGTGATCGGACCCGACGGCATGTCGCTGTACGCAGCGATTGACGGCATCTTGACGAAGACAGAGCGAGATAAGATCAACGTTTTTCCAGTTTATGAAGTGAATGGGGATGTGGATTATAAAATTGGAAATATCGATTTCGTCGGTACGGTTGTCATCCGTGGCAATGTGCTGAGTGGCTTCCGAGTGCACGCCTCAGGGGATATTCGCATTATCGGCGGCGTCGAGGGCGCGGAGATTGATAGCGACGGTTCGATCGAGATTACCGGAGGAGTCATGGGTGCCGGCAAGGGGCACATCCGCGCAGGACAAAATGTAAAATGCTCGTTCGTTCAGGAAGGCAATATTACAGCGGGCGAGGATGTTATTGTATCTCAGAGTATACTGCATTCCCACGTGATGGCAGGGCGCAATGTGCTCTGTGTTGGCAACAAGGGGCTTATCGTCGGGGGACATATTCAGGCAGGTGAGAGGCTGACCGCACGCATCATCGGCAACTCGACCTCCACCGCGACAGAGATTTCCGTTGGCGTTAAGCCGGAGATGCGCTCCCAGTTGAACCGGCTGCGCGCGGAGGTACGCGAGTTAGTCACCAACCTGGACAAGACCGAGAAGGCGCTGGTGTTGCTCGATCAGCTCGCAGCGGCCGGACAATTGTCGGCAGAACGACTGGAGATGCGGGCCAAGCTGAATATTACCAAGAAGCAGGGACAGGAGCAGGAGCGAGCACTCAAGCAGGAGCTGCTGGAGATTGAGAAGTCGCTTGAGGATACAACCACAGCATGTGTGGAAGTGAAGCAGGCGATCTTTGGAGGCACGAAGATTGTAATCGGGCGCTATACACGCTTCGTGAAGGAACGGGCAGAACGCATCAAATTCCATTATGCGGACGGGGACGTGACGATGTCGCCTCTGTTGTAGCACATAGGGAAGCGGAATGATTGTTCGGCAATCCTATGCGACATCATAAGAACTGCGGGTGAAAAGTGTGGATCAACCATGGCATTATCTTGTTCTGCTTGGCGCATTTGTTATTGTACTTTCATTCGCCATGCCGAAGCGATCAAGACCATCGGCGCCGGTCGGCGACATGGAGCTTGCGCTGGAGCAGTTCATGCAGTCAATAGAAGAGGAAAATAAAGAGCTGGCGAACATCGTAGGGGCCGCGCAGCGCGAGCAAAAGGAGGCGCTTTCGTCCAGCGAGCAGCGGATCGCCGCGCTGGAGAAACGCTCCGAAGAATTACAACGCCGCTACGTGGAGCTGGAGCAGCAGCTTGGGGAGCAGATCAAGCTTCACCAGGCCGAGGTGGCTGCCAAGCTGAGCGAGCTGGGAAGCCGCCAGCAGGTGCACGCCGACACAGGCGCTGCCTCGCCATTGCCGGCCGAGGAGGAGATCCCCGTCTCAGACCGGATCAGCGATCGTTATGCCGATCTGCTCGCTATGCATCATCAGGGCAAGTCCATGGAGTACATCGCCAAGAAGCTGGGGCTGAACAAGGGCGAGGTTCAACTGATCGTCCAGCTTTCTGCACAGGAGGAGCGTCACCGTGCTTAAAGACCGTTCATTTGTATTGGGACTCGGCGTTGGCTTAATCGCCGGTGTGTTGATGCTGCAGCTCATGCTCGTTGCGGATGTGCAGCAGGAGCGCACAGAGCAGATCGAAGCTCAAATTACGAGCAGCGACACCTTGAACGATGGGGCGGCTCAGGCAGAGCATGAAGAGCAAGCCAAGCTGCTGCAGGAGACTCAGGCAGAGCTGGAGGCGCTGAAGCAGGAGAAGGAACGGCTGCTCAAGGAGCAGGACGAGAAAGTGAAGACAGCGCTAGCGGAGCAGCTTGAGCAAGCGAGGCAGGAGCAGGCCGAGGCGCCTGCTGTGCGCGCGATTAACGTAAAGAGGGGCATGAATATGAGTGCGATCGCCGAGCTGCTGCAGGACGCGGCCTTGATTGAGGATGCGTCCGTCTTTCTCAAGGAGACACAGCTTGACCGCAATCGGATTCGCAACGGCAAATATTATTTTTCCGGCGCCCCGGATGCGCAGCAGATTCAGAAGATATTGCTGGCTGATCCGCAGCGGTCCAAGCCGAAGCAGTAGCTATCATAGCTTATGAAGAGCGAGGATGCTATGCATTCATAGATTTGTTGAAGGTTTAGTTGCATAAGGTTGTTCAAATATGGTATAGTAATTGACGGTGTTAAAAACACACGCTGATTAATTTTGTCAAGGGTGCTTGCCCTGGTGGCGAGTTTTGGCAGAAGATGCGGTCAGCGGAGGTCATCCTAAAAAAACCAATGCACAGGAGGTGTTGTTGATATGGCGGTAATTTCCATGAAACAGCTACTTGAAGCTGGGGTTCACTTTGGTCATCAGACTCGTCGTTGGAACCCTAAGATGGATCGTTATATCTTCACAGAAAGAAACGGAATTTACATTATTGATCTGCAAAAAACAGTGAAAAAAGTTGAGGAAGCCTACAACTTTGTTCGCTCGATCGCAGAAGAAGGCGGAACCGTACTGTTCGTCGGTACGAAGAAGCAAGCTCAGGATTCTGTTAAAGAAGAAGCTGAGCGCTGCGGCAACTTCTACATTAACCAACGCTGGTTGGGTGGCACATTGACCAACTTCCAGACGATCCAAAAACGGATCGACCGTCTGCGCCAGCTTGAGAAATGGGAAGAGGACGGCACATTTGAAGTGCTGCCTAAGAAAGAAGTTATCATTCTGCGCAAAGAAAAAGACCGTCTGGAGAAATTCCTGGGCGGAATTAAAGGCATGAAAGGGCTGCCTAGCGCACTGTTCATCATCGATCCTCGCAAAGAGCGTATCGCTGTTGCAGAAGCGCGTAAACTTGGTATCCCAATCGTAGGTATCGTGGATACGAACTGCGACCCAGACGAAATCGACTACGTCATTCCAGGTAATGACGATGCGATCCGTGCGGTGAAGCTGCTGACTGCGAAGATGGCAGACGCAATCGTAGAAGCAAACCAAGGCGAGCAAACAACGGCTTAATTGCTGCGGTTGATCATATAGCCTTCAAGCGATGAATATGGAACCGGCGTGATGCTCTCTCTAACGGAGCGTGCGCCGCGTACACAGGAAAGGGTGGTCAGAAGGTGAATAACCTCTCACCGCCCTTTTTTTAGAAGCTAAGAGCAAATTGAATTCGTGAGCTGTGGCGCGGAAGTGCTATAGCCTACATATTATAATATTCAGGAGGGTTAACAATGGCGGTAAGTGCGAGTGCAGTAAAAGAACTGCGTGAAAAGACAGGCGCTGGAATGTTGGATTGCAAAAAGGCTTTGGATGAGGCAAATGGCGATATGCAAAAAGCTATCGACCTGCTGCGGGAGAAAGGTCTTGCTGCAGCAGCAAACAAAGCTGGACGCGCAGCTACAGAGGGCGTAGTTGAATCCTACATTCACGCTGGCGGACGTATTGGTGTACTGGTTGAAGTCAACTGTGAGACAGACTTCGTTGCGAAAACGGATCAATTCCGTGATTTCGTTAAAGATATTGCGATGCAGATCGCTGCTGCTAATCCGAAATATGTTCGCCGTGAGGAAGTTGACGGCTCCGAGCTGGACAAAGAGCGCGAAATTCTGACAGCTCAAGCGCTGAACGAGGGCAAGCCTGCTCACATCGTTGAGAAAATGGTAGAAGGCCGTCTTGGCAAATACTATGAAGAGTTCTGTCTGATGGAGCAAAGCTTCATTAAAGACCCTGACAAAACCGTATCTGAGCTTCTGAACGAGAAGATCAGCAAAATCGGTGAAAATATTTCGATCCGTCGCTTTGTCCGCTTTGAGCTGGGAGAGGGACTGGAGAAAAAACAAGATAACTTCGTTGAAGAGGTTATGTCTCAAGCTAAGCTTTAATCCGAACGCGGGGAGGGGGCGGGGCGGCTCGGCCGCCTCGCCCGCTTTATTGAACCGAGGTAATAGGCAGTAGACTTGCCGCGGCGAGCGGTATAGGACATGGATGATTAAAGTCAACCTCTAGCGAGGTAAGAGGGTGGAGGTTAGAGAAGTGGAACAACCTGTATACAAACGTATTGTATTAAAGGTGAGCGGAGAGTCTCTCTCTGGTCAGAATGGCTACGGAATCGATGCGGAGATGATCTCATCCATTGCCGAGCAGGTCAAGGAAGTGGTGGAGCTTAATGTTGAAGTGGCGATCGTCGTTGGTGGAGGCAACATCTGGCGGGGAATCGCCGGTTCGGCCAAGGGCATTGACCGTGCAACCGCAGATTACATGGGCATGCTGGCGACAGTAATGAATTCATTGGCTCTGCAAGATGCGCTGGAGCAGATCGAAGTGCCTACTCGGGTACAAACCTCGATTGCCATGCAGCAGATCGCTGAGCCCTACATTCGCCGCCGTGCGATCCGCCATCTTGAAAAAGGACGCGTCGTTATTTTTGCGGCCGGTACAGGCAACCCGTTCTTCTCCACAGACACGACAGCAGCGCTGCGTGCGGCTGAGATTGAAGCAGAGGTTATACTGATGGCGAAAAACAAGGTGGACGGTGTATATTCTGCTGATCCGTTCAAGGATGCTACCGCCGAGAAATTCGAGCAGCTCACCTATCTGGAGGTGCTTAACCGGAATCTGGGCGTGATGGACTCCACCGCTTCGTCACTGTGCATGGACAATAATATTCCGCTTGTAGTGTTCTCGATTACCGAGAGCGGCAACATTAAGCGGGTTGTGCTAGGTGAAAAAATCGGGACGATTGTGAAAGGAAGTGTGAGCTAATGCCACAATCCATCAAGAAGAATGCAGAGGAAAGAATGGAGAAGGCCATAGGGTCTCTCAAGCGCGACCTGGCTACCTTGCGCGCTGGACGCGCAACACCGTCACTTCTTGACCGTGTTCAGGTTGAATATTATGGTGCGATGACGCCAGTCAACCAACTGGCCAACATTACTACGCCAGATTCCAGAACACTCATTATTCAGCCATGGGACAAAAGCTCGCTAGCAGCGATTGAGAAGGCGATTATGAAGTCCGATCTGGGGCTGACACCATCTAATGACGGCAGCATCATTCGGCTGGGCATCCCAGCGCTGACCGAGGAGCGTCGTGCGGAGCTGGTAAAATCAACGAAGAAATATGGCGAGGAGTCGAAGGTAGCGATTCGCAACATTCGCCGCGATGCGAACGATGAGATCAAGAAGCTGGAGAAGACGGACATCTCTGAGGACGAGTCCCGTCGCCACCAGGAGGATATTCAAAAGCTGACAGATCGCTTCATCGCTGAGGTTGATAAAGTGTTGGTCAGCAAAGAAAAAGAGATCATGGAAGTTTAAAATAGTAACCAGCCCCTCCAAACCAGGTGGGGTTTGTTGTATACTTAAACCTTATGGACGGTATCGTTCCCTGATACAGGACAATGGGCATACGTTATGCTTGTGAAGTCCCGGGTGGGAGGAAATAGAATGTTAAAGCGGTTGAAAAATTGGTTTAAAAAACCGTTATCCATCCGAGAGGAACAACTGCAGAATGATAATATTCCGCAGCATGTTGCCATTATTATGGATGGGAACGGGCGGTGGGCGAAGAGCCGCGGCTTGCCCCGCATGGCGGGACATCATTCCGGCATGAAGGCGGTCAAGCGTATTACGATGGCGGCTGATCGACTTGGCGTAAAATATTTAACCCTTTACGCTTTTTCAACGGAAAACTGGAAGCGGCCCAAGGCAGAGGTAGATTTCCTGATGAAGCTGCCCCAGGAGTTTCTGTCCATTGAGTTGGATGACCTGATCAAAAATAATGTTCAAGTACGCATGATGGGCTATCGGGAGGATCTGCCGAGTCATACATTGCGGGCTGTGGAGGAAGCGATTGAGAAGACCCGCGGCAATACGGGGCTGGTGCTCAATTTTGCCTTGAATTATGGCAGTCGCAAAGAAATGGTAGATGCTGTGCGCGCCATAGCGGAGGAAGTGAAGGCAGGTCGTCTGGAATGCGCGGCTATATCGGAGCGCGATCTGGACGGTCATTTGCTATCAAGCGATATTCCTGACCCCGATCTGCTGATTCGAACGAGCGGCGAGCTGCGTATTAGCAACTTCATGCTGTGGCAGTTGGCTTACAGTGAACTGTGGTTTACGGATGTTTATTGGCCGGAGTTTATGGATGAGCATTTCTATGAAGCCATTCGTGAATATCAGCGTCGCGCCCGCAGGTACGGTGGGCTGTAGAGAAGCGGAGTGTGCCTAATGTGAAACAACGAATAATAACAGGTGTCATCGCTGGAGCCGGTTTCCTTGCCTTGCTAATCGCAGGCGGCTCGGCATACATAGTATTGCTGCTTGCGCTTGCGCTTGTCGGCTATTGGGAATTTGTGCGAATGAATGGTCTGAGGTGGAGTCACCCGGCTGCATTAGTCGGGTTCCTGAGCGTGGCAGCGATCGTATGGCCATGGCAAATCAACGTGTTTGTAACCTTGCAGACAAGTGAGCTGCTCTGGTTGGTGATGCTGCTTCTGCTGACGATTACGGTGTTGACGAAGAACAGGACGACGATTGATCATGCGGCGAACCTGCTGCTGGGCGTCGTGTATATCGGCTTTGGCTTTTCGGCGATGCTGGATGTTCGATTAATGGAAGGGAACGGCCTGTTGGCCACATTCCTTGCGTTTGCCTGCATCTGGTCTTCCGATATTGGAGCGTACTTCTTCGGCAAGGCCCTCGGGCGTAATAAGCTGTGGCCGGCCATCTCACCGAATAAGACAGTAGAGGGCGCGCTTGGCGGTGTTATGCTATCGCTGGCTGTGGGCCTGTTGTTCGCGCTGTTTGCGCCGGACCTCGTCAGCATCGGACAAGCGCTGGCCATTGGTGCAGTAAGTGCATGCGCAGGGCAGATGGGGGACCTGATTCAATCCGCATATAAGCGGGTCAGAGGAATTAAAGATACGGGCTCGATTTTGCCTGGACATGGAGGCGTGCTTGACCGCTGTGACAGTTGGTTGATCGTCTATCCAATTCTTGTCTTCAGCGGCCTGTTGTCCTAGACCAAGGAGGCAATCTGAACATGAAAAAAATTAGCATATTAGGCTCCACCGGTTCGATTGGCACGCAAACGCTTGATGTCGTGTCCGCCCATCCGGGTCAATATGAAGTCGTGGCTCTTACTGCGGGCTCCAATGTGGAGCTGCTTGCAGAGCAAGCACGTCGTTATCGCCCGAAGCTGGTGGCGCTCGCAGACAAAGCAGCCGCTGAGCGCGCTCGCCTGCTCGTTCCCGCAGACATCCAGGTTGTGCATGGCGAGGAGGGCATCATCGAAGCGGCGGCAGCAACTGGCGCGGACATCGTCGTGACAGCGCTGCTGGGAAGCTGCGGCCTGCGCCCGACGATTGCAGCGATTGAGGCTGGCATTACCATCGGACTTGCCAACAAGGAAACGCTGGTAACAGCAGGCCATATCATCATGGAGCTGGCTGCCAGGAAGCAGGTGGCCATCCTGCCGGTAGACAGCGAGCATTCGGCTATCTTCCAATGCTTGAATGGCGAACCGCGTGAGGCATTGCGCAAGCTTGTGATCACCGCCTCAGGCGGCTCATTCCGCGACCGGTCGCGTGATCAATTGGCGGATGTGACAGTCGAGCAGGCGCTCAAGCATCCGAATTGGTCGATGGGGGCCAAGATTACGATTGATTCTGCCACGATGGTCAATAAAGGGCTGGAAATTATCGAGGCTCACTGGCTATTTGGCACAAGCTATGATCAGATTGAGGTACTTATCCATCCCGAGAGCATTATCCATTCCTTTGTCGAGTTTGTAGACAGCAGTATCATCGCCCAGATGGGACAGCCTGATATGCGTGTGCCGATACAGTACGCGCTCACCTATCCGCGGCGTGATCCGAATCCGGCAAGCCCGCTTGACCTGGCCAAGCTCGGCAGCCTCAACTTCAAGGCACTCGACATGCAGCGCTATCCATGTGTAGCGATGGCGTATGCTTGCGGTCGTGCCGGCGGCTCGGCGCCGACCGTATTCAATGCCGCCAATGAGGTGGCAGTATCCCGCTTCCTGAACAGAGAAATCGGCTTCCTCGATATTGAGCGCATATTGGAGCAGATATTGGAGCGGCATGAGGTTGTCGCGCTTGACGATGTCCGGGCAATCGAGGAGATGGATGCCTGGGCTCGCCGGGAGGCGTCCAGCTTGTAGAGCATGACCCTGTTCTTTCCTACGGTTCTCTTGAATCCAGGTGGAGAATAATGATAATCTAGGTACATGCCGTGATAAACAGGGAGGCAGGACGAACGTGGAAATGGTTCAAAATATCGTACTGACGGTGCTTGTCTTTTTTGTCATTGTGTCCATTCATGAATGGGGACACTTCTATTTTGCCAAGCGGGCAGGCATCCTGGTCAGAGAATTTGCCATTGGCTTTGGACCTAAGCTGTTCTCAGTCAAAAAGGGGGAGACGCGCTACACCCTCCGCTTGATTCCTGCCGGGGGCTTTGTCCGCATGGCTGGCGAAGACCCTGAGATTGTCGAGGTGCAGCCTGGCCAGACCATTGCCGTAAGAGTCCTTGATGACAAGGTAACGCGCATCTATCTGGATCGTCTGGATGAGCGCAGCAATGTAATCCGCGGCGAGGTCGAATCGATTGATCTGGAGCATGCCTTGACGGTCGTGCTGCAGGTGGATGGCGAGCCGGAGAGGCTGTCCATTCATCCCCAGGCGTTGATGGTATCCAAGGGCAGAGAAACCCAGATCGCTCCGCATAACCGCCAATTCGGCAGCAAGACGGTCGCACAGCGCGCGCTTGCGATTTTCGCTGGCCCGTTGATGAATTTTGTGCTCGCATTCGTGCTATTTGCTGTCTACATTCAGATGACAGGTATAGCTACCGGCAATCCCGATAAGGTCTTTATCGGCGAGATTTTGGAGGGGCGTCCCGCAGCGCAGGCTAACCTGCAGGTGGGGGATGAGATCAAGACGATCAACGGGGTGCAGATTGGCGGCGACTACGAGAAGATGATCGCCATGATCGGAGAATCGGCCGATAAGGAGATGACCTGGACGGTTCTCCGCGATGGCAAGACCGTAGAGCTGACTATTACGCCAGCGCTTGATCCCGAGGCCAAAGCAGGCAAGGTAGGCATCAGCCCCAAATTTGACGTACCTACGCGAACGCCTGGTGTTGGCGAGACAATTACGTATGCGGCTAAAGCGATGAAAAATATGACGGTTCTCATATTCGACAGCTTCAAAATGCTCATTACCGGGCAGTTTAAGCTGGATGATCTGGGCGGGCCGGTACGAACGGCGGAGATTACGAGTCAGATCGCCAGCAGAGGCATCGAGCAATTGACCTCGTGGACAGCGCTGCTCAGTCTTTATCTCGGGATATTCAATCTGCTTCCGATCCCTGCGCTGGACGGCAGTCGCCTGATCTTCCTCGGTCTGGAGGCGGTTCGCGGGCGTCCGATTGATCCTAACCGGGAAAGCATGGTTCATTTTATCGGCTTCGCGATGCTGATGCTGCTGATGCTGGCAGTGACGTATAATGATGTGATGCGGCTGGTGAAGGGCTAGCAGCATTCTGCTTGAAGCGGCTTGGCGTATGCTAGCCGTCCGAACAACTTTGTTGCGAGACGGATTCACCCTGGCGCCTGCGGGCGCCTTGGCTCCGTTTACGCTAGTTATAATGGGAGGCCCCTATGTCAAAGGATAAACAATTCGTCACCGAAATCACGCCGCAGAGCGAGGATTTCTCCAGATGGTATATTGATACGATCAAGAAGGCTGAGCTGATGGACTATTCGCCTGTGCGCGGCTGCATCGTATTCCGCCCGGAGGGCTATGAGCTGTGGGAAAATATTCAGCGCGAGCTGGATGCGCGCTTCAAGGCAACCGGTCACCGCAACGCTTACTTCCCGCTGTTCATTCCCGAGAGCTTCTTCCAAAAGGAAAAAGAGCATGTCGAGGGCTTCAATCCAGAGCTGCCGTGGGTTACCGAAGCTGCGGGCGAGGTGCTCGAGGAGCGTCTGGCTATTCGCCCGACCTCGGAGACGATGATCGGTCATATGTATGCCAAATGGATTCAATCCTATCGTGATCTGCCGCTGCTGATCAACCAGTGGGCGAACGTCGTTCGCTGGGAGAAGCGGACGCTGCCGTTTTTGCGGACAAGCGAGTTTCTGTGGCAGGAGGGTCATACGGCGCATGAGACGGAGGAGGAGGCTCGTCAGGAGACGATGCAGATGCTGGAGATCTACCGTGATTTCGTCGAGAGCTTCCTGGCCATTCCGGTGATCGTCGGCCAGAAGACCCCTTCGGAGAAGTTCGCGGGTGCGGTGGACACGTATTCGATCGAGGCGATGATGAAGGACGGCCGTGCTGTTCAAGCAGGCACCTCACATTATTTGGGTACCAACTTTGCTGTAGCATTTGATATTAAATATCTTGACCGTGAAAATACACTTCAATTCGCGCATACCACCTCCTGGGGAGTCAGCACCCGCCTGATCGGAGCGCTTATTATGGTACATGGGGATGACCGTGGTCTGGCGTTGCCGCCTAAGGTTGCGCCTACACAGGTCATTATGATTCCGATCGGGCCAGCGAAGACGCGCGAGCAGGTTGTGGGCCGCGTCGATGAGCTGTATGCCGAGCTGAAGCAGGCAGGCATCCGCGTTCGTGTGGACGACCGCTCCGATGTGAGCCCAGGCTGGAAGTTCAATGAGTATGAGATGCGCGGCGTGCCGGTTCGTCTAGAGCTTGGGCCACGCGATATGGAGAATGGTCAGGTTGTGCTCGTCTCCCGCATCAGCGGAGAGAAGCGTGTTGTGCAGCAGGCCA
The DNA here is from genome assembly GCF_054955055.1 of Paenibacillus sp. J5. Taxonomy (NCBI): domain Bacteria; kingdom Bacillati; phylum Bacillota; class Bacilli; order Caryophanales; family Paenibacillaceae; genus Paenibacillus; species Paenibacillus sp. J5. Next base: position 65,763 of record NZ_JBUEDD010000010.1, on the reverse strand, counting down.
ATCTGGTGGAGGAAGTGCAGCAGATGCTTGAGGATACACAGCAGGCGATGTACGAGAAGGCGAAGCAGTTCCGTGAGGATAACTTCAAATCTGTCGATACGCTTGATGAGATGAAGGCGCTGCTTGAGGAGAAGCGTGGCTTCGTTGAGGCGGGCTGGTGCGGCTCTGCCGCATGCGAGCAGCAGGTGAAGGAAGAGACAGGCGCGACCAGCCGCAATATTCCGTTCTCGCCTGCCTCGTCCAAGGAGAGCTGTCTGGTGTGCGGCGAGAAGGCTGCGCATACGGTCGTGTTTGCAAGAGCGTACTAGGTCGTGTCTGAAAACCCGTTCAAGGGCATCTCTCCCCGCCTTTTCGCCCCATGCTGCGTTGCTTTTTCGCAGGCGCACCCCCGGTACGCCTGCGAAAAAGCGCCTTGCCTGGAACGAAAATTCGGCCAGATCTGTTCCGTTCAGAGTTTTCAGACACGCCCTAAGTTACAGAAATTATCACAGGAAGGCTGCCCGCTCGTACTACGACGGCAGCCTTCACATGCTTGATGGGGGAGGAAACATGAACAAACCAGGGGAAAAGAGGCTCCGCTTTGAGCTGCTGATGAAGCAGGCGGAGCTGCCGCAGGCGTTCATTGAATCGTTCTACTCCGACGGAGAGATTGACAAGGTGCTGGTCAGCCAGACTAACCGCCATTGGACCTTTCATATTCATAAGCCGTCGCTTGTGCCGCTGGAGGCGTATGTACGCTTCACCCAGACGGTCAAGGAGCGGTTTGCTCATATTGCGGAGGTGGACTTCATCACCGAATACGGGCAGCAGGTGCCGACCGGCGAGCTGGTCGAGGCCTACTGGCCTCTGTTTGTCGAATATGCTCAGCGTGAGATGGCCTCGGTCAACGGCTGGCTGAGCCGCGCCCAGCTTGGACTGGAGCAGGGCTTGCTGTATCTGGCGCTGCAGGGGGATGCGGTGCTTAATATGGCGCGCATGAAGAAGATTGATGAGGCGGCCTCCGGCTTCTTCTCCCGGCATTTTCGCCGCAGCTTCCCGCTCAAGCTGCGCGTAGCCGAGGCGGAGGCAAGCGCAGAGCAGTTGGAGCGCTTCGAGCAGCGCAAGCAGCAGGAGGAACGGGAAATCATCGAGCAGATGATGGCCTATGTGCCGGAGGAGGAGACGCAAGATGACGGCGAGGAGGTGCGGCTCGTTGTCGGCTATGACATTCGCGAGGAGCCGACGCCGATCATGCAGATCCAGGAGGAAGAGAAGAAGATTACGGTGCAAGGCACAATCTTCGGGCTGGACGTCAAGGAGCTGCGCAACGGAAGTACCCTCTTCACCTTCAACCTGACCGATTTCTCCGATTCGCTGGCGATGAAGATGTTCGCCAAGACGAAGGAGGATCTCAAGGTGCTCAGCTTGCTTGCCAATGGCAAGTGGGTGAAGGCGCGCGGTCGCGTCGAATACGACCGTTTCATGCAGGAGCCGGAGCTGGTCATGATGCCTAGCGATCTGCATGAGGTGAAGGCTCCGCGTGAACGAATGGATGAAGCACAGGAGAAGCGGGTCGAGTTCCATCTGCATTCGACGATGAGCACGATGGATGCCGTCACGCCGATCGACGCTTATATTAAGACGGCAGCCAAGTGGGGACATCCGGCTATCGCCGTCACGGATCATAGCAATGTGCAATGTTATCCAGACGCCTTCAAGAATGGCAAGAAGAACGGCATCAAGGTGCTGTTCGGCGTGGAAGCCAACGTGGTGAATGATTCGGTGCCGATGGTGCTGAATCCGCGGCAGGAGCCATTGGCTGGAGCGCAGTATATTGTCTTCGATATTGAGACGACGGGCTTGTCGATCATCAATAACAAAATTATCGAGCTGGCGGGCGTGAAGATGGTGGACGGCAAGGAAATCGACCGTTTCGAGACGTTCATTAACCCGCATGAGAGGATTCCTTATCATATTCAGCAGTTGACCAGCATTACGGATGATATGGTGGCGGATGCGCCAGAGCTGGAGCCGAAGCTGCGTGAATTTATTGATTTTATCGGCGATGCGGTGTTGGTCGCTCACAATGCTCGCTTTGATATCGGCTTCATCCAGGCGGCATGCAAAAGGATCGGCCTGCCCGAGCTGACGAACCCGGTGCTCGATACGCTGGAGCTTGCCCGTTTCCTCCATCCTACAATGAAGAACCATCGTCTCAATACATTGGCTGACAAGTACAAGATTAGTCTGGAGAACCATCACCGCGCGGTGGATGACTCTCTGGCGCTGGGCGGCATTCTCTATGGACTGATCAAGGATGCGGCAGAGCGCAGCATTACCGGACTTCATCAGCTCAACGATTATGTCGGATTGGATCTATCCAACTCCCGTCCGTTCCACTGCAATATTTATGCAATGAATGCGACAGGCAAAAAGAATCTGTTCAAGCTGATCTCGCTGTCGCATACCAAGCATTTCAAGCGTGTCGCCTGCATTCCCAAAAGCAAGCTGACGGAGCTGCGCGAGGGACTGCTGGTCATCTCTGGCTGTGAGAAGGGCGAATTTTTTGAGACGGTGCTCAACAAGACCGTGGAGGAAGCGGAGGAGGTCGCGGACTTCTACGATGTGCTGGAGATTCAGCCGATCGACTTCTACATGCATCTGGTCGAGAAGGGACTGGTCGGCAGCCGTGCGGAGATTGAGCAGGCGCATCGCCGTATTGTGCAGATTGGCGAGAAGCTGGACAAGCCCGTCATTGCGACAGGCAATGTTCACTATCTGCATCCGCGGGACAAGATGTTCCGCGATATTACCATTCACGGCATCACCGGCTTCAGTCCGCTCAAGGATCAGCGCAAGCCGGATGCGCATTTTCGCACGACGAAGGAGATGCTCGAGGAGTTCGCCTTTCTCGGGGAGCAGAAGGCATATGAGGTGGTCGTAACGAACACCGTTCACCTCGCAGAGCGGTTCGAGCCGTTCGAGATGTTCCCTGACAAGCTGTTCACTCCGAACATCGAGGGAGCGGACGAGGAGATTCGCGCCAAATGCTACGAGACGGCGAAGGCGATGTATAACGAGCCGCTGCCGGATGTCGTGGTGCAGCGACTGGAGAAGGAGCTGGTGCCGATCATCAAGTACGGCTTCTCGGCGAACTATCTGATCTCGGAGCGGCTGGTGAAGAAGTCCAATGAAGACGGCTATCTGGTTGGCTCCCGCGGCTCTGTCGGCTCTTCGGTCGTCGCGACCTTCCTCGGCATCTCCGAGGTAAATCCGCTGCCCGCGCACTATCTGTGCAAAAACCCGGAGTGCCGTCACAGCGAATGGTTTCTCGATGGCAGTGTCCCGAGCGGCTTTGACTTGCCGGATAAGCTGTGCCCGCATTGCGGCCAGCCGATGAAGGGAGAGGGGCAGGACATCCCGTTCGAGACGTTCCTCGGCTTCAAGGGAGATAAGGTTCCCGATATTGACTTGAACTTCTCGGGAGAATATCAGCCTCATGCGCATAACTACACGAAGGTGCTGTTCGGGGAGAAGAGTGTATTCCGCGCCGGCACGATCGGCACGGTAGCAGAGAAGACGGCGTTTGGCTTTGCCAAAAAATATGAGGAGCATCAAGGGCGCAAATGGCGTGGCGCTGAGCTAAGCCGGCTCGCCTCCGGCTGTACGGGTGTCAAGCGCAGCACGGGACAGCATCCGGGCGGCATTGTCGTCGTTCCCGACTATATGGAGGTTGAGGACATCACGCCTGTGCAGTACCCCGCAGACGATACGAGCGCGGAATGGAAGACGACCCATTTTGACTATCATGCCTTTGATGCGAATCTGCTCAAGCTTGATATTCTGGGGCATGATGACCCGACGATGATGCGGATGCTGCAGGATCTGACCGGTATCGATCCGACGACGATTCCGATGAATGATCCGAAGGTGATGAGTCTGTTCAACTCGACCGATGCGCTGGGCGTCACGCCCGAGCAGATTCGAACCCCGGTTGCGACCTACGGGGTGCCGGAGATGGGCACGAAGTTCGTGCGGCAGATGCTGCAGGAGACACAGCCATCCTCCTTCGCCGACCTGTTGCAAATCTCCGGCCTGTCTCATGGCACCGGGGTGTGGCTCGGCAATGCGCAAGAGCTGATCAAGAATAATACATGCAATATTAAGACGGTCATTGGCTGTCGCGACGACATAATGCTATTTCTGATCTATAAGGCAGGCATGGACGCTGGACTGGCGTTCAAAATTACGGAGAGCGTGCGGAAGGGCAAGGGACTGACGCCAGAGTGGATCGAGGAGATGAAGCGGTGCAAGGTGCCGCAATGGTACATTGACTCCTGTCTCAAGATCGAGTACATGTTCCCGAAGGCGCATGCCGCGGCGTATGTAATCTCTGCGGTGCGTACCGCCTTCTTCAAGCTCTATCATCCGATCGCCTACTATGCAACCTACTTCACTGTGCGTGCCGAGGATTTTGATCTCGAGCTGCTGTGCCAGGGGTATGATGCCATATTGAAGCGCCTGATCGAGATTGAGAACAAAGGATTCCAGGCGCTGCCGAAGGAGAAGGCGATGATCTCGATACTCGAGATGGCGCTGGAGATGACGGCGCGCGGGTTTTCCTTCAAGCCGATCGATCTATATCGCTCTGACGCGACGAAGTTCATCATCGACGGAGATTCGCTCATTCCCCCATTTGCCGCAATCGGGGGCATCGGAGACAATGCGGCGCGCAACATTGCCGCGTCGCGGGAGCAGGGGGAGTATTTGTCGATCGAGGACTTCCAGCAGCGCTCCAAGGCAAGCAAGACCATCGTCGAAATGCTGGGCAGCATGGGCTGCTTCCGCGGCCTGCCGGAGTCTAACCAGCTATCGCTGTTCTGATGCTGGGCGGAATCTGCCAGCTTGGCTTGCTTTGAAAAAACAAGGCTCATTTTCATTCCTGTCTTGTCACTGTTCTAGGATTATGGTATAATTTTTCTGGTAATCCTGATGAAGATAGTGTTACGCGTAGAAGAGTGGGGAAACCCACTCTTTAGCTTTTGTCCACCCAATTTATGATTCACAACCGGGAGGTTTCAACGTTTGAGCACATCCGACATTAAAACCGTAGTCGAGGGCATGCTGCAGCCGTTTCTGGATGAACATGGCTTTGAGTTGGTCGATATTGAATATGTCAAGGAGGGCGGGAGCTGGTTTCTCCGTGTCTTTGCGGACAAGGAGGGCGGCATTGATATTGATGAATGCGGCAAAATCAGCGAATATCTGAGCGAACAGTTGGATCAGAATGATCCGATACAGGACGCTTATTTCCTTGAAGTCTCCTCGCCTGGCGCCGAGCGGCCGCTGAAGAAAGCAGAGGATGTTCGCGCAGCGGTGGGAGAATATGTATTTATTACCACCTATGAGCCTGTGAACAAGTTGAAGGAGTTCGAAGGCTGGCTTCGGTCGTTCGATGGCGAAGAAGTGGTCGTTGAGGTCGGAAGGAAGCAGCATGCGATTCCTTATTCGAAGGTCGCAAGCGCTCGTCTGGCTATCCAATTTTAAGAGGTGAGCTGAAGTGGCAGGCAGATCATTGCCTGCTCTTCTTGAAATATCGCTAGCTTTAAGCATCGGTCGTGTTGGGCGGGCTCATGAAGAGTAGCACCTATTGCTTGAAATAATTGAATTTATCGTTTGCGCTGGCATAAAGTCTTTTATTTCAACGCCACCGCGTATTGCCGCGGCTCCCCAGGCGTCCAGGCTCAGGCCGCTTCGGGAATAGACCGAACGTATGCATGCCTAAGAAACTACAATGATTGTTACAAGGAGGAACTCATTTCCAATGAGCATGGATTTTATTGAAGCGTTATCGGAAATTGAAAGAGAGAAGGGGATCAGCAAGGACGTGCTGATCGAGGCAATAGAAGCGGCTCTTATTTCCAGCTATAAACGCAATTTTAACACGGCGCAAAATGTTCGGGTTGATATTAACCGCTTCACCGGTGTGATCAAGGTCTATGCTCGCAAGACGGTTGTAGAGGAAGTGCTAGACTCCAGGCTGGAAATATCGGTAGAGGCGGCGCGTGAGATCAACCCCCACTATCATCTGGATGATATTGCCGAGATTGAGGTTACGCCTCGTGATTTCGGCCGGATTGCGGCGCAGACAGCGAAGCAGGTCGTCACCCAGCGCATCAGAGAAGCTGAGCGCGGTCTGATCTACAATGCCTTCATCGATAAAGAGGAAGACATCGTGAATGGCATCGTGCAGCGTCAGGATACGCGCAACCTGTTTGTCGATCTGGGCAAGGTGGAGGCGGTGCTGCCGCTGACCGAGCTGATGCCGACTGACAAGTTCAAGCATGGCGACCGCGTCAAATCGTTTATTACCAAGGTGGAGAATACGACCAAGGGGCCGCAGATTATTCTCTCCCGCACGCATCCGGGCTTGCTGAAGCGGTTGTTCGAGCTTGAAGTGCCGGAAATCTATGACGGCGTGGTCGAAATTCGCTCCGTAGCGCGCGAAGCTGGCTTCCGCTCGAAGATTGCGGTTCATTCCCGCAATGAAGAGGTGGATCCGGTCGGCTCCTGCGTGGGACCTAAGGGTCTGCGCGTGCAGACGATTGTCACGGAGCTCAAGGGCGAGAAGATCGATATTGTACGCTGGTCGGAGTCGGTAGAGGAATATGTAGCCAATGCGCTCAGCCCATCCAAGGTACTGGAGGTGATCGTCTTCGAGCAAGAGAAGATGGCGCGTGTCATCGTACCGGACTATCAGTTGTCGCTGGCGATCGGGATTAAGGGGCAGAATGCCCGCCTGGCAGCCAAGCTGACCGGATGGAAGATTGATATTAAGAGCGAGACCCAGGCAGAGCAGGAGTATGGCCGTCCCCGGACGGAAGGAGACGCCATGCATCAGGATTCCGTCTCGATCGACTAGCGCTCGCCAGGATGCTCCAATGAAGGACAGAGCGGAGGGGAGTAACGATGAAGCCTAGAAAAATACCGCTTCGCAAATGTGTAGCCTGCCAGGAAATGAAGCCGAAGAAAGAACTGATCCGCGTGGTTCGCACGCCATCGGATGAGACATTAATCGATCTGACTGGCAAGAAGGCCGGGCGTGGCGCTTACTTGTGCGGGACGGTCGCTTGCTTCAAGCTTGCGAAGAAGAGCAAGGCGCTTGATCGTGCGCTGAAGGTAACCGTCCAGCCGGAAATCTATGATCAGCTTGAACAGGATTTCATTCTCGTTCAGGATGAATTTGAACGAAGCAAGGGGCTGCCGGATTGAGTACAGCAAATAAGGTGTTGTCCCATCTGGGCATGGCGATGCGGGCCGGGAAGCTGGTAACCGGAGATGAGACCGTATTAAAGGCCGTGCGCGGAGGAAAAGCGAAGCTGGTCCTGGTGGCTGGAGACGCTTCGGATAATACGAAGAAGAAGTTTCGTGATAAGTGCAATTCTTACAACGTTGCTATGGTAGTTGCTTTGGATAGAGAATCAATCGGTGTAGCTATTGGCAAAGCCGAGAGAGTGCTCGTTGCCGTAACCGACCAGGGCTTTGCATCTATGATTGAGAGCGGGCTAAAGTCTATAACGGAGGTGGAGTATATTGACTAAACAGGACAACAAGGACAAGTTACGTGTTTATGAATATGCCAAATCGCTCAATATGAGCAGCAAGGAAATCATCACGATCTTAAAAAGGCTGGACCTTCCGGTCAACAACCATATGAGTGTCATGGAGAACGATATGGTGAGCAAGGTAGAAGGTTTTTTTAAGAACATCAAGTCCAATGCTGCTGCGAAGCGGGCGCAGGAGAGCGGAGCGACTGTCTCCTCGGTTCCTTCCGCAGCGCAGTCAGGACAGAATCATACTACCAACCAGCAAAAAAATAAAAATAAATTAGAACAGCAGGAGCCTATGAATTCAACAGAAAACAAATCCAACCATAACCCATCCCAACGGCCACAGGGCCAATCTCAGGGTCAGCAGCGTTCTGGCCAATCCGGACAAGGACAAGGACAACGTTCCGGTCAAGGAGGCCAAGGAGGCGCACGCGGCGGCAATGCACCGCGCAGCGGCGCACAAGGCGGAGGCCAGCAAGGCGGCAATCGCCGCGGCGGCCAAGGCGGCCCAAGCACATCACAAGGGCAGCGCAATGATAGTACCCGTCCATCACAGCCTGCACGTTCAGGCGACAGCCGTCCGCAAGGAGGCGCGCGCGGTCCAGCTTCATCTTCCGCTGATTCCAGCCGCAGCAGCTCCAACGTCAGCCAGCAGAGCCGTTTCAACAGCAGCAACAACAACAATAACAACCGCAACAAGCCGAAGACAGGTACAGCCCAAGGCAAGGGCGGTCGCTTTGAGGATCGCAAAGATGGCGGCTTCCGCGGCGGCAACAATCGTGGCGGCGGAAGAAATAACCGGGGACGCGGCGGTTCGCAGGTTCAAGAACGGCGCGAGAAGATCGACAATACACCGAAGAAAATTATTGTTCGCGGCAACATGACCGTTGGCGATCTGGCAAAGCTGCTTCATAAAGATGCCTCCGAGGTCATCAAGAAGCTGATCTTCCTCGGCGTGATGGCAACGATCAACCAAGAGCTGGATCTGGATGCCATCCAACTGGTGGCTACTGAATTCGGCGTTGAGGTAGAGATCAAAATTCCGGTTGAGGAAGACCAGTTCGAGACCATCGAGGAGAAGGATGAAGAGGCCGATCTGAGAAGCCGCCCACCGGTCGTTACAATCATGGGTCACGTTGACCATGGCAAAACGACCTTGCTGGATGCGATTCGCCATACGAATGTAAGTGGCGGCGAGGCTGGCGGTATTACGCAGCATATTGGTGCTTACCAGGTAGAGGTGAACAGCAAGCGGATTACGTTCCTGGATACACCAGGTCACGAAGCGTTTACTACGATGCGGGCCAGAGGCGCGCAGGTAACGGATATTACGATTCTGGTCGTAGCTGCCGACGACGGCGTCATGCCGCAGACGGTTGAGGCGATCAACCATGCCAAGGCGGCAGGTGTGCCAATCATCGTTGCAGTCAACAAGATCGACAAACCGGAAGCCAACCCGGATCGCATCAAGCAGGAGCTGACCGAGTATGAGCTGGTTCCTGAGGAGTGGGGAGGCGACACGATCTTCGTTAACCTGTCTGCCAAGCAGCGTATCGGGCTTGAGGATCTGCTGGAGATGATCCTGCTTGTAGCGGAAGTGAACGACTACAAGGCGAACCCTGACAAGCGTGCTAGAGGCACGGTGCTGGAGGCGGAGCTGGATAAGGGCAAAGGACCCGTTGCTCGCATCCTCGTGCAGCACGGCACACTGAGCGTCGGTGACGCATTTGTAGCGGGCAACTGCTTCGGACGTGTACGCGCAATGGTCAATGATAAGGGACGCCGCATGAAGGAAGCCGGTCCTTCGACTCCGGTCGAGATTACCGGTCTAACCGAGGTGCCTCAGGCAGGAGATCCATTCCTCGTGTTCGAGGACGAGCGCAAGGCGCGTGCAATTGCTGATCGCCGCGCGATCAAGCATCGTCAGACAGAGCTGGGCTCCCATACTCGCGTTACGCTTGACGATCTGTACCAGCATATTAAGGACGGCGAGATCAAGGACCTGTTCGTTATTATTAAAGCGGATGTTCAAGGCTCGCTTGAGGCGCTCAAGGGCTCGCTCAACAAGATTGAAATTGAGGGCGTGCGCGTCAAAATTATTCATAATGGCGTCGGTGCCATTACCGAATCGGACATTAACCTGGCGGTTGCGTCCAATGCGATCGTCATCGGCTTCAACGTTCGTCCAGAGCCGCAAGCGATGGCGACAGCCGAGCAGGAGAAGGTGGACATTCGTCTGCACCGCGTCATCTATAGTGTGATTGATGAGATCGAGCAAGCGATGAAGGGGATGCTTGATCCTGTATTCAAGGAAAAAGTGATCGGCCATGCAGAAGTGCGTAACATCTTTAAAGTGAGCAAGGTCGGGACGATCGCAGGCTGTATGGTCACTTCGGGCAAGATTGCACGCAACGCAGAAGCGCGTGTCATTCGCGCAGGCATCGTTGTTTTCGAAGGCAAGGTCGATACCCTCAAGCGGTTCAAGGATGATGCCAAGGAAGTTGCGCAGGGATACGAATGCGGTATAACCCTCGATAAGTTCAACGATATTAAAGAGGGCGACGTCATCGAAGCCTTCGTGATGGAAACCGTAGAGAGGTGAGTAAGGAATGGCGAATATTAGGGTAGGACGGGTTGGCGAGCAGATCAAAAAAGAGCTCAGCCTCATTATCCAACAGGAACTGAAGGACCCGCGCATCGGATTTATTACGGTTACGGGTGTGGAGGTTACAAGCGACCTGTCACAAGCTAAGGTATATCTTAGCGTGCTCGGCTCCGAGGAACAGAAGGAGGAGACGCTTAAGGCACTGGGCAGAGGCAACGGCTTCCTTCGTTCCGAGCTCGGCAAACGGATGAAGCTCCGCCATACGCCAGAGCTGATCTTCAAGTTCGATAGCAGCATCGAGTATGGCAGTCATATCGAAGCCTTGCTGGAGCAGATCAATAAGGGCGGCAACCCGCAATGACACAAGCCGAATTCCTGTATGAACAGCAGTTGGCAGCAGCGCTGGCATTTGTGAGCGAGGGAGACGACTTTCTGGTCGTCTCTCATGTTCAGCCGGATGGCGATGCCATCAGCTCGACCGTTGTTGTCGGCTGGCTGCTGCGTCAGCTCGGCAAGCGGTTCACACTCATTAACGAGAGCGAGCTGCCTTCCCGTCTTGGCTTTCTGATGATGTGTGGGGATGTGGGGCGCTACGACGAGCAATTGCCGCCATCAGGCTTCACCCGTGTCATCAGCGTCGACTGTGCCGATTACAAGCGGATTGGGCTCGTTTCCTCTTCATTTCCCGAGGGCGTGCAGTTGCTCAATATTGATCATCATCCGACCAATGATAGCTTCGGCTCCGTCAATCTCATCCGCTCCGACGCGGCAGCGACAGTCGAAATCCTGTATGATCTGATTCGTCATGCAGGGCTCGCTCTTGATACTGAAGCGGCGACTGCGATCTATACCGGGCTGCTTACAGATACTGGAGGCTTTCGTTATGCGAACACCTCGCCGCATGTGATGGCGATCGCAGCGGAGCTGTTGAAGCTGGGGGTCAAGGGCAATGAGCTGGCAGATCATCTGCTGGAGAAAATGACCCGCCCTCAACTGGAGCTGCTGCAGCGAGGCTTGTCGCGGCTGAGCTTCACGGAGGACGGGCGTATCGGCTGGCTCTATATTGCTCCTTCCGATCTGGAGGAGACAGGAGCGGCTTCAGAGGATCTGGAGGGATTGGTCAATTATGCCCGCAACGTTGACGGCGTGGAGGTCGGCATGTTGTTCAAAGCCTCGCAGGAGGGGCAGACGAAGGTCAGTCTGCGCTCTGCTGGACGAGTGGATGTTGCCAGCATCGCGCAGTCCTTTGGCGGTGGAGGTCATGTCCGCGCTGCCGGGTGTAGGCTGGACTGCGGGCTGCAGGAAGCGATGAAGCAGGTTGTAGAGGCAGTAGAAAGGGTACTGATATAGATGGATGGAATATTGGCCGTATGGAAGCCTGCCGGCTGGACATCGCATGATGTGGTTGCCAAGGCGAGAGGGTTGCTAGGCACGCGGCGTATCGGACATGCTGGGACACTCGACCCGGATGTAACGGGCGTGCTGCCGCTGTGTGCTGGCCGTGCTACGCGCGTTGTAGAATATATGCAGCAGCAACCCAAGGTCTATGAGGCTGTGCTGCAATTAGGACAAGCAACCGATACGGAGGATTTGAGCGGAGTCGTTATTCAGGATGACGGCCCGGTAACGATTACGCTGGAGCAGGTGGAGAGGGCGCTGTCCCTATTCGCCGGAGAGATCGAGCAGACGCCGCCGATGTACTCAGCCGTCAAGGTGAATGGCAAGCGGCTCTACGAGCTCGCTCGAGAAGGCAAGGTTGTAGAGCGCAAGCCGCGCAAGGTAACGATCTATGAGACACAGCTTGTTGCTGCCGAGCTCGAGCAGCCTTATCCTCAGATCACGTTCTCGGTGACCTGCTCGGCCGGTACTTACATCCGTACACTGTGTGTCGATGTCGGCAAGGCGCTGGGCGTCCCTGCGGCGATGGCCCGACTAGTCCGCACCGGATCAGCCGGCATGACGCGTGAAGATTGCTTGACACTGGAAGAGATTGCTCAGTGCAAGGAAGAGGGGACGCTAGCACAGCGTCTGCTGCCCGCAGACAAGGCTCTGACGCATATGCCGGCTTATACAGCGGAGGAAGCATCCGTGGAGCGGCTGCTCAGGGGACAGAAGGTGCGGCTGGACGGTCTGTCGCCAGTACCTGTGGATGGCAGCCTGTGCAGACTCTACGCGCCTAACGGGCAGTTTCTCGGGATCTTCCAGCCCCTGCAAGATGAGGGAATGCTGAAGCCTGTGAAAGTTTTTAATTAAGAGACGGACGGAAGAAACGAGTCGGCATCATCATACAGACATGGAGGCCGTCTAAAGTTCAATAGAATTGCAGGTGGGACAGCAGTGGAGAGGATTTCGTTAACATACCCATTATCCAAGGAAACGCCGCTCGGCAGCCCGCAGGTGCTCGCGATCGGTCATTTTGACGGTGTGCATCTCGGGCATCAAAAGGTCATCTCAACAGCCGTTGCCAAGGCGCGTGCAGCCGGATTGCGATCGGCGGTTATGACGTTTTCTCCTCATCCGCGCGAGGTGCTTGGTCAAGGCGGGCAGAACACAAGCAGCTTGACGCCGCTTGCGGACAAGCTGGATCGGTTTGCCGAGCTGGGTGTAGACACCGCCTATATATTCAGGTTTGATGCCGCATTTGCAGCGATTTCTCCCGTGCAATTCGTGGAGGAGGTGCTTCGCCCGCTGCAGGTCAGAGGAGCTGTCGTCGGCTTTGACTTCTCCTTCGGACACCGTGGGGAAGGAAACCCGCAGATGCTGTCCGAGCTGGGTGAGTCGTTCATGGAGGTTGACATTGTAGAGCCATACGAGATCGATGACGCCAAGGTCAGCAGCACGCGCATCCGCGAGGCAATCGCTGCAGGGGAGCCGGAGACGGCGGCACTTCTGCTTGGCCGGTCTTACCGCATTACAGGCACGGTGGAGCACGGAGATGGAAGGGGACGGACGATTGGCTTCCCCACTGCCAATGTGTCGCCTAACAGCAATTACGCTCTTCCGCGGCTTGGCGTATACGCTGTAGTGCTGCATGTGAAGGGCAAGGTGCATGGCGGCGTTATGAACGTGGGCGTCAAGCCAACGTTCGAGACAGGGCTGACGCATCCAACCTTCGAGATCCATATCTTCGACTTTGATGAGGACATATATGGTCAGCAGGTGCAGGTTGAGCTGCTTCACTTCATACGAGCGGAGCGCAAATTTGCTTCGGTTCAGCAATTAATCGAGCAGATCGGTGCTGATTCTCAGCAGGCTCGACAGCTAGTGGAGTCATTTCTGCAGCGGCTGTCGGCAGGCGGGCTTGGACAATAGTTTGGAGTGGAGTTGGAAGTTAGGTTTACTTTCGGGTTCCATCTATGCTATAATTAACAACGTTGTGGGCCGGTAAGGCTTTCAACGAACCGTAGCTTGGTTGTCCGTCTCACCATCGGCGACGAGGCTGCTGGCGATTTTTGAATTAAGGAGGTGAAATAGGATGGCAATTACTCAAGAACGCAAGAACGAACTGATCGAAGCGCACAAGACTCACGCAAGTGATACCGGTTCACCGGAAGTGCAAGTCGCTATCCTGACTGAGAACATCGTGAATTTGACTCAGCATCTGCGGGAGCACAAGAAGGATCATCATTCCCGTCGTGGTCTGCTGAAGATGGTAGGTCAGCGCCGTAAGCTGCTTGCTTACCTGAAGAATAAGGATGTTAGACGTTATAGCGCATTGATCGAGAAGCTTGGCCTTCGTCGATAATACGGGGAAAGAAAGCAACCTGGTCCAACCGGGTTGCTTTTTAAAATATTCAGGCATTTCATTATGCCATACATAGGCCAAAGGCAGGAATTTCTGAAGAGCTCGTTGAAGCTTTGTAGAATAGGAGGGATATGTTAATGTTACAACGCGTAGAAATGCAGCTTGGAGGCCGCCCGCTCATCCTTGAGACAGGTCGTCTGGCCAAGCAAGCCAATGCTGCCGTTACGGTACGGTACGGAGATACAGTTGTGCTGTGTACAGTGACGGCATCTTCCCAACCGAAGGATCTTGATTTCTTTCCTTTGACGGTGAATTATGAGGAACGTTTGTATGCTGTCGGTAAAATTCCTGGCGGCTTTATCAAGCGTGAGGGTCGCCCGAGCGAGAAGGCTATTCTGGCTAGCCGCCTGACTGACCGTCCGATTCGTCCTTTGTTCCCGGAGGGCTTCCGCAATGATGTGCAGATTCTGGATCTCGTCATGAGCGTCGACCAGAACTGCTCGCCAGAGATGGCAGCGATGATCGGCACCTCTGCTGCGCTGTCCATTTCGGATGTGCCATTTAACGGACCGATTGGCGGCGTTATTGTAGGTCGTGTCGATGGCAAATTCATTATTAACCCGACGGTGGAAGAAGAGGAGAAAAGCGACATCCATGTTGTCGTGGCGGGCACCAAGGATGCCATTATGATGGTAGAGGCCGAGGCGGATGAAGTGCCGGAATCGGTCATGCTGGAAGCGATCATGTTCGGTCATGATGAGATTAAGCTGATTGTTGCGAAGCAGGAGGAGCTCGTTGCGGTTGCAGGCAAGCCTAAGATGGAGGTTGTGCTGCATGCAGTGAACGAGGAAGTGAATGCTGCTGTGCGCGACTATGCGAAGGATCGTCTGGTCGAAGCGATCCGTATCGAGGAGAAGCATGCGAGACAGGATGCGATCGATGCGGTTGAAGCTGAAGCGGTGACTCACTTTGAGACGGTATATGCAGATTCGCCAGAGCTTCTGGATGATGTGAAGGAAGTGCTGCATGACATTGTCAAGGAAGAGGTACGCAGACTTATAACAGTGGACAAGGTTCGTCCTGATGGCCGCAAGCTGAATGAGATTCGTCCGATCGAATGTGATGTATCGCTGCTGCCGCGCACGCATGGCTCCGGCTTGTTTACTCGTGGTCAGACGCAAGCACTCAGCATCTGTACGCTTGGCGCATTGGGCGATGTTCAGATTTTGGATGGCATCAGCCTGGAGGAATCGAAGCGTTTCATGCATCACTATAACTTTCCGCCATTCTCTGTTGGCGAAGCTAGACCGCTGCGTGCGCCTGGTCGTCGCGAGATTGGTCATGGGGCGCTTGGCGAGCGGGCCTTGTCTAAGGTTATCCCGCCAGAGAATGAGTTCCCTTATACGATTCGTCTCGTATCCGAGGTGCTGGAATCGAATGGCTCTTCCTCGCAAGCGAGCATCTGTGCCAGTACACTGGCGATGATGGATGCGGGCGTGCCGATCAAAGCGCCGGTTGCCGGGGTAGCGATGGGTCTGATTAAGGAAGGCGAGCATTTCTCCATCCTGACTGACATTCAAGGGCTTGAGGATCATCTGGGAGATATGGACTTCAAGGTGGCAGGTACCGCTGCAGGCGTCACAGCGATTCAGATGGACATCAAGATCGATGGCATCGATCGCAACATCTTGAATCAGGCGCTGGAGCAGGCACGAGAAGGACGGATGTTCATCCTGGGCAAGATGCTCGAGATTATTCAGCAGCCTCGTACCAGCTTGTCTCAATATGCGCCTAAGATTCTGATCCTGCACATTAACCCGGACAAAATCCGCGATGTTATTGGCGCAGGCGGCAAAATCATCAACAAGATTATTGAGGAGACCGGCGTCAAGATCGATATTGAGCAAGACGGTACTGTATTTATCGCCTCTTCTAATGAGGAGATGAACCAGAAGGCCAAGTCGATCATCGAAGGGATCGTCAAGGAAGTTGTTGTTGGCGAAATCTATGAGGGTACGGTTAAGCGGGTGGAGAAATTCGGCTGCTTCGTCGAGATTTTGCCTAACAAGGAAGGTCTTGTTCATATCTCGCAGTTGGCTGCTGAGCGTGTGGCGAAGACCGAGGATGTGGTTCAGGTCGGCGACAAGATTACAGTGAAGGTCACCGAGATTGATCAGCAAGGCCGTGTTAACTTGTCTCGCAAGGCCGTGCTTGCTGCACAGCCTCAGGACGCAAACAAATAGTTGGAAGGCGTGCTTACTACGCTCTGGCATCCTTGTCCTCGCTTTTATCATGTCGGTGGGA
The DNA here is from genome assembly GCF_054955055.1 of Paenibacillus sp. J5. Lineage (NCBI taxonomy): Bacteria > Bacillati > Bacillota > Bacilli > Caryophanales > Paenibacillaceae > Paenibacillus > Paenibacillus sp. J5. The sequence continues at coordinate 49,520 of NZ_JBUEDD010000010.1, read as the reverse complement.
CATGGGCGAAGATGGAGAATAAGGATGCTCACCAATCTTATCATTTGTCAAAGAGCCAGATTTCATCTGTCTCTTTTTGTTTGTTCTCATATTCTTGTCCCCTCTTTCATAGGATGAATTGAATGAGAGGGGCGGGAGCGATGAGATATGGCAAATGGGCAATGATGGCGGTTACGCTGCTCGTTATAGGTGCGGCGGCCTATCAGGGGGATATGATCGCTTACATCAAGCATGTCAAGACGGATCATACCGCGGGCGAGGCTTACCTGAATGTAATGACGGCACCCCAGGAGCTGGACTCGCTATATGAGCAGATTAGCCGCGAGGCGGCCAAGCGGAGGGTGGCGCCTGTCGATGCAGTCGTCGATAGGATATGGAAGGCGATCCCTGGCTATAACGGGCTGGAGGTTGATATAGAGGAGACGTACCGCAGAGCGCAGGCTGCAAGAGGCTTGCCGATCGAATATGTGGTTCACGAGATTGAGCCGGAGGTAAAGCTGAGCGATCTGGGTGCCTATCCGACCTACAAGGGCAATCCGAACAAGCCCATGGTGTCCTTGATGATTAATGTCGCTTGGGGCAACGAATATATAAAGCCGATGCTTCAGACATTGAGGGAGCATAAGGTCAAAGCGACATTCTTTCTTGATGGGAGTTGGCTGAACAATAACAGCGAGCTTGCAGAGCTCATTCAGAAGGAGGGGCATGAGCTATCCAATCATGCCTACTCGCATCCTGATATGAGCCGTCTTGGCCGGCAGGAAGCTACGTTGCAGATTTCCAGGACCGAAGCGCTGCTCAAGGAGAGGCTGAAGGTGGAAAATCGTTGGTTCGCGCCTCCTTCCGGAGATTTCAACCAGCAGACGGTGGAGATCGCTGCGCAGCAGGGACTGCGTACCGTGTTATGGACACTTGATACGATTGATTGGAGAAAACCGTCGTCGTCCAGTCTCGTGCAAAAGGTCAGATTGCGGGTTGAGCCGGGAACGCTTATTCTAATGCATCCTACCGCTTCCTCCAGTGGCGCCCTGGCTGGAATGATCCAAGAGATTCGTGCCAAAGGTCTTGAACTGGGGACGGTCAGCGAGACGCTGTCTGAAAAAAGAGTAGCTCCGGTTGAGCCGATGTCTTAATTCTGTTATAGTGGTATCATTGATTTGAGGAGGGATCCGGTGAAGAAATATACATTAAGCAATGGACTGCGTGTCGTGGTGGAGAATATTCCGACCTGCAGATCGGTTTCCTTCGGCATATGGGTAAAGACGGGATCGCGTAATGAAACGACGGATAACAATGGGATTTCGCATTTTATAGAGCATATGCTGTTCAAGGGAACGAGCCAACGCTCGGCCAAAGATATAGCCGACCTGTTTGATGGTATCGGCGGCAACGTGAACGCCTTTACCTCCAAGGAATATACCTGCTATTTTGCCAAGGTGCTGGATCAGCACCTGCCGCTGGCAGTGGAGGCGCTGGCCGATATGTTCTTCGAGTCGCAATTTGACGAAGAGGAATTGAAGAAAGAGAAAAATGTCATTCTCGAGGAAATATCGATGTATGAGGATACACCGGATGACAAGGTGCATGATGAAGCATCGCGCGCAGCGTTCGGAGTCCACTCGCTTGCGTACTCGATACTAGGCTTGGAGGAGCGGCTGCTAGGCATGAGCTCTGACGACTTGCGAGGGTATATGGCTGCCAATTATCGCATTGACAATACGGTCATCAGCGTAGCTGGCAATGTGGAGGATCAGGCGGTGCTTGAGCTGCTGGAGCGCTACTTTGGCCGCTTCAATCAAGCAGGTACATCGGATGCTTCGTCGATCCCAGTCTTCCAGAGCGATTATCTGTTTCACCAAAAGAAGACAGAACAGAATCATCTGTGCATTTCCTTTCCGGGATGCTCCATCTCTGATCCGAAGTTATATGCGATGATTCTACTTAATAATGCGATTGGCGGCGGTATGAGCTCACGGCTGTTCCAGGAAATCCGCGAGAAGCGCGGTTTGGCCTACTCGGTCTATTCGTATCATACCTCTTATGCTGATACGGGATTGTTTACCATCTATGCGGGGACGGCACCCAAGCAGACGAAGGATGTGCTGGACCTGACCGTGGAGATGATGGGCGAGCTTTCCCGCAATGGGCTGAGTGCAGCCGAACTTCATCGTGGCAAGGAACAGCTCAAGGGGAGCCTGATCCTTAGCCTGGAGAGCACGAGCAGCCGGATGAATCGCAACGGCAAGAATGAGCTGATGCTGGGAAGGCACTATACACTGGATCAGATGCTGGAGCGCATCGATCAGGTGACTGACGAAGATATTCGCGAGATTATGAATCGAATGCTGTCCGTACCGTTTGCCGTCGCGATGGTAGGCGCTAGCGATGAGGCAGCAGCGCAATTAAGGAGGGATACCCTTGTTTCCAGTTCAAATTAAACGGCTGCCAGGGAGCGAAGGGATCGAGCTGCCGCGCAAGATGTCAGATGCGGCCAGCGGCTTTGACCTTCAGGCTGCAGTAGCTGAGCCGGTGACGCTTGCTCCTGGCGAACGGCGCCTTATTCCAACAGGCTTCGCATTTGCGATGCCCAAGGAGCTGGAGGCTCAGATCAGACCGCGCAGCGGGCTGGCATACAAACATGGCATCACCTGCCTGAATTCACCAGGCACGATCGATGCCGATTACCGCGGCGAGGTGAAGGTGCTGCTGGTCAATCTCGGGCAGGAGCCATTCGTCATTAATCGCGGCGAGCGGATCGCGCAGATGGTGTTCCAGCTTGTGCCGCAGGTGGAGCTGGAGGAATGTGAGGAGCTGTCCGATACAGTTCGCGGCAGTGGCGGCTTTGGACATACCGGAGTATAGCTTAGATGTGACAAGACGGTGAAGCAGGAGTAAAATTTCCTGCCGCCGTCTTTTTTCATTTTCACCCTCCTTTGGGCTGGCGCATAAGATACCCTATACCGGGTGCGCGAGAAAGGAGTGAAACGATATGCTGACAGGTATTCATATCGTAATGCTCGGCGGCGATGCCAGAGCGCTAGAGATTGTGCGCAAGCTGGCAGAGCTGGATGCAGGCATCTCTCTTATCGGCTTTGACGGGCTGCACACGCCGCTTGCAGGCGCAGTTCATGCCGAGATGGGAGAGGAGCTGCTGGAAAAAGCAGACGCAGTGATTCTGCCTGTCGTCGGCACGGATGACCAGGGAGTCATTCAGGCGGTGTTCAGTGACCGCGAGCTCAAGCTGACGGATGTCTATATGTCCCGGCTTCCCAAGCATTGCAAAATATACACGGGTATAGCCAAAACCTATCTGCGGCAGTTGTGCGACAAGCACAGTCTGGAGCTGGTAGAGCTGCTGGAGCGGGATGATGTAGCGATCTATAATTCGATCCCAACGGCTGAGGGCGCTGTAATGATGGCCATACAAAATACAGATACGACCATTCATGGTTCGCAATCGGTCGTGCTGGGATTCGGACGGACAGGGATTACGATGGCCAGAACATTGCAAGGTTTGGGGGCTCATGTACAGGTTGGCGTCCGGCGAGAGGAGCACTATGCCCGCTGTGTGGAGATGGGGCTGAACCCTTTCTATATCAAGGATTTGCAGCTTCATGCGAGCAATATTGACTTGCTTTTTAATACAATTCCGACTATGATAGTCACAGCGCAGGTTATTGCGAAAATGCCTTCACGCGCCGTCATTATCGACCTGGCATCCAAGCCGGGCGGTACAGATTTTCGCTTCGCAGAGAAGCGAGGAATCAAGGCGTTGCTGGCACCCGGACTCCCGGGAATCGTGGCTCCCAAGACAGCGGGACGCATTCTGGCGGACTGTCTCAGTCGGTTAATACTGGAAGACGCACGATTACGGGGGGATGGACAATGAACTGGCATGGCAAAACTGTCGGATACGCTTTATCCGGCTCGCATTGCACCTTTGCGGAGGTTATGCCGCAAATCAAACGATTTATTGATGCGGGAGCGAATGTCATCCCGATTGTTTCCCATACAATCATGACGACGGATACCAGATTCGGCAAGTCAGCGGACTGGCAACAGCAGCTCAAGGATCTGACAGGTAATGAACTGATCTCTACCATTGTACAGGCGGAGCCACTGGGCCCGGCAAAGCTGATCGACGTGCTGGTTATTGCGCCTTGCACAGGCAATACGACGAGCAAGCTGGCTAATGCGCTGACAGATGGACCTGTGCTGATGGCTGCCAAGTCGCAGATGCGCAATCAGCGCCCAGTTGTACTTGCGGTTTCGACCAATGACGGTTTGGGGTTGAATGCGGCCAATATTGCCAAGCTGCTCGCTGCCAAGTACATTTATTTTGTGCCGTTTGGGCAGGATGATCCGATTCGCAAGCCGAATTCGTTGGTCGCTCGCATGGATTTGATTTTTGAGGCCGCCGAAGCGGCTTTGGAGGGAAAGCAGCTTCAGCCGATGCTGGTAGAACGTTATAATTATTAGATGACAAGTGCAAGTTCAAGCTGATGGAAGCGGAAGGAACCTGACATAGGCTGCAAAGGCCTTGAGTCTGCCGCGGCTCTTGTTCGCATCGTTGCACAGTATCTTTCCTTGTCCGCACCTTGAGTGTGTGGACAGTCGGAGCCATCCCAATTATCATTCGCGCATACAGAGCCGGGGAATATCTGTTCATTGTCTTGCTGTCCGCGCAAGGTGATTGACTGCTGCTTCTACACGATGGAGGAACAGCATTATGGCGATTCTGGTTCAAAAGTTCGGGGGAACCTCTCTATCAACGGCCGAAGCCAGAGAGAGAGTGGTTGCCCATATTGCAAGAGAACAGCAAGCGGGCTATCAATTAGTGGTCGTCGTGTCGGCAATGGGACGCCGCGGCGAGCCCTATGCGACAGATACGTTGCTGTCGCTCGTTAGCAATGAGACAGAGCAGCAGCTTCCGGCCAGAGAACGGGATCTGCTGATGTGTTGCGGAGAGCTGATCTCCGCTGCCTGCATGTGCAGCCTGCTGCATAGCAGGGGGATGAGCGCCACCGTCCTGACTGGCGGGCAGGCAGGCATTGTGACGGACGGCAAGTTCGGCAATGCGAAGATTATTGAGCTGAAGCCACAAGGCGTACTGAAGCAACTGGCAGAAGGCCAGATCGTTATCGTGGCAGGCTTTCAAGGACGCACGTCACAGGGGGATTTGACGACGCTTGGCAGAGGGGGCAGCGATACGACGGCAACGGCGCTCGGAGCTTCCCTGCAAGCTGAACGCGTCGATATTTATACCGATGTCAACGGTATTCTTACAGCAGATCCACGAATTGTCGAGAATGCGAAACCGCTTGCCATCGTCAGCTACGCCGAAATCTGTAATATGGCACGCCAGGGAGCCAAAGTTATTCACCCGCGGGCGGTCGAGATCGCGCAGCAGGCGGGTGTGCCGTTGCGTGTCCGTTCGACCTTCTCTGACGGGGGGGGCACGCTTGTTACACATGCCGCGGCTCCGTCCATCACCTCTCCGGTTAAAGATCGGCATGTGACCGGTATCGCACATGTGGAGGGCGTGACGCAGATTTCTGTTCAGTCTCAGGATCAGCAGGGCGATGTGCAACTGCAAGTGTTTCAAGCGATGGCGAGCCATCATATTAGTGTAGACTTTATCAATGTCAATCTGGGCGGAGCCGTCTACACCGTCTTTGATAGCGATGCCCGGCAGGCGTTGGAGGTGCTGCGGGGCATTGGCTTTGAGCCGCAAGCGGTTAGCGGCTGCGCGAAAGTATCGGTCATCGGCGGCGGCATGAATGGCGTTCCCGGAATTATGGCGAAAATTGTCGAGGCGCTCGCGGAGCAGGATATTCCGATATTGCAGTCGGCGGACTCCAACAGCACGATCTGGGTGCTTGTCCGCCAGCATGATATGGTGCCGGCGCTGCGCGCGTTGCATGCAAAATTCGAGCTTCATCTCTAGCATCTAAGCAGCTCGACCCTATGGGTCATAGACCGTTTTAATTATTATAATCGGAGGACAATCAGATGGATTTTGGAAGATTAGTGACCGCAATGGTAACCCCGTTCGATGCAAATGGTCAAATTGATTGGCAAACAACAGGACAATTAATAGATTATCTGATAGATGAGCAGAAGAGCGACAGCATAGTCCTCTCGGGTACAACAGGCGAGTCGCCTACACTGTCCGATGAGGAGAAGCTGGAGCTGTTCCGGTTTGGCGTGCAGCACGCGGGGGGACGCTGCAAGATCATTGCAGGCACGGGCAGCAACAATACGGCCCATTCCATTCATTTGACCCAGGCGGCGCAGAAGGTGGGTGTTGACGCTGTGCTCCTGGTGGCTCCTTATTATAACCGTCCGAATCAGGAGGGTCTGTATCAGCACTTCAAAGCGATTGCTGAGGCGGTGGATGTGCCGGCAATCTTGTATAATGTGCCGTCCCGGACAGGTGTCTCCATCAGTCCAGAGACGACCTTGCGGCTGGCTGAAGTGGATAATATTATCGGGACCAAGGACTGTACCTCATTGGATGAGATTACACAGGTTATTAATGGAGCGCCGGAGGGCTTCCTTGTATACAGCGGCGATGACAGCGCGGCATTGCCTGTGCTGGCCATTGGCGGTTATGGCATTATAAGCGTGGCGAGCCATATTGTCGGCAAGGAAATGAAGCAGATGGTTGAGTCATTTGTGGGAGGCGACGTCAAGGGAGCGGCTAAGCTTCACCAGCGTCTGCATCCGATCTTCAAAGGGCTGTTCCATCCCGCTCCGAATCCGGTCGGGGTCAAATACGCCCTTGAGGCGCGTGGCGTGCCTGTGGGCGGCGTCAGATTGCCGTTAGTGTGGGTAACGGAAGAGGAAGGCGAAGCGATTAAGAGTTTGCTGTAGACTTCATGTACATCAAGTGAACGGCTGCTTGTTCCGCTGTTGCGGAATAGGCAGCCGTTTGCTGTTGCTTCAAGGTGATCGCCACGATTGCGTTGCCCTAAGCGGCTCGCTCGGCTAAACCGTGTGCCCCGTTCTGTTCTTATGCACAAGTAGTGAAATGGGACGGAATTCAAGATGGAAAAATTGGCAGCTTAGAGTGAGCATTCATATTTTTGCACCGTGGTGATGCCTACAAAAAGGCTTGAATTCAACCTTTTCGAGGACTGAAGCAGAGGCTAGAGCATCAATCATGCTCAAAAGTCAGCCAGATCTCCTGCGGTCTTGACTTGTGTTTTGTTAAATTTATCATGTATAATGTTCTCAAGTGACTGAGTGCGGCAAATAAATTCATTGAAAATTAAATAACGTTATGGATCGACGTTGAACAACTTTAGGAGGATAGATACACTTGTCAAAGAAGAACAACCAAGATAAATTAATTATCTTTGCATTGGGCGGCGTCGGTGAGATCGGTAAGAATATGTATGTCGTCCAACATGGAAATGATATTGTCGTCGTTGATGCGGGCCTGAAATTTCCTGAGGAGGACATGCTCGGGATCGATATTGTAATACCTGATATTAGCTACTTGACTGAAAACAGGGACAAGGTACGAGGTATTCTGATTACTCACGGACATGAGGACCATATCGGCGGCTTGCCATATGTTCTGAAGCATCTGAATGTCCCTGTATATGGTACCAAGCTGACATTGGGCTTGATTGAGGGCAAGCTGAAGGAAGCGGGGCTGCTTGGTGAGACGAAGCGCATTCTAATTCATGCGGACTCCGAAGTTCAGCTTGGTACGATTAAAGCGTCCTTCTTCAAGACAAACCATAGCATCCCGGATTCGGTTGGGGTATGTCTGGACACGCCTGAGGGTCGAGTGGTTCATACAGGAGACTTCAAATTCGATCATACGCCAGTGAACAATCAGTATGCCGACTTGCAGCGCATGGCTGAGATTGGTCAGGAAGGCGTACTCGTGCTGCTCTCAGACAGCACGAATGCAGAGCGTCCTGGCTTCACGCCATCGGAGAGCATGATTGGCTCGAACTTTGAGGATATATTCCGCAAGGCACAGCAGCGTGTAGTTGTGGCTACATTCGCTTCGAATGTGCACCGTATTCAACAAGTCATTAACGCTGCGATGGCAACCAAGCGCAAGATTGCTGTCATCGGGCGCAGCATGGTCAACGTCGTCAACATTGCTTCAGAGCTTGGCTATCTGGAAATTCCAGAAGGCATGATTATCGAGCCGGATGAAGTGAACAAAATGGCAGCAGATCGTGTAGTAGTATTATCAACCGGAAGCCAAGGTGAGCCTATGTCGGCGCTGACGCGCATGGCTCGATCCACTCACCGCAAGGTTGATATTTTACCGGGAGATACGGTGATCATTGCCGCGACGCCGATCCCGGGCAACGAGAAATATGTAGGCCGCACAGTAGACGAATTGTTCCGTCTTGGCGCCAACGTGATCTACGGTCCGGGCTCGGTCTCGGGAGTTCACGTTTCCGGTCACGGCAGCCAGGAAGAATTGAAGCTGATGCTCAATCTGATGAAGCCGAAATATTTCATTCCGATTCACGGTGAATACCGCATGCTGCGCCATCACGCGCTGCTTGGCGAGTCCGTAGGTGTCGAGAAGGAAAATATATTCCTGCTGGATAACGGAGATACCGTAGAATTCCAGGGAGGCAGCGCCCGCAAAGGCAGTAAGGTGCCTGCTGGCAATGTGCTGATTGACGGTCTGGGTGTTGGCGACGTCGGGAACATCGTATTGCGTGATCGCAAGCTGTTGTCTCAAGACGGCATTCTAGTCGTAGTGGTGACGCTGAGCAAGCAGGACGGTACCATTTTGTCTGGTCCAGACATTATTTCTCGCGGGTTCGTCTATGTGCGCGAGTCCGAAGGACTGCTTGAGGAAGCGAATCGCATCGTCACGTCAACACTGCATAAGCTGATGAATGACAAGGTGAATGAATGGGCTTCGCTCAAAACGAACGTCAAGGATGCGCTCGGTCGGTTCTTGTATGAACAGACTCGCCGCCGTCCGATGATTTTGCCGATTATTATGGAAGTTTAGTCTACACAACACGCCCTCGACGCTCCTAGCAGCGGCGAGGGCTTTTTCGTGTGTGTCGTTCGTATAAAAGCAGCCGCACAACCCATACTATGACAAGTCAAAGTCTAGGGAGGGTATGGTCATGTCGTATAAGGATGAGTTAAAGCTGGAGGAGCCGCAGGTTCAGGAGGACAAGAAGAAAAGTGCGCTCGTGGAGTCGATTCAGCAGCTTGGGCAGATGCCGCAGGTCGCGCCGGAATCGAATATTTTCTGTATGACCATCATCGGGCAGATCGAAGGGCATCTCGTGTTGCCCCCGCAGAATAAGACGACCAAGTATGAGCATCTTATTCCGCAGCTTGTGGCGGCGGAGCAGAATGCTAAAATTGAAGGCATACTGATCGTGCTCAATACGGTCGGCGGAGACGTGGAGGCGGGGCTGGCTATTGCGGAGATGATCTCCTCCCTGTCCAAGCCTTCGGTTACACTGGTGCTTGGCGGGGGGCATTCGATCGGGGTGCCGATCGCAGTAGCAGGCGGAAAGTCGTTTATTGCCGAGACCGCTACGATGACGATTCATCCCATTCGATTGAACGGCCTCGTTATTGGTGTGCCGCAAACCTTTGAATATTTGGACAAAATGCAGGAGAGGGTGGTGCGCTTTGTGACGACTCACTCTAACGTGACCGAGGCCAAATTCAAGGAGCTCATGTTCAAGACGGGCGAGCTGGCACGGGATATTGGTACGACAGTTATCGGTGCCGATGCTGTCCGCTACGGACTGATCGACGAGATCGGCGGGATTGGAGAGGCGATCCGGGAGCTGAATCTGGCGATCGAGCGAAGAAAGTCAGGCATCGCGGGAGGGACGATCCAGTGACCTTATATACGAACATGCCCCCCGAGCTAGTGTGGGCCGGCTTCAATGAGGAGCAGCAGTCGCAGCCGCTGATTGAGATCGAGACGGCAGGCATACGGATGGAGATTGAGCCGGTAGGCCATGGCAGAGGCAAGATCGTCCGGCTGCTGCATGCTGCGTTAGATGATTATTTGCGGCCAGAGCTTAGCCCGGGACAGATCATCAATTATGCGAATATCTATTCGCCAAAATAATAGGAACATCTGACCACCTATGGTATAATGTTGTACCAAGAGGTGACTTTAGTGGCGAAACGTAAAAGCAAAAAAAAATCAATGGGCACAACCTTAAAATATGAAGTGTACGGCATTCTGATCATCACTCTATCTGTCATCGCCCTCTCGGGTGAAGCGACGGTCGGACGGGCTCTCTCCAAGCTGTTCGGCCTTATACTCGGCAAATTTTATTTTGTATTGCCGCTCGTTGGTATATATATTGGTCTGGCTGTGATGATCAAGCGAGCCTGGCCCTCAGGCTGGTCTACGCGCAAGACAGGCATGGTTCTGCTCGTCCTGGCGCTAACCTTGATGAGTTCGATTTCGGAGATCAAGCTTAAGCTTGCCGGGCTGCCTGAAGGCAGCAACGTCTCGGTGCTGAGCGTGCTTGGGGAAGGGATCAGGCAGGAGCTGAATGTAACCGGAGCGGATCCTACACCGATGATTGCCAGAGCCATTAGCGGCGGATATGTAGGGGCGGTGCAGTTGTCGCTGCTGAATGCCCTGTTTGGCTTGCTGATTGCCCAGTTCATCCTGATTGTGATGTTCGCCATCTCGGTCATGTTGATAACGAATAAATCCTATGTGGAACTGATTCGAATCCTCGTCAAGCGCGGCAGCCGTCTGGTCAAGCTGCTGAAGCAGAAATGGAAGTCTGCCCAGCAGGCACGGGCGAAGCAGCAGGCTCAGCGCGAGCGGCTGCGAGCCAAGGCTGCTGCAAAGCCGGCGCAGGTTCCTGTCCAGCAGCAGGCAACCGCTGACGATGAGGATGAAGATTACGAGGACTACTTTGAATATATGGGCACTACAGAGCCGGAGGCCAAGCCGCCCGCAGAGAAGAAGCGTATCAACCTGTTCTCCTGGCGCAAGAAGAACGAGTCAGGCGAACAGAATGACGAGGAGGAGAACGAGAAGCTCTCTCCACTCGAGCAAGTGGAGGAGTGGCCTCCACAGCAGCCTGCCGGACAGGCGGAGACAGGTAGTGCAGCTACAACTTGGCCGCCGGAGCCTGAGCTGCCAGACGAGGGTCAGGAGCATGTCGTTGCTTCATGGCCGGAATCGCTCATTCATCCGGTGGAGGACATCCTTCCAGCAATGCAAGGGGAGGACAGCGGGAGTATGGAAGACCTGGACGAAGCTGCGGCGGGAATGGATGCCGAGCACAACCCAGGAGCGCTAGTTGATGAAGCAGTGTCAGGAGATCAGATCGACACTGCTGGCGGTGCTGCCGCCCAACCAACTACACAATCGCGTCCCTATGTTCTGCCGAGCCTGAAGCTGCTGGCCAAGCCTAAGGGAGGCGGGCTTGAGGGGTTATCAGATGCTAACCTGCGTCATGTGCTGACGGAGACGCTCAAGAGCTTCAATGTGGATGCCAAGGTGCTGGATGTTGTGCGCGGCCCAGCCGTTACCCGGTATGAGGTGCAGCCGGGAACGGGTGTCAAGGTGAGCCGGATTGTTGGACTTACCGATGACATTGCGCTGGCGCTTGCGGCCAAGGATATTCGGATGGAAGCTCCGATTCCCGGCAAGTCTGCGATTGGCATCGAGGTGCCCAACACGGAGGTATCTGTCGTCACGATGCGCGAGGTGATGGAAACCTCGGCTTTCCAGAATGCGCCCTCCAATCTGTCTATCGCTTTTGGCCGCGACATCTCCGGGCAGCCGATCATAGGCAACCTGGCGCGCATGCCCCATCTGCTCGTGGCCGGAGCAACCGGCTCAGGGAAATCGGTCTGTATTAACGGGATCATCACCAGCATTCTGTACAAGGCCAAGCCGGATGAGGTCAAGTTTCTAATGATTGACCCTAAGATGGTGGAGTTGAATGTGTACAACGGGATACCCCACCTGCTCGCGCCTGTGGTGACCGATCCACGGCGCGCATCGCTGGCGCTCAAGAAGATTGTCGTGGAGATGGAGAAGCGCTATGAGCTGTTCTCCAAATCGGCAACCCGCAATATTGAGGGCTATAACATGCTGATGAAGGATAATCCGGCTGCAGTGCTGCCTTATATTGTCGTCATCGTCGATGAGCTGGCCGATCTGATGATGGTGGCTGCGGGCGATGTAGAGGATGCGATTACGCGCCTGGCGCAGATGGCGCGTGCTGCAGGCATTCACCTTATTATTGCTACACAGCGTCCGTCTGTAGATGTCATTACGGGCGTCATTAAGGCGAACATTCCATCACGGATTGCCTTCGGCGTATCCTCCCAGGTCGATTCTCGCACGATTCTGGATATGGTCGGCGCGGAGAAGCTGCTCGGCCGCGGCGATATGCTGTTCCTTCCTGTCGGTATGTCCAAGCCGATTCGTGTGCAAGGGGCATTTCTATCTGACCAGGAGGTCGAGATGGTCGTGAATTATGTGCGGGATCAAGCGGAAGCACAATACAAGGAAGATCTCGTTCCCGACATCGAGGAAGCGGCAGAGACTGTGGATAATGATTTGGACGAGTTGTATGAGCAGGCTGTCCAGATCGTATTGGAGGCCAAGCAAGCGTCAGTATCGCTGCTGCAACGACGGATGCGAGTCGGCTATACGCGAGCGGCTCGACTTGTCGATCAGATGGAGGCCAGAAATATTGTTGGCCCGTATGAAGGAAGCAAGCCTAGAGAAGTGTTAACAACATGGGAGCAATACCAGGCAGGCAAAATATCGTCCTGATGAAGAGAGCCTTGAAGCCGCGGCGTGTACGATTCGCCCGGCTTGAGGCTCTTTTTGCATAGGGTCAAGATGATGATGCTTTCGTCAGCGGCGGGACGATTCGCTGCGCCTTTCAGCCAGAACGGGAAATGTTATGCATAGAAGGATATCGTCTTTCTCATACTACCTTATAGCGGCATTCACCTATGTGAATGACTACAGGATGAGAAAGGCTGATTAAACCGCATGAAGAAGCGACTGATTGTGATGACCGCTGTCATCGTATGCATGCTGTTTGGCGCTTATGCCTTGAAGCAGGCAGGCGATGATCCGATTGCAGAGACCTTTAGCAACGCGACACTGACGATCGGATCATCAGGCCAGGATGTTAATGAACTTCAGGGGCGTTTGAAATTTTTAGGGTACTATGACGGAAAGATTGACGGCCAATTCGGTGAGAAAACTAAAAATGCTGTCACCTGGTTCCAATGGAAATTTGGATTAAAATCAGACGGTGTTGTCGGTGCCAAAACGAAGCTCAAGCTGTGGGAGGCCACGAAGAGCTGGAAGCCTTCAGGCAATGAAGGAGCGGCTACTGGAACAGGCTCTCAGAGTGGGGCAGAACAGAAGGGGGGCGGCTCCTCCAGCGACCTGGCGCAATCCAATCGTCTGGGTCTGTCGGCCAATGATCTGAAGATTATGGCGAATGCGGTATACGGGGAGTCGCGCGGCGAGCCGTATGAAGGGCAGGTGGCTGTAGCTGCGGTCATCTTGAACCGGGTCAAATCACCAAGCTTCCCGAACTCCGCCTCCGGCGTTATCTTCCAGCCGGGCGCCTTTACTGCCGTGGCGGATGGTCAGATCTGGCTGGAGCCCAACGACAGGGCGCGGCAGGCGGTGCAGGATGCCATCAGCGGCTGGGACCCGAGCGGAGGATGCCTGTACTACTTCAATCCGGTCACGGCAACTTCCAAATGGATCTGGACAAGACCGCAGGTGAAGACGATCGGCAAGCATATTTTCTGCATGTAGCAGCAGCAGTGAAGCAACCCGCAGCCAGCAGGAAAGCGGGTTGCTTCTTGTATTTACCATGGGTTAGAATGGTATAGAAATCGAACCGCTGGAATAGATTGACTACGTACTTCAGCGATGGAAGGGGCTATGCAAAAGTGACGGTAACGCCTTTTGAAAGAAGCTTGATGGATCGGGTGAGGCTGCATGTGCTGCCGACTAAGCGCTTTAAGACATTTGCCATATCGCTTTATGCGGGTGTGCCGTTAGCTGAGAACACCGTAACTGCTACCGCTCTAACCCCATTTGTGCTGCGCAGGGGCACTAGTGCAACGCCGGAGACGATCGCGTTTCGTGAACGTCTTGACAATATGTATGGGACCGGCTTCGGCTTTGATGTGTATAAAAGAGGGGATGCCCAGATTGTTCAGTTCCGACTGGATGCCATCCATGATCAATATGTATCCTCTTCCGTATCGCTGCTCCAGTCTGCGCTGGCGCTGCTAGGAGAGGTGCTCACTTCCCCCGCGATGGAGCCGGGAGTGGATCACGCCTTCCGCTCAAAATATGTGCAGGCCGAGAAGCAGACGCTACAGCAGCGGCTGGAGGCGATCATTAATGATAAGATTCGCTATGCCGCAGAGCGATGTCTCGAGGAGATGTGCGCCGGGGAACCGTACCGGTTTCACGCGCTCGGCCAGATTGCCGATCTGGCGGCAATCCATGAACGCTCGCTGTATGAGTCCTACCGCACATGGCTGGATCGTGCCTGCTTTGACCTATACGTGGTTGGAGATACAACACTTAGCGAAGTGCAGGAGATGGTGGCCTCGGCGTTCCGGGCAGGTGACGGACAACCCGCAGTATATAGCAAGCCTGCAGCAGGGTCCCATGTATCCGAAGTGAAGACGGTAGTGGAACGTATGGATGTCAGCCAGGGCAAGCTCAATATGGGACTTCGGACACGGACGACCTATGCCGACGATCAATATGCAGCCATGCTGATGTATAACGGCATTTTGGGTGGATACCCGCACTCCAAGCTATTTATGAATGTCAGGGAGAAGGCGTCCTTAGCCTATTATGCAGCGTCACGGTATGACGGCATCAAGGGTCTATGCTCGATTCAGTCAGGAATTGAAATTGCCAACTTCGAACGAGCCTCTCATATAATTCAGCAGCAGCTGGAGAGCATGCGCAAGGGAGAGCTGTCAGAGCTTGAGATGAGTCAGACGAAGGCAATGATTGTCAACCATCTGCGTGAAATGCAGGACTCGGCGTTTGAGATGATTGCCTATGATTTTAATTCGATCCTTACAGGACGCGAGCGCTCCGCGCAAGAGCTGATGCGTGAGGTGCAAGCGGTGGAAGCGGATGACATCGTGCGTGTGGCAGATGATGTGGTGCTGGACACGATCTATTTCTTGCGCGACGGGAAGGAGGGAGGAGAGCAATGAGACAACTGCATTATCCTCATATTAACGAGACGTTGTATCACGGTACCTTGCCTAACGGGCTGCAGGTGTATATTTTGCCTAAGGAAGGCTTCCAGAAGACCTATGCTACCTTCTCCACCCGCTTCGGTTCAATAGATAACCGCTTCTCTATCGGAGAGGAGCCACCGGTTCAGGTGCTGGACGGCATTGCCCATTTTTTGGAGCACAAAATGTTTGAGGAGCCAACAGGCGATATTTTCGCAACCTTCGCCTCTCAAGGTGCATCTGCCAACGCATTCACCAGCTTTGACCGTACCGCCTATCTGTTCTCGGCTACGGAATACATCGATCAGAACCTGCGGACGCTGCTTGATTTTGTACAGCATCCTTATTTTACCGATGAGAATGTAGATAAGGAGAAAGGCATTATTGAGCAGGAAATCAACATGTATAAGGATAATGCCGATTGGCGTGTCTATACCGGGATCATCGAAGCACTCTATGAGAAGCATCCGGTGCACATTGATATAGCCGGCTCTGTGGAATCAATCCGGCAGATTACGAAGGAAAGCCTGTACACCTGCTACAATACCTTTTATCACCCGAGTAACATGCTGTTGTTCGTGGTCGGCGGAGTGGAGCCTGAACAAGTGATGCAGCTTGTGCGCGATAATCAGGCGGCCAAGACGTTCCCAGAGCTGGGCGAGATTCGCCGCTATTTCGAGCCTGAGCCGCAGGGGGTCCGCAAGCAGAGACTGGAGATGAAGCTGCCGGTGTCGCTGCCCAAGTGCATGATTGGAATTAAAGACAAACAGCCCGTGGCTGATGCGCAGGAGCTGCAACGTCAAGACATCGTGACCAAGCTGCTGCTTGATGTATTGCTAGGGCAGAGCTCCCAGCTATACCAGTCGCTGTACGATGATCGCCTCATTTCGGATTCCTTCGGATATGAGTTCAACTCGGGCAATGGCTACTCCTTTTCCATCTTCGGCGGCGAGACCAGGAGCCCTGACGAGCTGCTGGATCGGGTGAAGCAGGCGGTGAATGAGGTGCGGGAGCAGGGCGTATCGGCCAGTGATTTTGAGCGCACAAGGCGGAAGCGGATAGGCAATTATCTGCGTATGCTGAATTCCCCAGAATCGATTGCCAATGAGTTCACCCGCCATAAGTTCCGCGGCGGTGATCTGTTCGAGCTATTGCCGATCTACGAAAGCATTACGCTGGAGGAAGTCAATGAACGATTGCGCACACACTTCGATTGGGAGCAATCGGCAATCTCCATTGTCTGCAGAGAGTCGCAATGAAGCCCCTCAAACAAATGACTGTGTTGGTGACAGGGGCGAGTCGCGGCATCGGAGCGTCAATTGCTAGGCGCTTCGCCGCGGAGGGGATGAACCTCGTCATCCATTACAACCATTCCCATGAGGAAGCCAATGAGACGGCTCGCGAATGCCTGGGGCTGGGAGCTAACGTGATGACAATCAGCGCAGACCTCCGTTCACGTGAGCAGTTGCAGCGGATGAAGGAGAAGCTGGAGGCTCATGACATGCTTCCAGATATCCTCGTGAACAACGCAGGCATCGCTCATTACGGGTTGCTGTCAGATGTAACGGATGAGGAATGGGAAGAGGTCATGGCTGTCAATCTCAAGGGCATGTTCTTATGCTGTCAACTGTTCATGCCTGCCATGATCGCGAACAAGTTCGGCCGAATTATCAACGTCTCCTCTGTATGGGGACTATCTGGCGCCTCCTGCGAGGTGCTCTATTCCACAACCAAGGGCGGTATGAATGCCTTCACGAAGGCGCTCGCCAAGGAGCTGGCTCCGTCAGGAGTGACTGTCAATGCCGTTGCCCCAGGAGCGGTAGACACCGAGATGAACGGCAATCTTAATGAGGAGGAGAAGGCAGCGCTGGAAGAGGAAATTCCCGTTGGGCGCTTCGGGAAGCCGGACGAGGTGGCTTCGCTCGTCTATTTCCTGGCTCTGCCTGAATCCGGTTATATTACGGGACAGATCATCAGTCCGAATGGCGGATGGGTTACCTGAGCTAAGCCTGTGCCGGCTTCACCAGGCTTGCTCGAACGAAAACAGTAATCGAGCTGGTGCGAGATGCCAGCCTGAGCCATCTTGCTTCCTGAATAACAGTCGGCTTTCACGCAAACAATAGGTATGGTTGCACATTTCCCAGTCACAATTTTAAGGAGGCGTAACGGCATGTCAACTGTACTGACTGATTATGATACGTGGAAGCAATTTTTGGCAGAGCGAGTAGAGCAGGCGAAGAGCCTTGGCTTGGGTGAGGACACCATCTCCAAGCTGGCCTATGAGATTGGCAGCTTCCTCGACGAGCGCGTTGACCCGAAGAACGATGAGCAGCGGGCGGTTAAGGAGCTGTGGGATGTCGGGGACGAGCAAGAGCGTCAGGTCATTGCCAAGCTGATGGTAAGACTGGCTGAGCAGTCGAAGTAAACGGTGTGCAGAAAAGCCTCCACAAGAAGGAGGCTTTTCTGCAATGTTTCTGGGAGAAGTAGCAGGAGACTGACGAATTTTGTAGAATGAGTTATAGAGCAAGTAACAAAAGCTTCGCCTTACACAGGCGATGACGATATGAAGTTGTGCTTCTCTAAACTCTCCTGAACGAGGTAATGGATACATGGAACCCAAACAATGGTATATGGAGTATAAAATACATAAAAATCGTCCTGGTCTGCTGGGCGACATCGCCTCCCTGCTAGGTATGCTTGAAGTTAATATTATTACCATCAACGGGGTAGAGGATCGCACTCGCGGCATGCTGCTGCAAACGGACGACGAAGAGAAAATAGAGCTGCTTGGCAAAATGCTGAAAAAAGTAGACAATATTACGTTGAATGCGTTGCGCCCTCCCAAGCTTGTGGATATACTGGCGGTTCGCCATGGCAGATATATTGAGCGGGATTCGGACGACAAGAAGACATTCCGTTTTACTCGTGACGAGCTTGGTTTACTCGTTGATTTTTTGGGTGAAATATTCAAGAAGGAGGGTAATCAGGTGATCGGTCTGCGGGGCATGCCGCGCGTAGGGAAGACCGAATCGATCATTGCCGGCAGTGTCTGCTCCAACAAGCGTTGGACCTTCGTGTCCTCGACACTGCTCCGCCAGACGGTGCGCAGCCAGCTATCAGAGGAAGAGATGAATCCGAACAATATCTTCATCATTGATGGCATTGTCAGTACGATTCGTTCCAATGACAAGCACTATAATTTGCTACAGCAAATTATGTCGATGCCTTCCACAAAGGTGATTGAGCACCCGGATATTTTTATGCAGGAGTCGAATTTCGATTACAGCGATTTTACCTGTATTGTGGAATTGCGCAACACGCCGGATGAAGAAATTACGTATGAAACCTTTACAACTTATGACTTTTAATAGGAGGTGATTCCATGTCCGAATTGGGAGCGCTGCTCAAGCAGGCCCGGGAGAAGAAAGGGTTCTCGCTTGAAGATATACAGGATCTGACTAAAATTCAAAAGCGTTATTTGCAAGCGATTGAGGAAGGGAACTACAAGGTATTGCCAGGCCGCTTTTATGTACGAGCTTTCGTCAAAAACTATGCGGAGGCGGTCGGTCTCAATACAGATGAGGTGCTGGAGCAATTCAACAGGGAAGCGCCGCCTTCTGTTACTGATTCTGCGCCCGAACCCGTCATGATGCCGCGGCGTTCAGCCTCAAGAAGCTCTGACCGATTCAGTAAATGGGGCTTTACATTGCTCATGTGGATGTTTCTTGTGCTGATCGTTGTTATCTTCTATATTTTCGTCATTAAGCAGCCGGACAATAATAATAAAATTGCGGACCAGAATACGAATATTACCAATGAAAGCAAGCCGCCTGCTGCTGACAATTCGCAGCCCCAAACCAACGAGCCAACAGGAGGCGAAGGTACAGGGCAGAATACCGGTGGTGGTCAGACGGAGCAGACGCCTCCGCCTAGCGCACCGGCTTCGGACTATACGCTGACCTTTGTGGAGAAGAAGGGCAGCACAGAATATTATACCGTTGATGCAGTAGGCGCCAAGACCTATACGATGAAGGTGAACGGGAAGGCCTGGAGCGAGATTCGCGAGGAGAACAATAAGGGCAAGGTGCTGCAGTCGGGGATGGACGATGCAGGCAAGGAATATACATTCGAGGTGCAGGGTGGAATTTTTTTCAATCTCGGCCGCGCTGACAATGTGGAAATCTCCTTGAACGGCAAGCCGTTGCAGTTGGAACAGACGAAGAGCACAAGCCGGAAAATAGTGATTGCGCAAGCGCCTTCTACTGGGGAGACAGGGCAGCAATAAGCAATAGATAGAGAGAAAGAGGGATGGCCATGAGTGAAAGTTCATTTGATATTGTATCCAAAGTGGATATGCAGGAGCTTGTCAATGCGATTACCCAGGCTGAGCGGGAGATAGAGACGCGGTTCGACTTCAAGGGAAGCAAAAGCAGTATCGCGCTGGAGAAGGAGGAGGTTGTAGTTGGCTCGGACGACGAGTACAAGCTCAATAGCGTTATCGACATCCTGCAATCCAAAATGATCAAGCGCGGGGTTCCCATCAAAAATCTTGAATACGGCAAGCTGGAACCGGCCTCTGGGGGCACCGTTCGTCAGCGGATCAAGCTGCGCCAAGGGATTGAGCAGGATGTCTCGAAGAAAATCAATATTATGATTCGGGACTCCAAGCTCAAGGTGAAGAGCCAGATCCAGGGTGACCAGATCCGAGTAAGTGGCAAAAGCAAGGATGATCTGCAGGCTGTTATGAAGCTGTTGCGCAGTGCTGATCTGCCTGTAGAACTGCAGTTTACGAATTATCGCTAGCAGTTGCCGTCCCCCTTTTAGTGCACCTGAGATGCACTAAAAGGGTTTTTAAAATTATCAGAATAATAAGGCGAGAGACGATCGCCATCTACCTGTCTTTTTGACACACGCTTTTGGATTGTATTATACTTGACTAAATAGTTTGGCGGTTACAGATCTGGGGGAATTGGAAATTATGACGGAAAGAGTAAAGGTAGTCACGCTGGGCTGCGAGAAAAATCTGGTGGACTCGGAGATTATGTCCGGCCTGATTCATGGTCGGGGGTATGAGTTAGTAGAGGAAGCAGAGCAGGCGACGGTTATCATCGTGAACACCTGCGGATTTATCGATGCCGCCAAGGAGGAATCGGTCAATACGATTCTGGATATGGCAGAGCTGAAGGAGACGGCACGGCTCAAGGCGCTTATTGTGTCAGGTTGCCTGACACAACGCTATAAGGAGCAGTTGATGCAGGAAATGCCGGAGATCGACGGTATCGTTGGCACGGGCGATTTCCATCATATTAATGACATTGTGGATGAAGCGTTGCGTGGCAAGAAGCCGATGAAGGTAGGCAATCCGGTGTTCGATTATGAGATGGCGCTGCCGCGTCAGGTGACGACACCACGCTATACGGCTTATGTCAAGATAGCGGAGGGCTGTGACAATGCATGTACCTTCTGCAGCATTCCGATCATGCGCGGCAAGTTCCGCAGCCGCTCGATCGATTCGATCCTTGCTGAGGTGAAGCAACTGGCGGCTCAAGGGGTGAAGGAGGTCAGCCTTATCGCTCAGGATTCGACCAATTATGGAACGGACTTGTACGATTACTTTGCCTTGCCGGAGCTGATGAACAAGGTGAGCGAGGTCGAGGGGATCGCATGGGTACGGCTTCATTACGCTTATCCTGGCTTCTTCACGGATGAACTGCTGGAGGTCATGGCGACCAATCCGAAGATTTGCAAATATATCGACATGCCGCTTCAGCATAGCGAGGACGCCATATTGAAGCGGATGCGCCGCCCAGGCAGGCAGCGGGATGCGCGCGAGCTGATTCGCAAGATTCGCGAACGGATGCCCGAGGCTGCGTTGCGCACATCGCTGATCGTCGGCTTCCCTGGGGAGACAGAGGAAGAATTCGAAGCATTGTGCGAATTTGTCCGGGAGATTAAGTTCGACCGTCTGGGCGTGTTCACGTATTCCAACGAAGAGGATACACCGGCCTCGCGCTTGCCGAACCATCTGCCGGATGAAGTGAAGCAATGGAGAGCCAATACGCTGATGGAGATTCAACGGGAAGTGTCGAAGCATAACAGCAGCAAATATGTGGGCAGGGAAATCGACGTCCTGATTGAACGCTATGATGGACGCAGCGATGTGTATATTGGTCGCTCCCAGTATGACGCGCCTGAAATTGATGGCGAAGTATTTGTATCCAAATGTTCTGTCGGTATCGGACAAATTCAACGGGTAAAAGTCACCCACGCATATGAGTTTGATCTATCCGGGGAGGGAATGGCATGAATCTGGCCAATCGTATTACGATGGCGAGAATTTTTCTGGTCCCGATTATCATGTTTTTTCTGCTGGTGAATCTGAATGTGGAGCCAATCACCTTTCAAGACTTCTCGATTACCTACAATCAGATTGTTGCCGCGCTTATATTCATCATTGCCGCGAGCACTGATGGCCTGGACGGTTATATCGCTCGCAAGAACAAGACGGTAACGAATCTGGGCAAGCTGCTAGATCCGCTCGCTGACAAGCTGCTGGTTGCTGCTGTGTTGATCTCACTGGTGGAGATGAATCGTCTGGATGCGGTCATTGCTGTTATCATTATTAGCCGCGAGTTTGCGATTACCGGCCTGCGCCAGATTGCACTGCTGGAGGGCAAGGTATTGGCGGCCAGTGCATGGGGCAAATGGAAGACAGCGGTGCAGATTACGATGATCATCGTGCTGCTGCTGAACAACTTTCCGTTTGCGTTCATTGATCTGCGCTTTGATCTGATTATATCGTGGGCTGCCGCGCTCATTACGGTTTACTCGGGCTTTGATTACTTTATGAAAAACAAGGATCTGATCCCGATCTCTGAATAGCAAGCTCTTCTTGACATCATCCCTTCACGGGATGATGTTTTTGCAACAGGTATGGAATCAGGTTGCTCTCGTGGCAGCCACCGCAGCATCCAGACTGCAAGCTGGAGGAGCGCCCAGCGTGACGTCTGCACTGCATCAGGCTGCCGCCAAGGCAAGTGCTGTCCACGAGAGTGAACCGAATGGGGGAACAAGAATGAAAGCAGAGATAATCGCTGTCGGCACAGAGCTGCTGCTAGGACAGATCGTGAATACGAATGCGCAATATATATCGCAAGGGCTGGCGGATCTGGGAATTGATGTTTACTATCAGACGGTGGTAGGGGACAATCATCTGCGGCTTCAGGAGGCGATTCGAATCGCCAGGGGACGGGCGGATCTCATTCTGATGACTGGCGGTCTAGGCCCGACACAGGATGATCTCACCAAGGATGCGCTTGCGGAGCTGCTAGGCAGAAGGCTGATCCTGCATGAGCCGTCTATGGCCAAGATCGAGGAGTTGTTCTCCTCGCGAGGTCTGGCAATGGTAGAGAGCAATCGCAGACAGGCGCTGATGCTGGAGGATAGCGACCCGCTTCATAATGAGACGGGATTGGCAGTCGGGAATGCGCTGACAGCAGAGGGCACGCACTATATACTGCTGCCAGGCCCGCCGCGTGAGATGAGACCGATGTTCGACGGTCCGGCGAAGTCATGGCTGAGGCAGGCACTGCCTGATGAGCGACCGCTCTACTCCAGACAGCTCAAATTTGCCGGTATTGGTGAATCGAATCTGGAGGCGGCGGTAATCGATCTGATTCAAGCCCAGACCGATCCAACAATTGCGCCTTATGCAAAGGAAGGAGAGGTTGCGCTGCGAATCTCTACGAAGGCGCATAGCGAAGCGGAGGCGCTTATCAGGCTGAATGACATGACTGCGCAAATCAGAGCCAGAGTGGGGCAGTACTTGTATGCACAGGAGGATATTCCGATCGAGGAAGCGGTTGTCCGCCTGTTGCGCCAATCGATGAAAACGGCCGCTGTCGCAGAGAGTCTGACCGGAGGGCTCGTCGCAGAGCTGCTTACGAGTGTACCTGGCAGCAGCAGTGAATTTCATGGCGGGGTTGTAACCTACACAAACGAGATGAAACAGCGTCTGCTCGGTATTCCGTTATCTCAACTTGAGGGACCCGAGGCTCCAGGCGCGGTCAGCGAGTCGACCGCCAGTCTGATGGCAGAGCGGGTGCGCGATCTGGCGGGCAGCGATTATGGCATCGCGTTGACGGGGGTGGCCGGTCCGGCTGAGAGCGAGGGCAAGCCGGTCGGGCTTGTCTATCTGGCGATCGCATCCCGCGAGGCGGCGACACAGAGCTATACGCTGCATCTGTCTGGCAATCGGCAGACGATCCGGGTGCGTGCGGCGAAGCAGGCGTTTTATCGGCTATGGCAATTGCTGAGCGGCAAATAACAGGTATAGACAGTAAAGCTGCCGCTTCCTTCATGAGGGACGGCAGCTTTCATATTGAACCCGTTACTCATAGACGGTGTTATTATCGTCATAGCCAAGTGCGCATCACGTAACCTCAGCTTTCTAGCGGTTTCGCTCCCGCTGGCGCTGCGACTGAAGGTAATCCTGCAGCAATGCATCTTGCGGTGCATGCTGACGGAGCTGCCGCAGCATGTGTCTGACCTGCCAGGCTTTCCCAGATAGCTTCAATTGCTTGTCCTCAATCATCTTCTTCATGTAGAGCGCCTCCCCTGGATTCGATATGGAATAGATATGCAACTGCTGCATGTTCTATGATGAATGTCTCTACAAAATAACGTGTGCAAAGGAGCAACAGATCATGACGACAATCCCGCCAAATAACGATTCGGCTGATTTTACGGAGCCGACCATTCATACGGAGCCTATCTTTCATGGAAAAGTGATTTCGCTACAGGTAGACACGGTGAAGCTGCCTGATGGCAAGACAGCCACCAGAGAGATTGTGCGTCATCCCGGAGCAGCGGCGGTCATCGCACTGCTAGATGGAAAGCTGCTTGTTGTAGAGCAGTACCGCAAGCCGATGGACAAACTGCAAGTTGAGATTCCTGCGGGCAAGCTGGATGGTGATGAGGACCCGATGGAGGCGGCACGGCGGGAGCTTGAGGAGGAGACCGGCTATCGCGCCAAGAGCTTGCGCAAGCTGTGCAATTTCTACACCTCGCCAGGGTTTGCAGATGAGGAGTTGTTTGTTTACTTTACGGAGGAGCTGGAGCCAGGTCAGATGAAGCTGGATGATGAGGAGTTTCTGAATGTCTCGGCCATCACACTGGAGGAGGCGCTGGAGCTGATCAAGGAGAAGCGGATCAGCGATGCGAAGACGATCCTTGCCGTCTACGCATGGCGACTCTACCTGCTGACCGGAGAGCTGTAGACAGTGACAGCACAGGTGGATGAGAAGCCGACGCTAGAGCTCGTCTATGCTGACCTTCATCTGCATATTGGTCGGGCGGAGAACGGGCAACTGGTCAAGATTAGCGGCAGTCGTGATCTGACGTTTCGCAATATTGCACATGAAGCGGCAGTGCGCAAGGGTATTCGGCTGCTGGGTGTGATCGATGCGCATTCTCCCTCCGTACAGCAGGATATTGCTGCGCTGTTGTCCAGCGGGGAGATGCGCGAGCTGCCTCAGGGTGGGATTCTATACCGAGATACGACCTTGCTGCTGGGGGCGGAGATTGAGGTACGGGATGAGGGGATGGCTGGTCCGGCTCATTATTTGTGCTACATGCCCGATTTCGATGCGATGCAGTCCTTTACACAGTGGATGTCTGCTTATATGAGAAATGTCGAGCTCAGCTCCCAGCGGATATATGTGACTGGCAGGAAGCTCCAGGAGGAGACGCGCAAGCGTGGCGGGCTGTTCATTCCTGCCCATCTGTTCACGCCGCACAAGAGCTTGCTCGGGAGCGCTGCCGATTCAATCGCCTCCGTGCTTGACCCGGAGCTGATCGATGCTGTGGAGCTGGGACTGAGCGCGGACAGCAAGATGGCAGGCTGGCTGCAGGAGCTGGATCAATATCCATTCCTGAGCAATTCCGATGCACACTCGCTCCGCAAGATCGGCCGCGAATATAATGCGCTGCTGATGGGTGAGCCTTCCTTTGCAGAGCTGAAGCTGGCTCTGGCTGGCGCCGAGGGACGCGAGATTGTTGCTAATTATGGTCTGAACCCAATGCTCGGCAAATATCATCGCACGTATTGCAAATCCTGCGGCATCATCGCTGAGGGCGGGGCAGTCGGGAACCAGTGCCGCACCTGCGGCAGCAGCAAGCTGGTAAGCGGGGTTATGGATCGAATCGAGCGGCTGGCTCTTCAATTCGGTCGCAAGGAGCCTTGTGTGAAGGGGAGGCCGCCGTATCGGTATCAGATTCCGCTAGACTTCATGCCCGGTCTTGGGCAGAAGCTGCTCGAGCGAATGCTGGAGACGTTCGGCACCGAGATGTATATTCTGCATGAAGCCTCCTGTGAAGCACTTGCAGACGTGGCAGGGGACAAGCTGGCGGAGCTGATCTGTGATGCCCGGCTTGGGGGCGTGCAACTGCAAGCGGGGGGCGGCGGAGCGTATGGCAAGGTTAGCGGCATAGAACGGCCTGTCCGGTCATAGAGTAGACTATCCGGACAAGAGGGGGAGGATGCGGGTGAGATCGCCCTTTCTGCAGCCACAGCTCAAGGAGCATTTGCCGCTATATCTTTTTGTGGGGGTTCTATTTATTGTGGGCGTCGTCTTTGGCACAGTGCTGTCCAGCAGCCTGACCTTGGAGCAGCAGCAGGAGCTCAGTGGCGACGTGCAGCACTTTGCACAGTTGCTTGGTGCGGGAGCCGGCCCTGACCAGGCGGCCTCCTTCTGGGACCGTGCATGGCTTCATTCGAAATGGATCGCGCTCATCTGGCTGCTCGGCATGACTGTTATCGGTGTCCCGTTGCTGCTGGCGCTCGATTTCTTGAAGGGGGTGCTGGTTGGCTTCTCCATGGGGCTGCTGGTGAGCCAGCATGCCTGGGCAGGTGTGCTGTTCTGGCTGCTGGCGGTGGCTCCCCAGAACATCATTATTGTGCCAGCACTTATGATTGCAAGTGTATCCGCGATCCGATTTGCCGTTCACTTCGTCAAATCCCGTCTATTCCAGCAGCAGGGCGCGTTGCTGCCGCCTCTCGCTGTTCATTGTGCCATCGCCATCGGCATGCTAACGATACTATGGGGAGCCGCTTGGTTCGAGGCTTATGTCTCTCCTTATGTTATGGGCTGGGCTTCCGGCTTGCTCACTGGGTAAAGCAAGAGCGCTCCCGATGACGGTGTAGCCTGGTGAGCCGAATGAGGCATAACAGGGTACAAAGATGATGTCGGCAGCATGCTTCCACACTTGATTTTACCAAAAGGTTTGACTTTCAAGTTATTTTCCCCCTATAATGAAAGCAAAGTAAAAGAGAATGGGCGCGGTGTCGACATAGGGGGGAGATTATGGAAGCCCGGATCGATAAAATTAAACAGCAGCTACAATCACAGGGCTATAAGTTGACTCCTCAACGTGAAGCTACGGTTCGTGTGCTGCTTGAGAATGAAGAAGATCATTTGAGCGCAGAAGATGTGTTTATGCTTGTCAAAGACAAGGCCCCCGAGATCGGATTGGCGACAGTCTATCGGACACTCGAGCTGCTCAGCGAGATGCATGTTGTGGAGAAGCTGAATTTCGGCGACGGTGTAGCCCGCTATGACCTGCGTACCGACTCGAGTCAGCATCACCATCATCATCTGATTTGTGTGCAATGCGGATCAATGGATGAGATTATGGATGATTGGTTGGGGCCGCTGGAGGAGCGACTGGAGAGGGAATTCGGTTTTTCCGTTATCGACCACCGCTTGGATTTCCAGGGTATCTGCCATCGTTGCCGGGATAAGAATGACCAACCCAAGGAGAAATAAAGCTGCGGCCCGTCCTGAACTCAGGACGGGTCGCTCTGGCATCTAGCCACGTCGATTGTAGCTGGCGGTTCTCCTGGCAGAGCGGAGTACAAGCCGAGCAGCTCGGCGAAGCTGGATCAGCCCGGCGCCTTGGGCTCGTCGGCCAGCACCGCGGAGCGGACGAGCTGTGCGCTTCAGCACCCGCGAGATAGCAGCCGGGCTTAGCTTCGGGCGCAATGCCAGTAGCAGCGCAGCGCCGCCGGCCACATGCGGCGCTGCCATGCTGGTCCCTGACATCACCTGATATCCGCAATGGAGCGAGGTAGACAGGATGTTCTCTCCAGGCGCGGAGACATCGATGCCGCGGCCGCGGCTGCTGAACGAAGCGATCCGATTGCGCCGCGTTGTCGCAGCGACAGCGATTGTGCCGGGGTAACGGGCAGGGGCATCGATGCCGCCTGAATTGCGGCCGTTGTTGCCCGCTGATGCGGTGATGATCAAGCCTTGCTTCACAGCCAGCCGCACCGCTTTGCGGAAGGAAGGACTGTTCAGATCAGGAGGGATGCCAAGGCTCATATTGATAATGTTCATCCTCTGATCGATGCACCAGAGAATACCCTCGATAATATCGGAGATATATCCGAACCCATCCCGATTGAGCGACTTGACGGCGTACAGTCTGGCTCGCGGCGCAACACCGGCAAGCTGACCGCAGTCGCCTATTGCGGCCGCGATGCCGGCAACATGAGTACCGTGCCCATTGAAATCCCGATAAGAGGCACCGCCAATCGTGTTGACGCCTCCCCAAACCCGCAGATCAGGATGCTTGGCGATGCCTGTGTCCAGGATGGCCACTCTTACAGGGCCCCCTCGCGTCGCCCGCCATACTTGCGGAGCCTGAACGCGCTTAATGTTCCATGTTATTCGGGGCTTCCAAGCTCTTCCTCTTCCCTGTTTCTTGCACTTGTCGAAGCGCTGGCACCATTCATGCGCACGGATGCGGACATCCTGCTCGACGAAGGCAATATCAGGATGACGGCGCAGCTTCGCCAAGTCCGCGAGCGAGTGCATATGACAGCACAGCACCCCAAGCGGCCTTAACCGCTTCAGCGGGCGCTTGCCCCGCTGCTCCAGATCGCTGCAGCAGCGCTCATAGAGCGCTGAGCTGCGCAAGCCGACCAGTACGCGCCGGGTGTGTCGGCTCGGCCGCTGCTTCATACAATGGTATAACAGATGATTCACACCGTTCATTCATGTGAGCCTCCTCAGCTAGAGTCAAGTTATTGTATGGGGACATTTGCGGAAAGGGTTGGGCGTTCGCCGGCGAGGCTCATACATATTTCTTCTGCGCCGGGGACATCGTATCGCTATATGACGTTGAACTGCAACGATTTCAAATAGGGGGTATGCGTATGATTATCGGTGTGCCGAAGGAAATCAAGACCAATGAATATCGGGTTGCGCTCACACCGGCAGGAGCGGGCATGCTGCGTGGGGCAGGTCATGAGGTTATTGTTCAGCGCGGGGCTGGCGAAGGGAGCGGCTTCGGGGATGAGCAATATGTGGATGAGGGAGCACGTATCGTCGAGGAGGCAGCGCAGGTATGGGCTGCTTCGGAGATGGTCGTGAAGGTGAAGGAACCGCTGCCCGAGGAATTCGGATACTTTCGCAACGGGCTGCTGCTGTTCACCTACCTGCACCTGGCCGCAGCACCGGAGCTGACGAAGGCACTGGTAGAGAAGGGGGTAACCGGTGTAGCCTATGAAACGATTCAACTGCCTGGCGGCGGGCTGCCGCTGCTGACGCCGATGAGCGAGGTAGCGGGTCGGATGGCGGTCCAGGTAGGCGCGCAATTTTTGGAGGCCTTCTATGGCGGGCGGGGCATATTGCTGGGAGGCGTGCCTGGTGTGCCGCCAGCCGAGGTGATTATCCTGGGAGGCGGAATCGTCGGTACGAATGCGGCGCGTATCGCGCTAGGCATGGGGGCAAGCGTCGTCATATTGGAGCGCAGCGCTGACCGCATGCGTTATTTGGATGAGGTGTTCAACGGCCGCATTCGCACATTAATGTCTAACCCGTACAATATTGCACAGGCGGTGCGCAAGGCAGACCTGCTCATTGGGGCTGTCCTGATCGCGGGGGCACGCGCGCCGCAGCTCGTTACGGAGGAGATGGTGCAGACGATGAAGAAGGGGGCGGTCATTGTTGATGTGGCTGTTGACCAGGGCGGTTCAATCGCGACCATCGACCGGGTAACCACCCATCAGCAGCCTGTCTATGAGAAGCACGGGGTGCTGCATTACGCCGTAGCCAATATGCCGGGGGCTGTGCCGCGCACCTCGACGCTCGCTCTTACGAATGTAACGCTGCCCTATATGCTGGAGCTAGCGGGCAAGGGGCTGCGGACCGCCGCATTGGGGAATGAGGCGCTGCGCAAAGGGATCAATACGCATCAGGGGCATATTACTCATCCTCAGGTTGCCGAAGCGGCCGGGCTGCCGTATACACAGGTTGAGCAACTGCTGCAGTCTGTCTCTTACGATCAATTGCAGTAGATCGCTTGGCATAAACCGTCCTGTTCCTTCATAGCTATGAAGGAACAGGACGGTTTTGCGCATGGAGGGAGAGAAGAATGATGGTCGTTTCATTACGAAAAACGGCAGCCCGGCTGCTCTTTCTCATTTTGTTTGTGTTGTTGACCCTTATCGTATTTGGAGGATACCGCTATCTGATGGTGAAGCTCATGCTGATGGATGATCCCTATGAGGCGCCGCGTGGACAAGCGGTCAAGGTGTTTCAACCAGATGAGGCGGCATTTGGTGAGGCGACTGTCAAGGAGCGGCTGCGCTGGTTTTATTTATTTGGCGAATAGGGAAGGATTAGCGGCGGCTGATGTGGAATTAATGTGCGTTGACCGTATATTGCTTGAAGAGGAGGGCTGGGATGAGGTCATACGCAGTACAGTTTATGGAGCATCTGCGCGATGACCGCGGCTTGTCCGCTAACACGCTGCAGTCCTATGAGCGCGACCTGCATACATTTTTGGTTGAGATGCAACGTCAGGGGCTGGAGGAAGCGGCTACTGTACAAAAGCATCATTTGTCGATGTACCTGCATACCATGAAGCAGCAAGGCAAGGCCGCGGCGACCATCTCACGCAGTCTGGTTGCGCTGCGGGCGTTCTTTCAATACTTGGTGGCTCTCGACCTGCTCAGCAAGGACCCGACACTTGGTCTGGAAGCACCAAGACTTGATAAGCGTCGGCCAGGCGTGCTGACCGTAGAGGAGATGGTGCGGCTGCTCGATTCGCCGCCGCTAGACTCGCCGGGCGGATTGCGCGACAAGGCCATGCTGGAATTGCTGTATGCCACCGGCATTCGCGTGTCGGAGTTGACCGCACTGACGCTTGACCAGTTGAATGTGTCGCTTCGTTTTATCCGCTGTATCGGTCAGGGGGGGCGAGAGCGTATTATTCCGCTCGGTCAGCATGCGACAGAAGCCATCCGTATCTATCTGGAGAAGGGGAGACCTCTATTGCTTCGAGCGGACAAGCAGGCTGAGACCTTATTCGTCAATCGTCAGGGAACCCCGCTCAGCCGTCAAGGATTCTGGAAAATTATTAAAAAATATGCGCATGAGTCCGGCATCAGCACTCCAATTACGCCGCATACCCTCAGGCATTCCTTTGCAGTGCATCTGCTGGATAATGGAGCGGATCTAAGAAGCGTGCAGGAGATGCTTGGCCATTCTGATATTTCTACAACACAGGTTTATCTGCAATTTCACAAAGCACCGATGAAGGAAGTGTATGAGCGCTCCCATCCCCGATCGAGAGGCTGATAGGCTACTCTTCTAGGGCGTGTCTGAACACTCTGAACGGAACAGATCTGGCCGAATTTTCGTTCCAGGCAAGGCGCTTTTTCGCAGGCGTACCGGGGGTGCGCCTGCGAAAAAGCAACGCAGCATGGGGAGAAAAGGCGGGGAGAGATGCCCTTGAACGGGTGTTCAGACACGACCTAATGAATGACAAAAACTTGGAGGTATGACAATGAATCAAATGACAGTGTCCCAAATTCGCGAGGCTGCCGCTTATATTGCATCCGTGGCTCCGCAGAGCCCGGAGATCGGCTTGATTATGGGCTCGGGCCTTGGTGTTCTGGGCGACTATATTGAAGAAGCAACCGTTATCCCCTATGATGCTATTCCTCACTTCCCGGTCTCGACCGTCGAAGGACATGCCGGTGAGCTGATGGTGGGCAAGCTGGCCGGGCGAACTGTTGTGCTGATGCGCGGTCGGTTTCATATGTATGAAGGATATGGGCCAGAGCTGACGGCGTTCCCTGTGCGTGTGATGAAGGCGTTGGGAGTGAAGCAACTGGTGGTAACCAATGCCGCGGGCGGGATCAATACAGGCTATCAGCCGGGCGATCTGATGATCATTACCGATCATATCAACTTAACGGGTCGCAATCCGCTTATTGGTCCCAATGACGAGGAGCTCGGACCGCGCTTCCCGGATATGTCGGAGGCTTATAGCAGACGTCTTGGCGCCATTGCTAAGACGGAGGCGGGCAAGCTGGGCTTCGAGCTGCGCGAAGGCGTGTATGTCGGGGTGCTGGGGCCTTCGTATGAGACGCCTGCCGAGATTCGGATGATGCGGACGATGGGCGCCGACGCTGTGGGCATGTCCACGATTGCGGAGGTCATTGCAGCTCGTCACAGCGGTGTAGAGGTACTGGGCATCTCCTGCATCAGCAATATGGCTTCAGGCATACTGGATCAGCCATTATCTCATCAGGAGGTTATGGAGACGACTGAGAAGGTAAAATCTCAATTTTTAGGGCTTGTACTCGCCGTTATACCTTCGCTCTAATCTTGATTGGCTTGCCTTAATCCGTGAGAACCGCTTGAAAAAAGCTTGATGTAGTGAAATGAAAAAGTTGAAAAATTTGTTACAAAAATGTAAAATTTGGATTCGACCCATTGTGACAACATTTGTATCGCGGTCGTCGTATACTGTCCATGACAAACCTTTAATGGAGTGACAAAAATGGACAAGTTGGGTACGGCGCAGCTTGAGAAGCTGCGTGGTCAGATGGTGGCTACCGCCACACGTAAGCAGTCGCTGCTGCATCGGGAGGTGTTGCTGCTAAGTGAAATGCTGGACCAGGTTATTATCAAAGCGCAAAAGGAAAAATGCGCCAGCCGCAAAACGTAGTCCCGAGCATGTATAATCAGCTCGGACAATCGTCGGTCTGGTGTTTTAGATACCTTGCAGGCCAGTTATCACCCGCTTGGGTATGGTTGCAGCAGGGCAGCTTGGCTGGATGGCGTTGGGGATCGCAATCCACCATGCGGCTATGCATGTCCCAAACCTCTGCACAGCACGCCGCAAGCTCGCTTCATAGCCATGAAGTGACAAGATACCTATGGGAATCACCTATCGAATGAGAATGCTGTCTTTTGCAAAAAGCGACCATGTTTCGCGGCAAAAGACAGCGACCGCCACTCATTTCGAAAGGTGATTTTTTTTATATTTTGTAGAAATGGAATAGATTTCATATAAGCGGTCGACACTGTAGAGGAGAATCTAGCTTGGAGTGTCAAGCTGCGCACAGGAAGCGCAAAGTCTTGACTATTCAGGCACCGGATACAGGAGGAGACCGCAATGAAGAAAACATATTGGTATAAAGTGATGATGCTAGGTTTGGCTGCCTTGCTGCTGTTCCCAGCAGCGGTTATGGCCGAGGAGGCGGTGCCTAGTGAGACCCCGGATCTGGCGCCATCTGCCCGTTCGGCCATATTGCTCGATGCGGACAGTGGAACGGTAATTTATGAGAAGAACAGCCATGACCGACTCCCGCCAGCGAGCATTACGAAGGTGATGACGATGCTGCTCATCATGGAAGCGATCGATTCGGAGCAGATTAAATGGACGGACAAGGTCGTTACGAGTGAATATGCCGCATCCATGGGCGGCTCGCAGATTTTTCTGGAGCCGGGCGAGGAGATGACGGTAGAGGAGCTGCTCAAGGGAATCGCGATGGCTTCAGGCAATGATGCTTCGGTGGCGATGGCCGAAAAAATCGCCGGTACAGAGGAAGCCTTCGTCAAACGGATGAACGAGCGGGCACAAGAGCTGGGACTGAAAAATACCCACTTTGTCAACTGCAACGGGCTGCCAGCAGAGAACCATTATTCCTCCGCTTATGATATTGCCATCATGTCCAGAGAGCTGCTCAAGCATCAGGAGATTACCCAATATACCGGACAGTATCAGGACTACCTGCGCAAAGATTCGGAGAAGCCATTCTGGCTGGTCAATACGAACAAGCTGGTTCGCTTCTATAGTGGGGCGGATGGGCTGAAGACTGGATATACCAGTGAAGCAAAGTTTTGCCTGACTGCAACTGCAGTGCGTGATTCGTTGCGCGTAGTGGGTGTCGTCATGGGGGAACCGAATACTAAGACTCGCAATGCCGAGGTAGGCAAGATGTTCGATTATTCATTTGCCCAATATATGAACCATCCGATCTTCAAGGCTGGCGACCAGTTGGGAAGCGTGGCTGTGGAGAAGGGCGAAACAAACGAGCTGCCGATTGCGGCAAAGCATCCATACAGTGTATTGCTTAAAAAGGGAAGCGCGACAGATAACATCCGGCATGAGTTGACCATCAACAGCCCGCTTAAGGCACCGCTAGCGGCAGGTCAAGTCATCGGCAAGCTGACAGTGTATCAAGGGGATAAGGTGCTTGCGCAATTCGATGTTGAGTCGCCGGGCAATGTAGCCAAGGCAAGCTGGTGGACGCTGATCAAGCGCACCGCGGCACAGTTGTTCTCCTAGAGCGTAGCGCTTTTTGTCAGCTTCTAGCGGGCTTCTTCTAGTTTTGTCGTGAGGCAGGAATGGTATAGCCGCATGTAGAACACTCTGATCTAACAACGGAAGGAGTGAACAGATTATGAGTCTTCAGGTTGAGCTGGAGCATTACCGCAATGTGCTGATTGTCCGCTTGCGGGGGGAGCTCGATCACCATACGGCGGATACGGTGAAGCTAAAAATGGAGGAAGCCATTCTCCGCGGAAGCAGTGATCATGTCATTCTTAGTTTGAAGGAGCTCGTCTTCATGGACAGCTCGGGTCTGGGAGTCATCCTGGGTCGCTACAAGCTGCTCAAAAGCCGAGGCGGTAAAATGGTCGTATGCGATGTGAATGCCAGCGTATACCGCCTGCTTGAGCTGTCTGGACTGTTCAAGATCCTGACAATTCATGATGACGAGCGGATGGCGCTCTCAAGTCTGGAGGTCGTATCATGAGTGGAACGAACTTTATGACGCTGTCGTTCTCCAGCAGATCGGAGAATGAAGCTTTTGCACGGGTAGCAGTTGCTGCTTTTATCTCTCAACTGGACCCTACCATTGAGGAGTTGAATGATCTGAAGACCGTCGTTTCAGAAGCCGTAACCAATTCGATAATTCATGGCTATGATAGCGATCCGGAAGGCATTGTGACGATCGAGGCGTCTATTGACGGGGATACTGTGTCCATTACGGTAATAGACAAGGGAAATGGAATCGAGGATCTGGAGTTAGCCAGACAGCCGCTCTACACCTCGAAGCCGGAGCTGGAGCGCTCAGGCATGGGCTTTACGATTATGGAAAACTTTATGGACCGATTTGAAGTGACCAGCTCGCAGGAGCATGGGACGCGCATTTCGATGATGAAGCGAATCGAATCAAAAAAAGCGCTCTACAATTAGGCGTGTAGGGGTGGAGCCTCATGGAAGTCGATATGAAGCAAGCATCGCAAACCTATCTGAACGATACGGAAGTGAAACGGCTTATTCTGCTCAGCCAGTCTGGTGATACGATAGCCAGGGATACCCTCGTCCAATGCAATATCCGTCTGGTCTGGTCTGTGGTTCAGCGGTTTATGAACCGCGGCTATGATCCAGAGGATCTGTTCCAGATTGGTTGCATCGGCTTGCTCAAATCGGTCGATAAATTTGACCTCTCCTATGATGTCAAGTTTTCAACCTATGCGGTGCCGATGATTATCGGGGAGATTCAGCGATTTCTAAGGGATGATGGGACACTCAAGGTAAGCCGCTCATTGAAGGAGCTGGCGAACAAGGTTCGAAAGACGAAGGATGAGCTCTCGAAGGTACATGGCAGGCAGCCGACGATCAAGGAGGTTGCTCAGCAGCTCGGCATCTCGCCGGAGGATGTCGTCTTTGCCCAGGAAGCGAACAAGCCGCCGACCTCGATTCATGAGACTGTGTTCGAGAATGATGGCGATCCCATCACGCTGATGGATCAAATCTCGGATGATTCACAGGAAAAATGGTTTGACAAGCTCGCGTTGAACGAAGCGATCGGCACCTTGTCCGAACGCGAACGGCTTATCGTCTATCTGCGATATTACCGTGACCAGACACAATCAGAGGTGGCCTCGCGGCTAGGCATCTCCCAGGTACAGGTGTCACGGCTGGAAAAGAAAATATTGCAATGCATTAAAGATCAGATCGCACAGTAAAGGCCTCAAGTTGCGCCTTGTCAAGGAGACAGTGGAAGAAACAAAACTTCTACTGTCTCCAGTGATAGGAGCATATAGGCCGCCACTGTGCGGTCTTTTTTCAGTTTTTACCTGTATGTCCGTGGAGTAGAGGCAGCAGCGGATTCTCATAATAAGACAGACAATCCAACATCCGTAGCAAAGGAATGGTGCGTGATGGAAGCTGTGGGGAGCTCAACCTTATA
Organism: Paenibacillus sp. J5; assembly: GCF_054955055.1. NCBI lineage: Bacteria > Bacillati > Bacillota > Bacilli > Caryophanales > Paenibacillaceae > Paenibacillus > Paenibacillus sp. J5. The sequence continues at coordinate 13,702 of NZ_JBUEDD010000010.1, read as the reverse complement.
TTTGCGTCTGCGCAAGCGGATTACGATACGGCCAGGAGAAGCGGTCACCTTGGGACAAGCAGCACGGCTGCTGCTGCATACTCCGTTGGCTCAAACGCTTGGCAAGCTGGAGCTGTATCGGCATCGTCCTGAGGACGGCAATCGGTATGTCATTGATATTCTGCATATTATTCAGACGATTCGAGAGGCTTATCCTGAACTGACGATTGAGCCTTATGGCGACCCGCAGGTGTTGGTCATGATCAGTCCCAAGCCGCAGAAGCCTCGAAAGGTTGTACTTATCTTTGCTTGGCTGCTGTTGTTTTTTGGCGCAGGGCTGGCGATTATGAATTTTCATGCGGATGTCAGCATGAAGGAGGTGCACCAGCGCATATCAGAGCTGGTAACGGGGAAACGTCAGGAGCACCCGCTCTGGTTTCAAATCCCTTATTCGCTCGGCATTGGCCTTGGGATGGTACTGTTCTTCAATCACCTGTTCCGCAAACGTCTGAATGATGAGCCGAATCCGCTGGAGCTGGAGATGTATATGTATCAGGAAAACGTCAATACGTATGTAATCGCAGAGGAGATGGGCAAAAAACAGCGCAACGAAAAGCAACAGCGGCAGGCCGATGATTGAGCTGCTGCTGGGGATGTTTGTTGCACTGCTGGGGCTGGGAGGCGGGCTTGCCGTCGGTAGCGGCATGGTAGCTCTGCTGGTCGTGTTCGATCTGATCCCGAGATTGGCTCAACTGGCCAACGCCTATCAGAAGTCCGTCTGGTTCGAATCTGCGCTGGTCGCCGGTTCGGTCTACTGGTCGCTGGCAGACTTTCTCGACTGGAGCCTCCGATTGCCGCTTCACGCACTGCCTCTGGCGGGAATGGGGCTGCTGGACGGCATATTTATCGGGATGCTCGCTGCGGCGCTGACTGAAGTCATGAATGTATTGCCGATTCTGGCCAAACGGCTGCAATTGGGTACGTTCATTCAGGCGCTCGTCATGTCGATGGTGCTCGGCAAGGTGCTGGGCTCGCTGTTTGATTGGCTCGTGTATCAATGGTAACGATTCAAAGTCCAGGCGAGGAGAGTGGAGCAGTTGAGAGAGTGGAATACAGGCAATAATGACGGTGGACATACCCCTCCTCATGGACAGCCGGGCGCTATGCCAGCCCATGAGAGAGATCGCATGGTCCAACCCGATGCGGCGGAAGCACACAACAGCCAGGAAGGAGAGGGGGCGAAGGCAACGGAAGGGAACCGTCAACGGAGCAGGGAGCAGAGCAGCCAGCCCGTATGGGCAGTCGATGCCTCTTGGCCAGGTGCGCTTCAGGACGGTCAGCAGCAGGATAGCGTGAATCAGAACCAGAGCGCCGGACAGCAACAAGGGGGCTCTCCCAAGCGTGGCGGGACGCAGGATGACCGACATGAGAAGCGTCAGCCTGTTCCGCATAAGCTGGATGATTTTCGGCAGTTGCTGGAGAAGAGCGTGGGGCTAGGCGACAGCTTCGACGTCGTAGCCAGAGAGATGACCTTCGGCAAGCGCAGAACGTCGCTGTTCTTCATGAACGGCTTTGTCAAGGATGTGGTGCTAACCGAGGTGCTAAAGCGGTTAACGTACTTGACTCCTGAGCAGGTCTCCTCCGATGCGCTGCATGCATTCTTTGAGCTGTACGTGCCGGCTGTTCAAGTAACGGCTGAGCATGATTTTGACAAGGTAGTGGATGCGGTGCTGGCAGGCAGCACTGCATTGTTCATCGAGGATGAAGGAACAGCGCTCATTATTGACGCCAAGCTATTCCCGGCCCGTTCGCCCGAGGAGCCTACGCTGGAGAGGGTCGTCAGAGGCAGCCGCGATGGCTTCGTCGAAACATTGATGGTCAATGTGACACTGGTGCGGCGCCGGCTGCGTGATCCGGGTCTGCGCTACGAGATTATGAAGATCGGAAGACGGACGCAGACGGATGTATGCATTGCCTATATTAACGACATCGCAAACCCGAAGCTGGTGGAGTCGATTAAGGGCAAGCTGGAAGATGTTGAACTGGATGGACTGCCGATGGCTGACAAGCAGTTGGAGGAGGCAACGGTGAAGCGGGGATGGAACCCCTATCCGCTCGTGCGTTACTCCGAGCGCCCTGATGTGGTCGCCTCGCATTTGCTGGAGGGGAATGTAGCGGTCTTTGTGGACACGACGCCCAGTGTGATGATCTTGCCGACAACCTTTTTTGACCTGGTGCAGCATGCAGAGGAAAACCGTCAGACCCCGTTTATTGGCACCTTTCTGCGCTGGGTGCGGTTTCTGGGTATTCTCGCCTCATTGTTTCTGCTGCCCCTATGGTTTTTGTATGTGCTCCAGCCGGAGCTTAAGCCGGCGGCGCTCGCCTTTATCGGCCCGAGCGAGCTTGGGCGGCTGCCGCTCGTGCTGCAGTTTGTGCTGGCAGAGCTGGGGGTGGATCTGATGCGGATGGCATCGGTGCATACACCGACTCCGCTGGCGACTGCGATGTCGCTGATTGCCGCGATTTTAATTGGCGATGTAGCCGTCAAGACGGGGCTGTTCATTAATGAGGTCATCCTATATATGGCTGTAGCAGCCATCGGGATGTTCGCGACACCTAGCTATGAGCTTGGCCTGGCGAACCGAATTGTGCGACTGCTGCTCATCATTGCAGTTGCCGTGCTCCATGTTCCCGGCTTCATGCTCGTATCCACGCTGGCGTTCATCGTGCTGGTCATGGAGCGTTCCTATAACCGTCCATACATGTGGCCGCTCATTCCATTTGATGCCAGGGCCTTGTGGAGCATCTTGCTGCGTGTGCCGGTTTTGCATAATCGCACACGTCCCAACCTGCTGCAGCCTCAGCAGCTTAACAAGATGCCTCCCAAAAAATAGTCGCAAAAGTGCAAATGTTCTTCAAGATAATCTATTTCTCATCCGTGTACTTTTCCGTTATACTGGTTACTAGGATTAAACCAGGCTGACATGGAAAAATGGAGGGAACAATATATGTACTTACATGGAACGAGCAAAATTAATGAACAGGGCCATCTCGAAATCGGCGGCAATGATGTAACGAAGCTGGCTGCCGAATTCGGAACGCCCCTTTATATTGTCGACGAGGCGCTCGTGCGTCAACGCGCCCGCGAATATGTGGAGGCATTCAAGGCCTCGGGCCTGAAGTTCCAGGTAGCCTATGCGAGCAAGGCCTTCTGTGTGATGGCGATGTGCGCGCTGGCAGAGGAAGAAGGCATGTCGCTTGACGTTGTATCCGATGGTGAACTGCATACAGCGCTCCAGGCTGGTTTCCCAGTGGAACGCATCCACTTCCATGGCAACAACAAAACCGTTGACGAAATCAATATGGCGCTGGATGCCAATATCGGCTGCTTCGTAGTCGATAACTTCATCGAGCTGGATCTGCTCAATGAGCTTGCTGGAGCGAAGGGCAAGCGCGTGAAGATTCTGCTCCGCATTACGCCAGGGGTAGAGGCGCATACGCATGACTATATTTCTACAGGCCAGCAGGATTCCAAATTCGGCTTTGATCTGGGCAATGGTTCGGCATATCGCGCCATTCAAGAAGGGCTGAAGCTGAATCATCTGGAAATTCTCGGCGTTCATTCGCATATTGGCTCCCAGATTTTTGAAGTAGAGGGCTTCCGTATGGCTGTCGATAAAGTAACAGCCTTTGCGGTGCAGGTGCGCGATGAGCTGGGCTTGACCTTCCAGGTGGTGAATCTGGGCGGCGGCTTCGGCATCCGTTACACCGATGAAGATAAGCCGCTTCCGCTGGGCGAATACGTGAAGGCGATCACGGATGCCATCATCTCCAACTTTACCCACGCGAGCTATCCGCTGCCGGAGATTTGGGTGGAGCCGGGCCGCAGCATCGTCGGCGATGCTGGCACAACGCTCTATACAGTAGGCACCAGCAAGGATATTCCAGGCATCCGCAAATATATCGCTGTGGACGGCGGCATGACCGACAACCCGCGTCCGGCGCTGTATGAATCCAAGTACGATGCCATCCTGGCGAACCGCGCCAATGAGCCTGTATCCGAGACCGTATCTGTCGCAGGCAAATGCTGCGAGAGTGGTGATATGCTGATCTGGGATCTGGAGCTGCCCGCTGTCCATAAGGACGACCTGCTGGCTGTATTCTGTACTGGCGCATACAACTATGCCATGGCTAGCAACTACAACCGTATTCGCAGGCCAGCCGTTGTCTTCGTGAAGGATGGACAGGCTGATCTGGTAGTGAAACGCGAATCGTTCGAGAACATTGTAGGCAATGACTTGATCCCTAGTCGTCTCAAAAAAGCTTCTGTGGGCAACTAAGCAAATAAACCACTAGCCTAGCTCAGCCGTTATGCGGCGGCAGCATGAAGACAGCCTCCCGGCAATGAATGCCGGGGGGCTATCTGTTTAAGTATCTGTTTAAGCTAAGCAGCCAGGTTCCTGTTGTAGGGGAGCAGATCGGATTAGCAGCTCATGCAGCAATCGGCCCTGACTTGCGATCGTGGGGGCGAGCTAGACTAGCCGTACTGTGAGGTGTCCTCATTGGGAGCAAAGCAGGCATGACGTTCATCGTATCTTTGATAGGGCTGCCAAGCGCTGCGTGATGCACTGGAACAGCTTGGCTTATTGAGGCAGATTGTAGTATGATGATAGGGTTACATAAGCAAATTCAATATAAGGAGTGAACGTTCATATGGCAAAGCAAGCAAAAATTACCTTGGCAAATGGCGGCGAGGTGCTGATTGACCTGTTCGATCAGGATGCGCCGAATACGGTTGCCAATTTCGAGAAGCTGGCAAATGAGGGCTTCTACAATGGTCTGGTATTTCACCGTGTAATTCCAGGCTTCGTCGCTCAAGGCGGTTGCCCGCAAGGAACGGGAACAGGTGGCCCAGGCTACCAGATCAACTGCGAGATCAACCCGAACAAGCATGAGCGTGGCACGCTGGCTATGGCGCATGCGGGTCGCAATACCGGTGGCAGCCAATTCTACATCTGCTACCAGCCACAGCCGCATCTGGACGGCCAGCATACTGTATTTGGCAAAGTGACGAAGGGCATGGAGTTCGTCGATGCTTTCCAAGGCCGTGACAAGATGGAGAAGGTTGAGATCATCGAGAACTAAAGGACAAGCCTCCGCTCTAGGAGTGAGGAGGAAGAACCGGCGGGCAGGAGTCTCCATACAAGAGAGCCTGTCCGTTTTGCTAAGCCCAAAATGTATGCGATTACAGAAGGAGCTGAATGAAATGGGTAAAATCATGCTGTGCTTCCCGCAAGGCAGATATAAGGCGCTGACGATGAGCTATGACGATGGTGTTTTCGCGGACAGAAGATTGGTTGCGTTATTCAATCAGCATGGCATAAAGGGAACGTTCCATCTGAATAGCGGCTTGTTCGGGAGCAGCGGCAGGCTAACTGGCGAGGAAGCGGCAGCCTTGTATGAGGGTCATGAGATTTCGGCACATACCTTGACGCATCCGACGATCGCGCGCTGTCCGAAGGAGCTGCTGGTACACGAGATTATGGAGGATCGCAAAAGACTTGAGCGATTGGCGGGCTACACGGTGCGCGGCATGAGCTATCCGAACGGCTCCTACACGACGCAGATCAAGAAGCTGCTCCCAGGGCTGGGAATCGAATACGCGCGCGTGGTGCAGACAACTGGCGGCTTCGACATGCCGGATGACTGGCATGAATGGCGGCCGACCTGCCATCACAATGACCGACTGCTGGATCGGCTGCAGACCTTCCTTGAACTGGATCGGCCGCAATATTTGTTCCTCATGAACGTATGGGGGCACAGCTATGAATTTGACGGGGATCACAACTGGGAGCTGATCGAATCATTCTGCGAGCAAGCTGGCGGTGTTGAATCGATCTGGTACGCGACGAACATCGAGCTGGTGGATTACATGAAATCATTTGATGCTCTGAAATTCTCCGCTGCTCTGGATGTCGTATATAACCCCTCGGCTGCGAGCGTCTGGCTCAGCGTCGATGGAGCAATCGTAGAGGCAAAGGGCGGGTGTCAGACAAGGCTCTGCTAGAAGTGTGGCGTGTGCACGCTTAAACGTTGCCTTGCCAGGATCGGTGCAAGCTTGCAATTATCGAGCCTTGGTGATATGATTCGGGTGAATCATATAAGTCTAGTTCCTTTCGGGGTAGGGTGAAATTCCCAACCGGCGGTGATCGTCCCTCGCATGGTGTTTAGTGAGGAGGCGTCAGTCCGTGACCCGTCTGCCATATAAGCTTGGCGGCAGCGGTGGACCTGGTGTAATTCCGGGACCGACAGTATAGTCTGGATGGGAGAAGGGAGACGATGGCGTATCAAGTTTGTGCTGTGCATTTTTGTATTTTTTACAAATACAGGAGCAGGCTTATTTGATTATGCTTTCTCTACATTCATCCCTCCGAAGGCGCTGAGACGCTGACGGAGGTTTTTTGCGTTGATGGACACATTAAATGATGCGTATTACATGAAGCTGGCTCTTGAACTGGCTGCGAACATGAAGGGACAGACGGGGGTAAATCCAGTTGTCGGCTGTGTAGTGGTGAAGGGCGGCCGCATTGTCGGGCTGGGCGCCCATCTGCGGCAGGGAGAAGGCCATGCCGAGGTGCATGCTCTCCAGATGGCAGGCAGCCAGTCGCAAGGCGCGACGGTCTATGTCACCTTGGAGCCGTGCAGCCATCACGGTCTGACGCCGCCATGCTGTGAACGCATTATCGAGGCACAAGCAGCTCGGGTGGTGGTTGCTATGACCGATCCGAACCCGCAGGTGTCTGGTCGAGGGATTACCCGGCTCCGCGAGCACGGCATTCTCGTCGAGACCGGGGTGATGGAGGCAGAGGCGCAGACGTTGAATGAAGTCTTCGTCAAGTATATCAGCACCGGCCGACCCTTCGTGACACTCAAGACGGCGAGTACACTCGATGGCAAGATCGCCTCCAGGACAGGCGATAGCCGGTGGGTAAGCGGCCCGCAGGCTAGAGAGCTGACGCATACACTGCGTCATCAGCATGCTGGCATCCTGATCGGCGTGTCGACAGCGCTGGCAGACGATCCACAGTTAACGACTCGCCTGCCGGTCCAGGGATTGCATCCCGTGAGGGTAGTTGCCGATTCCAGATTGCGTCTGCCGCCAAGTGCGCGGATGCTTCACGACGGTCTGGCAGACACGGTGGTACTGACAACGGAGCTCGCATCGACTGAGCGGGCACAGGCATTGGAGGCGCAGGGCGCGAAGGTGCTTCGCTGCGGCTCTGGCCCGTCAGTAGATCTTAGCTTGGCGATGCGGAGGCTGGCGGAGGCTGGAATCAGCTCCATCCTGCTGGAGGGTGGCGGCCGTCTGAATGGAGCGATGCTGGCTGCTGGGCTGATCGATAAGCTGGTCATGTTCTTCGCTCCCAAGATTATCGGGGGGCTGCAGGCGCCTGCCAGCTTCCAATTTGACGGGGCGGAGCGGATGGCCGATGCGGTGCGGATCGATCGCATGCAGGTGGAGCAGATCGGCGATGACGTGTGCATAACCGGCTATCCGGTCTACAAGGCCTAACTTTTGGAATGTCTATCTTCAGTAGAAGAGAGGAGGAAAGCCGATGTTTACCGGCTTGATCGAGGAAATCGGCACGATGCGGAGCATTCGACAGAAGGGGGAAGCCCTGATGCTGGCTGTGGAAGCATCGAAGGTGCTGGAGGGAGTGAGGCTTGGAGACAGTATTGCAGTCAACGGGGTTTGTCTGACGGTTACGGCGTATGACAGCCGCAGCTTCACCGTTGATGTTGTGCCGCAGACGTACAGGCACACGAACCTCCGCCAGCTACAAGTTGGCGACCCCGTTAATCTGGAGCGAGCGATGCAGGCTGGGGGGCGATTCGGAGGCCACATAGTTCAAGGGCATGTCGATGGCTGCGGCGTGATCGTCTCCCGCAGGGCGGAGGGCAATGCGGTGATCTTCCACATCGAGCCGCAGCAGGAGCGTCTGCTCCGCCATATTATCCCCCAAGGCTCCGTAACGCTCGATGGCATCAGCCTGACGGTAGCGGTGGCAGGAGCTCACAGCTTTCAGGTGTCCATTATCCCGCACACGCTGGAGGCGACAGCACTCCAGTGGAAGCAGGCGGGCGATACGATTAATATCGAGACGGACATTATCGGCAAGTATGTCGAGCATCTGCTGAGTAGAGGACATCAGGGCCAGCAAGCACAAGGTCACAGGACTGACAGGCTAACGACCGACTTTTTGGCTGAACATGGTTTTTTGTGACACGCTGACCCCATGAATTGCACGCTTGCAGCATCTTGCAGCCACTGACCGCCATGGCAGTGTCTTGGTGGTTGATCCAGCCGTGCAATGAGAGTGAGGCAGTCGGAATAGAAGGTCAAGAGCAATTTTCATCTTAAAGGAGGCTTGAGGATATGGAGAACGATATACGATTTGATTCGATAGAAGAGGCAATCCAGGATTTGATGGCCGGTAAGGCAATCATCGTGGTCGATGATGAGGATCGGGAAAATGAGGGCGATCTGATTGCTTTGGCGGATCGGATTGAACCGAGCATCATTAATTTTATGATTACAGAAGCGCGCGGACTCGTCTGTGTGCCGATTACGAAGGAGCGGGCAGAGCAGCTCGATCTGCCTCCGATGGTTGCGCATAACACCGATTATCACGGCACTGCCTTCACTGTCTCGGTAGACCATGTCTCAACCACGACCGGTATTTCTGCTCATGAGCGGGCCATGACGGTACAGGCGCTGATTGACCCGAGCTCGCGCCCGTCCGATTATCGCCGGCCAGGGCATATATTCCCGCTGATCGCCAAGGAGGGCGGCGTGCTGCGGCGTGCGGGCCATACGGAAGCGGCTGTTGATCTGGCAAGGCTGTGTGATTCTGTGCCGGCCGCGGTCATCTGCGAGGTGATCAATGAGGATGGAACGATGTCACGCTTGCCTGATCTTATGCGCTTCAAGGAAAAGCATCATCTGCGGCTCATTACGATCAAGGAGCTGATTCGCTATCGCAACGCGAAGGAGAAGCTGGTGCAGCGGGCTGTGGATGTCCGTCTCCCGACCGACTATGGTACCTTTCGTGCAGTAGCCTATACGAATGATCTGGACACCAAGGAGCACGTGGCGCTGGTTAAGGGAGTGATCGAGGCGGACGACAACGAGCCAGTACTGGTGCGCGTGCATTCCGAATGCCTGACCGGAGATGTGTTTCATTCGCATCGTTGCGACTGTGGCCCGCAACTGGAGGCAGCGCTGCGTCAGATCAGTGAGGCAGGGCGTGGAGTGCTGCTCTATATGCGTCAGGAGGGTCGGGGCATCGGGCTTATCAATAAATTGAGAGCCTATGAGCTACAGGAGCAGGGAATGGATACAGTGGAAGCGAATATTAAACTTGGGTTCGCTCCCGACCTGCGGGAATATGGCATCGGCGCCCAGATTCTTAAGGATCTTGGTGTACGCAAGCTGCGGCTGCTGACCAATAACCCGCGCAAAATAACCGGGCTTGAAGGGTATGGAATGGAAGTTGTCGAGCGCATTCCGTTGCAGATGGAGGAGAATGAAGACAACTCCGGTTATCTGCATACGAAGCAGGAAAAGCTCGGCCATATGCTCCGGTTCGATAGGAATGAGCAGGCTTAGTCGTAAATAACTGATGGCCGGGCGGTCGCACGGCTCACAATGCACAAGGAATTGCGTCAATATATCAATTGCCTGGGGAGGCTCATACAATATGACGAAAATTTATGAAGGACATTTGGTGTCCAAAGGGTTAAAATATGGTATTGTAGCAGGAAGGTTCAATGAATTCATTACTGGCAAGCTCGTATCCGGTGCGCTCGATTGTCTGAAGCGCCACGGCGTGGAGGATGCCGAGATTGAGCTGGCCTGGGTTCCAGGAGCATTTGAGATTCCGCTGATCGCGCAGAAGATGGCGGAGAGCGGCAAATATGATGCGGTCATTACGCTGGGCGCGGTCATCCGTGGTTCAACGCCGCATTTTGATTATGTATGCAATGAAGCTGCCAAGGGGGTAGCGGCGGTCAGCCTGAAGACAGGCGTTCCCACCATATTCGGCGTGCTGACGACCGATTCGATCGAGCAGGCTGTTGAGCGGGCAGGCACGAAGGCGGGGAACAAGGGCTGGGAGGCGGCTGCTACAGCCATTGAGATGGCTAATTTAACGCAAGCTTTACAGGGCTAGCAAGGCAGGAGGGCAAATGTTGTGACGGTGCTTTATAAGCTGGAGGCCTTTGAAGGTCCGCTTGATCTGCTGCTTCATCTGATCGATAAGGCGGAGATTGACATCCATGAGGTGTCGATCAGTGAAATTACAGATCAATACATGGACTACTTGAGTGCGATGCAGGAGCTGGAGCTTGAGGTGACGAGCGAATTTCTGGTGATGGCGGCTACACTGCTCTCGATTAAGAGTCGGCAGCTTCTGCCGAAGCCGCCGGTTGAGCCAGAGGAGTTCGAGGAGTGGGCGGATGACGGGTATGATCCGCAGCAGGAGCTGATCCAAAAGCTCGTTGAGTATCGTAAGTTCAAGCAAATATCTGAGCAACTGCGGGAACGGGAGCATGAACGGAGCCTGGTCTATACGAAGGAACCGGAGGATCTGTCTTCGTTCATGCCCACGGCTCCAGTCAATCCAGTCAAAGGCCTGCAGGTTGCCGATCTGATCGCAGCCTTCCAGAAGGCGCTGAAGCGCGCGGCGCGCAGATCGCTCGTTGCGACTGTCCGCAGGGACGAGGTGTCGGTCAAGGATCGGATTCGTGACATTATGGATCTGCTCCGCGATCATGAGACAGTTCGCTTCTCCAGGCTGCTGCGCCCGGAGATGGAGCGGCATGAGATTGTCGTCACCTTCCTGGCTATATTGGAGCTGATGAAAATGAAGCAGGTCACCTGTTTTCAGCATCAGCTATTTGATGACATTGTGATTAACTGGAGAGGGGAAACGGAAGAAAGTGGACTTTCCGAGCTTGAAATCGATTATTGAGGGGCTGCTATTCATGGCCGGGGAAGAGGGGCTTAGCGCCAAGCAGTTGGCGGACATTATTGGCTATGATGTGCCCTTGGTAAACGAGCTGGTCTATGAATTGAAGTCCGAGCTGGCCAAGGACGGACGCGGTGTGCGGATCACCCAGGTTGCCGGTGGCTTCCGCATGACGACCCATCCTGAGCATGCGCCGTACTTCGAGAAGCTGGCCTACTCGCCTGAGCGATCAAGCCTGTCTCAGGCTGCGCTGGAGACGCTGTCGATTGTTGCTTACCGGCAGCCTATTACTCGGGTGGAGATAGAGGAAATTCGCGGTGTCAAGTGCGAGCGGCCGCTGCACACGCTTGTGGCGAAGGATCTGATCGAGGAGGTTGGACGTGCAGAGGCTATCGGGCGCCCGATTCTGTATGGGACAACGAAGGCGTTTCTGGATTACTTTGGCCTCTCCGGTCTGGATGCGCTCCCCGAACCAGGTGCGCTGGAGCTGGAGGATCTGCTGGAGGAGCAGACTGAAGGACTGTTCGATAGGTTGAATAAGCAGGAGGATCGGCAACTGACGCTGGAGGAATTTCCTCGTCCAGAGGATCTGACATCGTTGCCCCGCCGAGACGAAGAATGAGATCTGCCCGCCGGGTCATACTATAACCAACCAGTCAGAGGAAGTTGAGGTGAAGCTGCGTATGCTTCCCGAGGGTTGGATAGGATGGATGGCGGCAGGTCTTTTTTGTGTGCTTGCCGTCGTGCTGGGACGTTCGTCGATTCTCTTTACCAGCGAATTTGTGCGTAAGAACGAAAATGACCATTTTCGCATACAGTTGCGCGCGCTCGGTGGTTTGCTTCGGTATCGACTAGAAATTCCCATCGTTCGCTTTGTGGGTGACAGTGTGGAGTTTAAGCATGAGAAGAGTAATTCGTTCGCGGTGGGACAAAGTAGTAATGAAGGTCGACATCGAGTGGGTGCCGAGACTGTGATGCGGAAGATTGAGCAGGCTCGCTTGCTGCTGCGTTATACCGATCACTTTACAAGCTGGCTGCGCCGCGCGCTCTCTTATGTGCGAATTACCGACTGGAGATGGGATACGAGTGTCGGCACAGGAGATGCGGCCTGGACGGCAATCACGACGGGGATGATCTGGTCGGCGCAGACGGGTCTGCTGGGTCTGCTTTCTCAATTCACCCGGCTCTCGGCACCCCCCCGAACTACGGTGCAGCCGTTGTATAACCAAACGTATTTTTCCACAGAGTGGCGCTGCATAGCTGAAATCAGCTTAGGAAAAGCTATGTTTGCCGGACTACAGCTTTTGGTTCGCATTAGAAAAGTGAAAGGAGGCTTTTCAGTATGGCAGAACACCCTATTCAAGGCTTAATGCAGACCGCAATGGAAAATATTAAAGAGATGGTCGATGTCAATACGATTGTTGGTGACCCGGTACAGACGCCGGACGGAAGCGTCATTATGCCGATCTCCAAGGTTGGCTTCGGCTTCGTCGCCGGGGGCAGCGATATTCGCAATGAGCATATGGAGGATACGCATCATCATGTCGGTGATGCTCATCATGCCGCGGTGTCGTTGCCGTTTGGCGGCGGCAGCGGGGGCGGAGTATCGATTACGCCGATTGCGTTTCTCGTCGTGGGCACACATGGCGTCAAGGTTGTGCCGCTTGATAATCAGACACATCTCATCGAGCGTGTTATTGATTCAGCTCCCAAAGTATTCGACAAGCTCCAGACGATGTGGGGCAAGCAGGGAACGGAGCCAGGAAGCACCGCTGGTGCGGAAACCACAGTCATTATCAACGAGACGCAATAGTCGGATCGACAACGGGGCTATCCAAAATTGAACTGCACCCCGTCAAGTAGACAGTACAAAAAATAAAAATGGTTAGGCGGCCTTGGTCCTGAATTCCATTGGACTAAGGCCGTTTAAGTTGTTCGTAATTGTAAAAATGAATGTAGTCCTCAATGTTGAATGCTCAAAGGTTTGGTAGATATGCAAGTAATACTTCTCGCATTTCAAAGTCCCTAATGTCTCATATACATTTAGATACGCTTTCTGACTATTACCGTACTTGAATTCTGTCAAGTCCGTTAGCCACTTCTGGTTCCCATTTTTGATCCGTTGTTCTAATTGCCTACGCTCGTCTTGGCTCAGTTTAATGATTCATATTCTTCCATTTAAAGTTCCTCAAATCATTTATATTGGATTTATCTGCTGGCGAATTAATTTTTGATAATACGGAGTATTAGTCTATATCTAGATACGAGGCATAAGTGATCTCCTTGAATTCCACGGCGAGGCGGCTTGCAATTGGTCGTATATCTCTTCCGCTTTTTGCAGGCACACCGATTGAACCACTTGGGAATACTCGATACACCCGGAGGTATGAATCATGTGGAGTAGCTGCTCCTTCTGCGTCAGCAGAGAATCTATGGTAATGCTCCCTGCATAATAGTCCTGGAATAGACGAAAGGCATCATCTTCAATGGAGAGCAGATACAGCGCCGGCAAGGTTCGCTTCTTGCTGAGCAGATCGTTCTTCAGATCCCATCGCAGCAGATCCCTCCTGTCATTCTCAATCTGATGAATGAGACCGAGGCAGTCGGCCAGATCGTGTAATGTCTCGATCGTCTCCGCTGTACAGTCCAGGGAAGCATAGCCCATCAGACAGGCGAAGCGGAATAGGGAGCCA